>DDYM01000046.1:34923-46634 GCA_002347985.1 Bacteroidetes bacterium UBA2234
TCAAAAGCGGCCACAGGAATTGATTCTGTGGTTGCAATGACATGGGCATTTGTTGGCAAGGCTGTAATTGTATCGCCATGACTCATCCAAACTTGTGATTCATCGCTTAAGCCTGTCAATAAGGCATTTTTGTGCTCTTTGCGTTGCATCATGGCTCTGCCATATTCGCGGTGATCACTGCGTGAAACAACACCACCAAACTCTTTGGCCAACATTTGTGCTCCGTAACATACTCCCAACAATGGTCCATGAGCCATCAATCGTTCTAAATCAACGCTGGGCGCGTCCACTTCATTCACCGAGCAAGGACTTCCTGAGAGGATGATTCCTTTGATATCGGAGCTTAATTCTGGAATGTGATTGTACGGGTGGATTTCGCAATAAACGAATAATTCACGCAGTCTGCGTGCGATTAATTGGGTATACTGAGAACCAAAGTCGAGAATGAGGATTTTTTCAGTCATGAATCTACCACAAAGGTACTGAAATTTCCCCGAGTGTACCACTCAAACAGCGCGAATTGGGGCGATGTTTATACCGGGATTGACAGCACTTGTTTCACCATCCAAATGGCTGCGTTGCTGCTTCTTTGGATGATTTGTTCTCGGTTGCCAAATAATCGGAATTTCTTGCATATGGTTTGGGTATCGGTACTAACCGCGATAAAAACCAAGCCAACAGGTTTTTCTTCAGTTCCCCCATTTGGACCGGCGACTCCGGTGGTAGCGATGGACAATTGGGTATTGAATTTTGCCCTCACGCCTTTTGCCATAGCCAACGCGCAGGGTTCACTCACAGCGCCATGATTTTCAATAATTTGGGGGTCTACACCCAGCTCGGAAATTTTGACATCATTGGCGTAACAGACGATACTGCCTGGGAATACAGATGAAATGCCTGGGGTTTGCATGATTCGGTTCGCTACAAATCCCCCTGTGCAACTTTCGGCAGTGGTAAACGAGATGTTCTCACGAATAAGAAATTCTGCCAAATGGGTTGCGGGATCCTTATCGCCCAAACAAAAAACGTCGTCCCGAATTTCACTCAACAATTTGTCGAAATACGAATCGATAATCAGCTCCTGTTTTGAGTTTGCTTTTTGCGATAACCTGAGTTTTACCATGTTGAAATTGGGTAAATAGGCCAGACTCAATGCGGGTGGGAGAGACTTTTCAAATTTTTCCAAATCCCTTGAAAGTAAACTTTCTGCTTTTTGGAGTGTAACCAAGGTTCGATGTTCTACAATCGGCAACTCTAATGTTGATTTCAGCTTGGGAATGACACGTTCTTCAATCAAATGATACACTTCCACCGGAACACCCGGCAGTGAAATAACGATTTGATTTTTTTCGTGAAACCACATTCCAGGGGCTGTTCCCACTTCATTGTGAAGGGTTTCACAGGCCTGTGGTAAATCCGCTTGTACCAAGTTTGTGTCTAACAGCTGACGTCCTCGTTGGGCAAAGATTTTTTCTAGGTGTTCAACCACGGAATTGTCTCGTCGTATGCCACAATTGAAATATGTACACAGTGTTTTTTTTGTAATGTCGTCTTTGGTTGGGCCCAATCCGCCAGTGATAATTAGGAGGTTGCAACGGGATTGTGACTCGGCGATAGCCGTCAGAATCGCAGATTCATTGTCGCTTATTGCCGTTTTTCTGGAAATTGAAATGCCAATACTTCCCAGCTTTTGTCCTAGATAGGCGCTATTGGTATCCACGGTTTGGCCGATTAAAAGTTCATCGCCGATGGTAATAATTTCTGCCTCCATGGTGCAAAAATACATGTCGTCCATAACTTTGTTGTGTGGAGTTGCCAATTATAATTTATACAGACGGTGCGGCATTGGGGAATCCCGGACCAGGAGGATATGGCGCCGTTTTGATGCATGCGCAATATCGAAAAGAACTCTCGGGTGGATTTCGCAGAACTACAAACAACCGCATGGAATTGTTGGCTGTAATTATGGCACTAAAGCACATCAAATCCCCTGGCCTGTCGATACAAGTGTACACCGATAGCAAATACGTGTGCGATGCCATTGAGAAAAAATGGCTGTTTGGATGGAAAGCCAAGGGTTGGAAAAAGGTAAAGAATGTTGATTTATGGCAAGCGTTTTTGCCTTTGTACGAGGAATATAAGCCCAAGTTTTATTGGGTAAAGGGCCACGCTGGAATCAAGGAAAATGAACGATGCGATGTTTTGGCTACCACCGCTGCACAAATGGGTCCAACCGATGTGGATGTGAATTACGAAAAATATGAATCCGATCAAGCAAACGGATTGGGATTAGATATTTAGCAAATCACGGGCATTCAATTTTGCCGCTTCACTCGGGTTTTTGCCACTCAACATTTCCGCCAACGCGTTGATCCTACCTTCGGAATCGAGCGTTTTGATTTTGGTTTCGCTGATCGCAGCTTGGTTATCTTTGTAAACAAACAACTGTTGATTACCTGCGGCCGCCACTTGAGGTAGGTGTGTGATTGCAAGTATTTGCTGCTTTTGACCTTGCTTACGCATTAAATATCCAAGTCGATTCGCTACCTCGCCACTCACACCCGTATCCGCCTCATCATAAATTAGGGTTGGGAGTTGTTTGAGATCTGCGATTAGAGTACGCAAACAAAAGTTGAGTCGTGAAATTTCACCGCCCGAAGCTACTTTTTCGATGGGCATGGGGGACTGACCTTTATTGGCACAGAACAACATGGCTATTTGTGTGTTTCCGGTTTCTGTGAAACTGGATTGCGTTTGTGTGAGCTGAATTTGCATTTGCGCAAAGGGCATCTCCAATTGAATGAGCTGGTCAACCACTTCTGAACACAATTTTTCGATGCCAGAATTGCGTTGTTTATGCAGCGCATTGGCCTTATTTTCTCTTTGGGTTTGGAGAAATTTAACCTTTTCTTGGAGTTCGTTGATTTTCTCTTGAAGCAAGGTTTCTCCCTCTTGTTCTGTTTGAAGAGATGTCAGTTTTTGAAGTAATTCCTCGGATGAATTGACATTGTGTTTGCGAAACAGCAATTGCAGTTGGGAATATCTTTCATTGGCCTGATGAAGTTTTTCGGGATTGCTTTCGATGCCATTGGCAACTGATCTAAGATCTCGAGCGAGTTCTTTTGCATCCACGGCTAGCGAGTTAAATCTCTCATAAATGCCACCCAAGTCTGCGTTGATTGTAGAGAATCCTTTCATCTCCGCTTTTACAGTGTTGAGCTGATCCACGATTGAATTTTCAGCGCCATCCATCGCTAGGTCGATTTTGGCGAACAGGTCCTCCAAATCCGTGGCCTGACTCAATAAAGCAATATCGTTTTCTAAATCGTTTTCTTCGTTGATTTTCGGGTTGAATTCTTCAAGTTCGCTTCTTAAAAACCCATTGTATTCAGTGTCTTGGGTGATTTTGGAGAGTTTTTCTGATGCGGCTTTGAGTTCTATGGCAACATTTTGATGCTCGTAAAACGTAATTTGATAATCCTTTAGTAAGTCGGCGCAATTGCAATAGGCATCAAGTAATTTTAGTTGCTCATTGGATTGGGTTACCAGTAGACCGGTATGCTGTGAGTGGATTTCTAACAGTTGCTGTCCTAACCATTTCAATTCTGAAACAGTGACTTGGGATTCGTTGATAAAAGAACGTGTTTTGCCGTTCGGACTCCATTCACGTCTCACGGTACAGTGGTTGTTGAAGTCGATGTCTTTTTCCTCGAAATCTGATTGCAATTGGAGTTTCGACAAATCGAACGAGGCCTCGAGAATACATTTCTGGGAGGGGTCTAAAATCGCGGAACTATCGGACCTTTCACCCATAATTAGTCCAATGGCACCCAATAAAATACTTTTACCAGCACCTGTTTCACCGGTGATGGATGTAAAACCATCTTGAAATTCAATATCAAGGTCTTTGATTAATGCGTAGTTCTTGATATTTAGATGTGTTATCATTCTAATGGAATTAGTTGGGGTTGGGTTATCGGGTAATGATCGTATTTAGTACCCACAAGTTGTCATGGATATCTTTTTTATGATCTATCGCTTCTTGAAACGATGTAAATTTAATTTGGTTGTCTACAACGCCAACGGCTTCATTTTTTCGACCATCGATGAGCGCTTTGACGGCATGTGCTCCCAAGCGGGATGCTAGAATTCTATCGTTTGCGGTTGGCCGACCTCCGCGTTGTACGTGGCCCAGTACTGTAACTCTGCAATCGGTTTCGGGGTATATGGCTTGAAATCGTTTTGAGATATCATAGGCGCGGCCTTCTTCTTCGCCTTCGGCTACCACAAAAATGCTAAACTCCTTTTTGCGTGCTTTGGATTCGTAGAGTTGAACGATATCATCAAATTCGTTTCCGCGTTCAGGGATGAAAATTCCCTCTGCTCCGCCTGCAATGCCCGATAGGAGAGCGATATGTCCGGAATGCCTACCCATCACTTCCACAAAAAAGATTCTATTGTGTGCATCGGCGGTGTCTCTGATTTTGTCGATGGCTTCCATCGCTGTGTTGATGGCAGTATCGTAACCAATGGTTGCATCAGTTCCCCATAGGTCATTGTCGATCGTGCCGGGGCAACCCATACTTGGAATACCAAATTCCTTTTCAAAAATCATAGCACCCGTATATGTTCCATTTCCGCCAATGCAGACGATACCTTCAATGCCCAGGTTTACCAGGTTTTGATGGGCTTTTTTACGTCCTTCAGGTGTCATGAAGTCCATACTTCTGGCAGTTTTCAAAATGGTGCCTCCCATTTGAATGATGTTTGCCACACTGCTGGTTGTCATGGGGTGGATTTCATTTTCAATCAATCCTTGGTAACCACGGTGTATGCCATAGACTTCCAAATTGTAATGGGCGCAAGCACGAATGACAGAGCGGATACAGGCATTCATGCCTGGGGCATCGCCGCCGGATGTGAGAACTGCTATCTTTTTCACGATTTACAAAATACGACAAAAATTCGTTGCGATTATTAACAAAAAACCCCGCGAATGCGGGGTTTTTGCAAAAGTTAAGCGTTTATTTTTTGATTAGTTATCAATCTTCTTGTAGCTAAACTCAACGTAGTCGTTGTGATTGCCAATCGCAGGCAAATCCTGAATCTTGGTTACTTTCACTATATAAAGGTTAAAAGGCAAGTCTTGACCTGTCTTTACCAAATACACATCACCAACGGCCAATACATCTGTTTGAGCCGTTGCAGTTGCGCTATTGGCTTTCCACAAATTGTATAGGTAGGTAGTAGTGTTTGCATTTGTGAAATCGTTTCCAGTCACTTTTACAAATTTGCCTTGGTTGTCAGAACCCCAAATTTTAGAGAACTGAGGCATAGCGCTGGTTGTCATATCCATCAAATCTTTTGTAGTTGCAGAGGCGTTTTTTTGCAAACCAACTCCTTTATTCAAATCGTAAGCGACATCAAATCCAGTGTTGTTCGCATTGTAAACCGACTGCGTTTGGAAACCCAATAAAGGAGCAGTAGGAGGAATAACAGAAATTTTAATGCTCTTTGTGCTAGACTGACCGTTGGCATCTTTTGCAGTGAAGTTGAAAACAACTACATCGTCAACGCTACCAGCCAAACGGGTTTTCACGATGCAATTTACCGCGTTACCAGAAACTGAAGAGTCAAAGAAAGTTTTTGAAGCAGCACCATTGATAGAGTAGTTCGCGCTGATGCCAGACAAGTTACCTGAACCAGAGGTTGCAGAGATACTGAACGACAACAATGAATCACTCATTACAGAGATGTCGCCACTCACGTACTGTGCTCCAGAATTTAAAGAAATACTTGGTTTGGGATCTTTGCTATCGCCACCGCAAGAGCCAAAAAAGGCTGCAACGGGAAGAGCAAGGGCTAAAAGTAGATGTTTGATTTTCATATTTTTTTGTTTGTTACGCAAATTTCAAGAAAAATCGGAATTTTCCAAGAAGAATTGAATGTATTTTCAATTCCCGACAAATTGTCATAGGTTTTGGGGTTTTGATTTATTTTACGACAATGCCGATATTTGGCACAAGCATTGATAAAGTGAGTTGCAATGTTCAAAAACAAAGAGACTTTTTTTAATAGTGATCAGGATTCAGAGGGATTTGAAGACGCTCCTGAGTTTTTGCCACTATTTTCAAAACACGAGGAAGAAGAAAGCAACAAATTGGAAGTACCGGAAGAACTGCCGGTTCTAACCATGAGAAATACTGTACTTTACCCCGGTGTTATATTTCCAATTACTGTTGGACGTGATAAAAGCATCAAGCTGATAAAAGAGGCGAATAAAAAGACCAAGATTATCGCCGTAGTTGCACAAAAGAATTCGGATGTTGAAGATCCTCAAATTGAAGATCTTTTTACCGTGGGAACAATGGCTCAAATCGTAAGAATGATGCGCATGCCCGATGGTAGCTCAACTGTTATTCTTCAAGGGAAACGTCGAATCAAAATTGATGAGTTTGTTCAAAGCGAGCCTTATTTCAAGGCCAAAGTGAGTTCCTTGCCCGATTTGCCAATAAAGGAATCCAAAGAATACAAGGCAACCATTGATTCTATCAGGGATATCTCAAATAGAATTATTCATTTATCGCCCCAAATTCCCAGTGAAGCTTCGGTTGCGTTGAGTAATATCGACTCACGTACTTTTTTAATACATTTTGTATCGAGCAATCTGAATATTTCTCAAACCGAGAAGCAGGCCCTCTTAGAAATGTTGGATCCTACTTTGCGTGCCACTAAGGTGTTATCGCATGTAACCCAAGAACTGCAAATGCTGGAATTGAAGGATCAAATCCAGAGTCGCGTTCGGACCGATATGGATAAGCAGCAGAAAGAGTATTTTTTGCATCAGCAAATTCGCGCGATACAAGAGGAATTGGGAGGGGATACGCCAGACAAAGAAATTCAGAATTTGCGTGAGAAGGGGATGACGAAGAAATGGAATAAAGAAATCCATAGTCATTTCAATAAAGAGTTGGACCGTTTGATGCGCGTAAATCCGGCATCTCCAGATTATTCTGTGGGACTGAATTACGTGCAACTGATGCTTGATTTGCCTTGGGATGAGCAGACGAGCGACAATTTCGATATTCATCATGCCCAAAAGGTGTTTGATGCGGACCACTTCGGATTGGAAAAGGTTAAAAAGCGGATTTTGGAATATTTGGCCGTGTTGAAACTCAAAGGCGACATGCGGTCTCCAATCATTTGTTTGTACGGCCCTCCGGGCGTGGGAAAAACCAGCTTGGGCAAGAGTATCGCAAGTGCGTTGGGTCGCAAATATGTGCGCATGAGTTTGGGTGGTTTGCACGATGAATCAGAAATTAGAGGACATCGTAAAACCTACATTGGCGCCATGCCAGGCAGAATTCTTCAGAATTTAAAGAAATCGGGTACGTCGAATCCTGTTTTTGTGCTCGATGAAATTGATAAATTGGGTAGAGATTTTCGCGGCGATCCGTCTAGTGCGATGTTGGAAGTTCTTGATCCTGAGCAGAATGCGGCTTTTTACGACAATTATCTTGAATTGGATTACGATTTAAGCAAAGTGTTGTTTGTAGCCACTGCTAACAATTTGGATACCATTCAACCGGCTCTGTTGGATCGAATGGAGATTATTGAAATTCATGGTTACAGCATCGAAGAGAAGATCGAGATCGCAAAGAAATACTTGGTTTCTAAACAGCGCAAAGCCCATGGGCTCAAGGCGAATCAATTTAAAATAACCGACAAGGCGTTGGAGTTGATTATCGAACAGTATACCCGTGAAAGTGGGGTGAGGTCGTTGGACAAACGCATCGCTTCGTTGGCGAGGTTTATGGCCAAGTCCATCGCGATGGAAGAGCCGATAAAAAAGCAAATAGGGGTATCCGAAGTGGAGGAAATTTTAGGTGCTGAGAAATTGGAGCCCGAAATGTATGAAAATAATGATACCGCCGGTGTGGTTTCTGGATTGGCATGGAGTCCTATGGGTGGTTCGGTTCTTTTTGTTGAGAGTAAATTGTCTCGCGGAAAAGGAATGTTGCAGATTACGGGTCAATTGGGTGACGTGATGAAGGAGAGTGTAATGCTTGCCAAATCCTATCTGAAAGCCCATGCGGATTACCTCGGAATCGATGCAAAGGTTTTTGATTTCTGGGATATTCACGTCCACTTCCCCGCAGGGGCAATTCCCAAAGATGGTCCGAGCGCTGGTATCGCCATACTGACCTCTCTGGCTTCATTGTTTACACAGTTTAAGGTCAAAAACAAATTGGCAATGACGGGCGAAATTACCTTAAGAGGGAAAGTTCTTCCTGTGGGTGGAATCAAAGAAAAACTGTTGGCGGCAAAGAGGGCAGGTATTACTCAGGTGATTCTTTGTGAGCAAAACAAGAAAGATGTTCTTGATATTCCCCAACAATATCTGCAAGGATTGGAGTTTCATTATGTCAATAACATGCTGCAAGTCTTGGATTTGGCCCTCACTGATAAAAAAGTAAAAGATCCCATCGATGTGTTTGGGGTGTTAAAGGAAAAGTCGGAATTGGTGAAAGAATAACACGGTTTTTTAATTAAGTTTGTTTGATATGATATTTCAAAAACTGATTTCCTACCTGACGTTTCGCAAGCAGAATGATGTGAAAAACACTTTCAATTTGCGAATGATGCATGGCATGAATCGTATTTCGATTTTAATGTTTGCAATTGCACTGATCGTGATCATCGTGCGCTTTGTGGTTAAGTAAATTCATCACACCATGCAGCGGTTGTGTTCGTTGATTGTTGCTGTGTTAATCCTATGGATTGGCATTCCTTCCGCATTTTCACAATCCGTTGAAATCCAAAACAACGCAGTAGCCGAACCACCTCAACAACCGTTGAAACCATCCACATCGAAGCGTTTGGTGCAAGGGAAGTCGATTGTTACGAATCTGAATTTTCGCGGAGCCGACAACGAGACCAATCATCTGATTGATGTTTTGCCTCTTTTTACACTCAAGAATGATAGCGTAATTCAACCCATTGATTTGTCGGCGGACTACCCTGGCATGTCGTTAACGGCTTGGAAAGTCAACTTGCCCAAGGAAGGTTTAACAACTGGCATTAAGCACGCATATGGTTTTGTTCCGCATCACCATGGAATAGGAGTGGCGCCGGACTTTGTATTGATTTTGGTAGATAATCCGGTGAATATGAGGTATCGCGCTACCAAAATATGGGTTGACTTGAATCACAATTTAGACTTAACGGATGATGGGCCTGCGCAGTGGTATTTTCCTATGAAATTGACGTTGTCTGGGTTGAATGAAGTAGATCGTGTTTTTAGTCAGACTTTGATTGCATTGGATACTTTGCAAAATGGAATGGCTGTAGGATTGAATCAATTCATGCCAGGAGAATTGAAATCTGTTCAGAAAATGTACGACGATGCAATTTCTCTCATTTGTGGTAGAAGGGAATACTTGGGCTGTAACATCAGTTTTAGGCAACATCGTAAATCCGTCTGGTTTGGAAGCGAAAATACCAGCAATGCACTGCAGAACGATACCTTGTATTGGGCCTTGAAGGATGTTAACCTCAATGGGGTTTACAACGATATCGGTATAGACAAGGTAATTGTTGGAAATAATCGGGGAGAGTTCAACAATAGCAATGGATGGGATTATAGACCGGGTTTGGTGGTAGATTGGTTGGGTCAAGCCCAAGTGATTGAAAATGTTCAATTGGGTCAAAATGGGATTTGGCAGATCTCACATCGAAAAATAAAAAATTCAGGAATCAAGCATGCCCGCAGTTTGTTGATTGGTGAAAAGTTGCCGAGATTTAAATTTTGTTTGATTGAAGGAAAGTATAAGCCTGGGAAATTAAAAGAAAATCCCGTGCATCGCAGATCGATCAGGAAGTTTAAGGGTAAGTATACATATGTCGTAGTTTGGAATGCCGACAACCCAAATTTTATCAATGACAGTGCCGAATTGCATGATTTGTCGAGAAATTTACCTGATAGCATTCAAATCGTTTGTCTAAACCATGGTGGTGGTGGAAGGTATGTTTATCAGTACAATAAACGCTATGAAACCAACTTTATTCAAGGGTTTTGTTCTTCTGAAGTGGCGGAAAAACTGAAGCTTCAAACGATGCCACAGTATTTTTTGGTTGATCCAAAGCAGCGTTTGATATCAATCAATCAACGACCTCATTCGTTGAAGAAACAATAATTGGCAGTTTGCGATTAAGCGAATTGTGCAAAAGGTGTGGAATATTTGAATTATTATTTAACTTTGCAATTGTATGAATAGGACCGCATTAACCGTAGTACTCGTGATTTTGTTGTTGGCTTCACTTGGAAGCAATACATTTTTGTATCTCAACAAGATGAAAAGCGACAAAGAATTGGAAAACAAAGTGGCTGTAATGAAGGCCAAAGATTCTTTGCAAAGTGAGTTAAACCGTATGGAAGATTCTTTGAATCTTGTAATTCAAACTTTCCAAAATGAAAACCAAACTTTGGTGTTGAAGGTGGAGGAGTTGGAGAGCGACAAAAATCCACGTGTAATTGCAGCGATGCAAGAGATCTATCGTTTGAGAAGAGAGATCGCCAATGGTATTTCTGGAGATGGCGCAGCAGCTGCGGGTGCCGGAGACGGTGCTAAAAAATCAACCAAAGCTTCTAGAAAGGCTGCGAAAAGTGGAAAGGGCGGCGCTGAGGCTGAAGATTTGCGCAAGCAATTGGAAGAGGCCCGTGCAAAGGTTGCTGAGTTGATGGCTCAGATCGAGGCATTGACAAAAGAGAAAAACGACTATGTAGCGCAATTGACTGCTGAAAAAGATCGTTCAGCTACCTTAGAGTCTGAAAATGTTGAATTGAAAGACCGATTAGACAAAGGGGCTCGTCCTCAGTTTGGTGCTTTGTTGGTTACCGGTTTATTTGATAAAAAAGGTGTAATGACCGAAACTATGAAAGCCAAGAGCGTTGATAAAATCCGTGTGACTTTTGATGTTTTGGAGAATCCGATGGTAACTCAACCTTTGGAAGAAGAAGTGACAATCAGAATTATTGACCCCAACGGAGGCGTTTTGTCTACCACCAATACCAAGTTGACAGATAAGAGCAAAGTAACGAGTTTGAAGAACACCATTCAGTTTGACGGTGCTTTACAGAAGGTGAAATGGAGCTTCCCAGAAAAAGGGTTGTTGACAGGTAAATTGATGAAGGGTAAGTATACTGCAGAGTTGTGGACACGTGGTTTGATGCGTCAGAAAAACAACTTCACTTTGGAATAAGAGATTATTGTTCATGGGATGAATAGTTCCTATTAACGCAATAGATTATATACAAACGAGAAAAGGCGCCCTGCGGGCGCCTTTTCTCGTTTGCAACAATCCCAGGTCCAAGTCCAGGTCCAAGTCATTAGAAAATGTATTGACTCCTATGAAGTTACTATTCTCCATGCTGAAGTGGTTATCTCATTTCATTGGCATTCACTCGAGGTAAATGAATTCGCAATTCATTTGGTAAGCCCACTGTCATTCAATTGCGATCCCATTGCGATCCCATTGCCATCCCATTGCCATCCCATTGCCATTCCATTGCTCTCCCAATGCCACCCAATGCCATTCCAATATCATTTGGGTTCTATTTCATTTCAATCTACATAAACTCGTATAGTCTTAGTTTCTGCGGGCCATTTGAGATTGTACATTCGCAGCACGGTCAAGGAGTTTTAAAATAA
>DDYM01000042.1:0-2222 GCA_002347985.1 Bacteroidetes bacterium UBA2234
CGGCCAAGGCCGCCGCTGCCGCCCTTTCAATTTTCGTATTTTCTAAAACAGAATACCCCTGCTCACGCTCGCCGAGAGGTAACAACCAAAGTCGATCTTCAATGAACTTCAAAATGTCTTCCCCCAATACTGTTTCGATTTTCGATGGCCAATGGCTTCCCCCTGCTTGTAACTCCTCATTGTAATTGATGCGATTCAATCCGGGATATACCAAGCCAATGGCATCCTGAGACCCCGCAATTTCTTTGGTCCCAGGGGGATTTTCAAAACAAAATAATGTCTTTGCCAATAACTCTCGATTGCCATCAGGGATTTGAGTCTTCCAAAGGTCGATGGCGGCTTTTCGGGTG
Source organism: Bacteroidetes bacterium UBA2234 (assembly GCA_002347985.1). Taxonomy (GTDB): domain Bacteria; phylum Bacteroidota; class Bacteroidia; order NS11-12g; family UBA955; genus UBA955. Next base: position 351 of record DDYM01000042.1, read on the forward strand.
CTAGACGACATACCGCTGCGGTTATTGAAGTCAACTGTGGGTTCCACCGAAATAGTAATTACAGGACCACTAGCCAACGCATTCACAAACGGTTGGTCTAGCCATCCACCTGCCAAATCCAATCGATAGGGGATGTCGCATATCGTTCGCAATTCGGTTGTACTTCTCGGCGGTAAATTCTCTGCAGGAATGCGATCCAAAACAATGTATTCGATGTTGTGCTCTCTCATGAGAATTCGTTTCTCAGCAGAATCCCCATCTGTATTTACGATAAAAACATCGGGTTGGATTTCTAGTAGCTCGGGTAAAAAATCAAGGTGTCCGTCGCCCCGACTTACGCGGGCTTCAAAAACGGAATCTAGGGCACTGAGGCAAAATGCCCTTTCGGATTGGTTCACCACAGGGTAACGACCTTTGAGCGAGAAAACGGTTTCATCACTGCCGATACAGGCGAAAACGTGGCCATATTGCGCTGCCGTTTTTAAAAATGCAATATGTCCGCTATGCATCATATCAAAACATCCAGAGACCAAAACTTTTCGCATATCCTTTTTCCGTGTTAAATTGCCTGCAAAATATGAAAAGTATGCGGCATTCGGTGGTTTTTTTGATGGGTTTGCTTGGTCTTGTGCAAGGTTTGATGGGCAAGGGTTCTGCGGTGAATGCCACGAGTGCGGGGGATCATTTCAATATGAATCGCACCGTCAAATTCATAGCTAAGTCTTATCTGAATGAGGGTTTTGCCAGTGAAGGAATCGCAGACGATAGCATCGCCCCGAAAATGCAGTGGTTCGCAGATGCCAAGTTGGGAATTTTTATTCATTGGGGCATCTATGCGGTGGAAGGGACATCGGAAAGTTGGAGTTTTCACAGCAGAAATACAACGTATCCCTATTATATGGGTCAGCTGAAAGGCTTCGCCGCGGAAAATTACAATCCGAAGGCTTGGGCGGCATTGATCAAGGAAAGCGGTGCGCAATATGCCGTGATTACCACCCAGCATCACGATGGCGTTGCCCTGTGGGATACCAAGCAGCTCACTCCGAACACGCCTTGGAGTTTGAGTGCCAACGAGCCGCTGAAAATGCAAAAGCCTGCGCTGTGGAATGCAAAATTGCCTTTGAGTGTTGTATCGCAATCTCCGGCCAAGCGTGATGTGATAGCCCCATTTGCCTCTGCCTTGCGCGAACAAGGTCTTAAGTTTGGTGCCTATTATTCTCTGTTGGATTGGTCGCACAACGATTATCCGGGTTTTTTCAAAGATCAGGGTAGGTACAAGCTGGGTGAGGATCCGATACGTTGGCAACGCTTTTTGCAGTTTATGCACGCTCAGATTGGCGAGTTGAGTTCGCAGTTTCACCCCGATTTGTTTTGGTTTGATGGGGACTGGGAGCATAGTAACGAAGAGTGGAATGCGCCGAAAATTAGGCAGGATATATTGGCCGCCAACCCCAATGCGATCATGAATGGTCGTTTGCAAGGGTACGGTGATTATGCTACGCCAGAGCAGAATATGCCTATCGCCAAGCCCAAAAGAATTGGTTTGGATGGCAAGGAGTACAATACATTGTGGGAGCTTTGTATGACAAGCAACGACAACTGGGGATGGCGTCCGAACGATACGTTGATGAAGACGTCAAACGAAGTGATTCGCATTTTTGCAGAGTGCTTGGGAATGGGAGGGAATTTGTTGTTGGATATCGGGCCCAAGGCCGATGGCAGCATCACTTGGGAGCAAACGCGTTTACTCAAAGATTTGGGTCGTTGGACTAGCAAACACGCCGAAGCCATTTACGGTTCAAAAGCGGGGTTGCCATTGGGTCATTTCTATGGTCCAAGCACGATTAGCAAGGATTCTACAATTTTGTATTT
>DDYM01000042.1:2319-3581 GCA_002347985.1 Bacteroidetes bacterium UBA2234
TGTCTTGGGAAAGGGGGGAGACGATGCCATTGACATCGATGGGGGATCTGGCATTACATGTTCGGTAATGGTGAAGGGGTTGAAAAATGAGATATTATCGGCGGAGGTGTTGGGTGTGGAAGGCAAATTGAGGCCAAAAGTCGTGGGTAAAATCTCTTGGAGTTCTGTGCCGGGTACGGTGTTTATGGATGTGCCTGTGGAGGCATTGGATGAATATATTACCGTGTTGAAATTGAAACTCAATGGACCTTTGCGATTATACAACGGTGCAGGGGGATTTCATTAAACATGGAAAATAGTTTGGCAAGGAGTAATGTAAATAAAGCAATTGATTTACAATCAAAAGCGTATGTTCATAGAATCAAAAAAAGGAAATCAATGATGAAAATGTGGATGTTGAGGGCTTCAGATGAAGTAACTCAATTTCAAAAGGGGATCAAAATAAAACAATGGTGTTTCATTGTTCTTCTTGGGGTAAGCAGTGTTGTTAGGGCCCAAGAACACCATCTGCAGAAGTACTACCCGCCTTCAGATACACTGGTGCAGAATAAGTTGGAGCAGTGGGGGGATTTCAAATTCGGACTTTTGATGCATTGGGGGCCATACTCTCAGTGGGGGATCGTTGAGAGTTGGAGTATTTGTCCGGAAGACGAGGGCTGGTGTGAACGTCGCGGGCCGTATGCCCAAAATTATTTTGAGTACAAAAAGGCATATGAGGGTTTACAGTATACCTTCAACCCGGTGAAATTTAATCCCGAGAAATGGGCCTCCGCGGCCCGCTCCGCTGGGATGAAGTACATGGTGTTCACCACCAAACACCACGATGGGTTTGCCATGTTCGATACCAAGTACAGCGATTACAAGATTACATCGCCCAATACACCATTTCATACAAATCCTCGCGCCAACATCGCCAAGGAAGTGTTTGATGCCTTTCGCAAGGAAGGACTTTGGGTGGGTGCGTATTTTTCGAAGCCCGATTGGCACAGTCCGTATTATTGGGATCCGTATTTCCCGCCGATGGACCGCAATCCAAACTACGACCTAGAGCGGTATCCCGAGAAATGGGATAAATTTAGGCGGTATACCAAGAATCAAATTGAGGAGTTGGTGCGTGATTATGGCAAGATGGATTTGTTGTGGTTGGATGGCGGACAAGTGCAGCCGGCATCCTCGGGTTCGGGTTTGTGGAAGGGGAAAGTCATCAATCAAGATATTAAAATGGATGAAATCGCGAAGATGGCGCGCAGTTATCAACCGGG
>DDYM01000042.1:3635-12946 GCA_002347985.1 Bacteroidetes bacterium UBA2234
AAGCCATTGAGTTACCCTTGGGAGACTTGCATGACGATGGGCGGAAGTTGGAGTTACGTGAAGAATGAGCAGTATAAGCCCATTGACGAGATCATTCGCAATTTGTGTTTGATTGTTTCTCGCGGCGGGAATTACTTATTGAATATCGCACCGAGTGAAACGGGTGAATGGGATTCTGCCGCCTATAAGCGTTTGGAAGAGATTGGGGCTTGGATGAAGGTGAATGGCGAGGCGATTTATGGCACGGAGCCCATTGAACCCTATTCTCAGTGGAATTTCAAAGCCCAGGAGTGGATGTTTACATCGAAATTGGAGAATGGGAAGTGGGTTGTTTATGCGATTTTGATGGGTAACCATGATTTGAACGACAAAGCGATTTTGGATTTAACCGTTTTGTCCAAGGTTTGGAGTGAGCGGATGCAAGCGATATTGCCAGCCGCCAAGACTGTCTCTGGCTGCAAGGCTCAGTTGTTGGGTTATGATGTGAAGGCGGACAACGTATCTGTGATTGGAGAGCAGAAATTTTCTTTGCCTAGGGATTTGGATTGGAAAATCAGGAAAGTGGAGTCGGTGGGTCCGAGCGGCAGTAGAATCATCAAGCCGGAATCTTATCGCAATATGCCGCCGGCTTTGGTTTGGCGATTGGATTTTGAGTAATCTAAGTCTCGGCTTTGTTGTTGGCGTTTCCTTTATAAAAGCTGAGAGAGTTTGTGAGTATAGTCTCTTCTTGATATTGGGATAAAAAAAGGGCCTCGTCATAGACGAGGCCCTTTTAAAAGAAATGAAGATGATTGATTATCCTGCGTTACTTACGTTTACTGCATTTAAACCTTTCTTACCGTCTTTAAGTTCGAAATTAACGGTATCGCCTTCGCGAATTTCGTCTTTCAAACCAGTTACGTGTACGAAATACTCTTGACCGTCTTCGTTGTCGATGATGAAACCATAGCCTTTGCTGTGGTTGAAGAATTTAACAGAACCTGTTTTCATGAATTGATAATTAGTATTTTATTATAAAATTGAATGGGCAAGATAAGTCGCTTTTTTGTAAATACAACCTTTTGCCTAGTAAAATGTAGAATAATTTCGATTAAGCGGCAACGCCCAATGATTTCATGTATCTGATGTGCGAACCCACTGCATAAGTGAAAGAAGGCATCTCGTTGTACTTGACATTGTATTTGGCACAAAGTGGAACCAAAATCTCATTCAGAGCAGGATAGTGCACGTGACTGATATTTGGGAACAAATGGTGCTCCGTTTGGAAGTTCAAGCCACCCATGAACCAAGTTGCAAATGGAGATTTGGTTGCAAAATTGTTGGTTGTCATTACCTGGTGAATGGCCCATTCGTTTGGAATGCGCTCAACTGGAATATCGTATTGTGCAGCGTCTTCAAAATGGGTAGTCTCAACCGCGTGAGCCAACTGAAATACCAAGCTTAATACGATGCCCATGGAAATTTGCATCGACATGAAACACAAGAAACCGTAGCCAATACCCAAGAAATACATGGGTGCAATAACATAAATACAGGTGTAAGCAATTTTAGCCGACCAGAATATCAAGTGTTCACTCAAGGTCATTTTTGGCATGGGTTGTTCGTTCACGGCCTTATTGAAATACTTCATGAAATCGTTCGCATACATCCAAAAGATGATTGAAATACCATACAAGAAGAACATATACAAATGTTGATTCTTATGGTAGGGTTTGAATGGTTGCGATTCGCAATGTCTCAAAATAGGCGCCTTGGCAATATCGTCGTCCAATCCATCCACATTTGTCCATGTATGGTGCAAAGTGTTGTGTTTGAATTTCCAGATAAATGCATGACTTCCCATCAAACTCAATGAGTTGCCAAACAATTTGTTAACCCAACCTTTGGAAGAGAATGCGCCGTGACAAGCATCGTGCATGACGTTGAAGCCCGTGAAGGTGTGCATCTGTCCGATCAATATGAATAGAATTACGCTGCCCCACATCGGCATTGGAATTCCAACTGCGGGTATGTTTAAGGCCAAAATAACGAGAATAGGTGTGGTGATGAGCGCGAACGCAGTTTTCATCCACAATCGCATATCTCCGTTCTTAGATAGTTTTCTTGAAGTAAAATACTCGTCAACTTGAGTTCTTAACTCATTGAAAAAGTCATTTCCGTTGTTGGTAAATGCAATGGGTTTGGTTGCCATAAATACAAAATTAGGTGAAAAATAATTGTCTCAGTTCAACATCGTATTAAATGTCTCATTTCTTAAACAAAGAAAATTGCTATTCTCCGCTAAAAAACTATTCCGAATCGGATGCCCGAATTAAAGTAGAGATTGAGCTGACTGTTGCTGCCCATAGGGATGCTTTTCTTGTCGGTGTAGGTCCCGTCAAAGGTTGTGATATTGCTTACCCCGTATTTCTCGCGCGTAAATCCATACCCTATTTCGGTGCCAATGAAAATCCCTTTGGCCACATAAAAATCAATCCCATACAGCAGATTTAACCCAACCGTGTAGGCCTTAGTAACTTTGCTGTTGAATGTGCCTCCATTGTAAAAATTCTGTCCGTCTTTTGAATTCGTAAGATTGTATTCGTAACCGTGTTTGCCAAACGGAAGTTCTGCGCCCCAATAAGGTGAAAGTCGTGCCGTATGCTTTCCATTGATTTTTTGATGCTTTTCAAAACCCGGCGCAATCAAACCGTTGAAATCCGTGATGCTTCGCTCCATCAAGCCAGAACCCTGATTGATGATTGTGACTTCCTTGCTTTGGGTGGCCATCAAACGGGTGCGCAATACATATTGGTTTTCAATGAATCTGCGGAATTTGATCTCTTGGATTCCAAAGCGGATTGCGGAATTTCCTGTTTGTAACAACAAGGTTGCCTCGGTACTCCAATCTCCTGCCTGCGGATAAAATCGATGCGCAGCCGTTGATGTATGCTCGTCTTTGTTGACCAAGGTTTCACTGGGTGCCTCGATTGGTGATGCTGTGTTTTGGCCTTTTAAGCTAGAAAGGCTCAGCAACATTATTGCAAATAAATGCGACTTCATGCATCAAATATCCATTGTTTGTAGCGAATTATCGATAGTACAGCGCTGAATTCTGTGGACAAGGATTGAATTGCAAGGGCGACATTTGCGATTGATGCGTGCATTGAATCGACTATTGGGTTTCTACATCGCCTTTTTTGTGGTGGCCGATGCCTGTGCCCAAACAGATTCTTTCCCCTGGAATCCTGTCGATAGCATTCGTTTGTCTCTGAATGAACCACCGTCTTACTCGCTATGGTTTGATTCGAAGACGTCCACAATTTCCGGTGAAACAGTTACGATCAGCGGATATCGATATGGGATTCTCTGGGATAAAATGTCGGCCTACACCGGATATTATTATTCCGATTACAAACAAATTAACGGCCGCAATTATGATTCTTATAAGTTCTCCTATTTGAGTAGCACGTTTGAATATGAACTTTACCGCACCCATCGATTTGGTGTCACTGGCTTCGGTCAATTGGGAGCGGGGTACAGGATTTTACGATTCTCTGATAACCGACCTCAAGAGACAAGGTTTATGATGCCTTTGGAGTTTGGTGTTAACGGTTCGGTGCGATTCCTTCGCTATTTTGGGGTGAGTGCCGGTGTTGGTTCGCGGGTAGCGTTGTTTCGAGGAGGTCAAAATTTTACAGGACCTATCTATTTTATTGGGTTTACATGCTTCCCGAGCACGATGTATCGAGATGCCAAGCGGATATTTCACCGCCCGGCAGATCGATGGTGGTAATTACTTTTTCTTTTCGGAGTCTAGGTGGTCTAGGAAATCAACCATTTTGTCGACATCAATTCTGTTTGCAACAATTTTACGATCGCTGTCCAAAACGAAAATCGTAGGCGAAGCGATTACATAATAACTGTAGAGATTGTCGGCGTATTTTTGACTCTGTACTTCACCGCGAATCAGGTGAGTAAATGCTTGGGTTTCGGGGTGAGAGTTATAATACTCTTCCCATTCCTTTTTCTTGTCGCCACTTGATAATGCAACGACTTTCCATCCCTTATCTTTGTTTTCGGCAAGTATTTTAGCCAACTTTGGCATGACCTCTTTACAATGTCCGCATGTTGGGTCCCAGAAAATCAGGATGACATATTTGCCGCGAATTTTTTCGGTATTCACCCAATTGCCTTTGATGTCTTTGAGTTCCAATTCAGGTGCTGTTTCGCCAATCAAAGTATGCGCTCTTCTGAAAGCATTTTCACACATTTTGTTGATCGTTGCACTGTCTACCCACCAGCTTTTTCCGTTGCAATAGGTGCTAACCGCCATTCTTACGAAGGCTCTATCTAAGCCCATGATATTTGAACTTTCAAAACGGTTGGTGAGGTACCAAATGACATATTTCTCCATTTCGATGGTGTTTTTACACGCATCCATGATTTTTTCCGCTTCTTTGATGCAAGAGTCGGCGTCAGGAACTATGATTTTATCAAAATAGAAGTCTAGGCGCTGTTTTACGATGTTTACTGGCATGCGAAGTAACCCGTCATCAGCAAAATCAATATGATCCCAGTAATGTTCTTTGTACCAGCGGAAGGCGAAGGTGCTATCTACCTTTCCATCGGCCAACACGGGCAAAGTTTCAGGATAGGGGACGCCTATCATTGCAATCAAGAATTTCGACAATAGGTGGCCAGGGTTTTTAATGATATAAGCCGAGTCGTAATTTCCTTTGTCGTTCAAATAGCGATCACGAACCGCATTCAAGGAATCCAGCAACGCCTGCGGACCGGCAGAATCCTTTTGGATTTCTTCGTCGATGGCCATAAGCTTTTCAATCACAGCTACCTTGCCTTTTTGGTATTCGATAAAGGCGGCGTTTTCGGTTGAGCCAGTGGCGGTCATCTTTAAATAGTAATCGCGGGTACTCCAAGCAGTATCGAAATCAATTTGAAAATCTTGATCATCGTCTATAATGAATTCGAAATAATCACGTTTTTTGGGGAAAACGAAAAGGTACATGCCTCGTTGTAACTTTTTGGTTCCGTGGAAGTTGGCTACTCCATTTTTGTCGATAACGGCAGTGTCTCTCAAGTATTTTCCGCCAATGTTGTGGTCGGCGAGATAGACCGTATCGCCCGCATAAATATTGGTAATTTTTGGGGTGGCTTTGGCGGGGGTAATCGTTCTGAATTTAAATCTTACGCTATAAACGCCGGCCTCTCTACCGTCCCAAGCGGGTGCATTTTTTAACTTCGGGTAATTTCCAAAGACATTGGGTTTTACCGGAGGTGTTCGATAGTAGGGGGTGAATCGTAGGTTGGATTCCAATTGTTTGCGCACTTCAGCTTCGGTAGGTCCGTTGTTTGTGGTTGACGGTTGCACTGCCTGAAGATTCTCATTGCTGCCGAAGATTGTCTCTTTGGGTACAATTGCAGTTTCTACTTTCTGTGGATTTTCCGTCTGGGTATCCACTTCCACTGTTGGGGTTGATTTCTTGTTTTTCTTGGCTTTTTGAGCGATTGCTGAGTTGCTAATTGTGCATAGAGCAATCAAAACTGCAAGGGATGTGAAACCGTAATTTGAGATATTGCGTAAACGAGACATTTCCATTTTATAAGTTGTGAGCAAAGTAGACAAATTTTGTTCCAATTTTGTTGTTCGGCGATGCAAGAAGAAACTTTTTATGAAAAGGTCTACGCGGTGGTGCGTTTGGTGCCTGTGGGCAGGGTTACCTCCTATGGTGCAATTGCAAAATACTTGGGTGCGGCACGTAGCAGTAGATTGGTGGGCTGGGCGATGAATGTATGTCACGGTGAACAGAGTGATGTGCCGGCACACCGTGTGGTAAACAGAATAGGGATGTTGAGTGGTAAGGCCCATTTTGAGACTCCCACAGCGATGCAATCACTATTGGAAAATGAAGGGGTCCAAGTGATCGATGATCAGATTCAAAATTTCTCCCAAGTTTTTTGGGATCCATCAACGGAATTGGGTTGGGATTGACTCCGCGGCTGAGTGCTTTGGCAAAGAACCTTAAAGTTTAGGCGTTCTATTTAAACAAATCCCACCACCAAGTGCCTTTTGGATGCGGGGCAGTAATGGTTAAAGAGGGTTGGGTGGCAACCACGTGTGGAGTAATCAATTTACGACTATGCAAACCAATACTTCTATCCGGTAAGGGTTCAAGGGCACCATATTTTAAATCACCGAGGATTGGAGATCCCATTTTTGAAAGTTGGGCGCGGATTTGGTGGAATCGGCCAGTTTCTAGGGTGATTTCGTAGAGGTAACGACCAGCAAAATTCTTCAACAACTCGTAGTGAAGGACACCTGGTTTGGTTCCAGGTTTGTGCGAATTATAGGCATGCGCTTTTTTGGTCTCGCTGTTTTTCAGCAAGTGATGGGTGAGCGTGCCAGATTCACCCGGCAAGGCCTTCAGGGTGATTGCATGATAGATTTTGGTGTTCTTTTTCTCCCGAAATATTTCATTCATGCGCGTGAGTGCTTTGGAGGTTTTGGCCAAAACAACAACACCACTGACAGGGCGATCTAAACGATGCACCAAGCCAATAAATGCCTTTCCAGGTTTGTTGTATTTTTCAGCGATGTAACGCTCGGCCCACTCCAATAAATGCGTGTCGCCGGTTAAATCACCTTGTACCGCCAAACCTGCGGGTTTGCTTACCACCAACAGGTGATTGTCTTCCCATAATACTTCTACCACGCTGCAAAGTTAATACTTAACACAGCAAGCGCGCTGAGTTGGGAAATAATTGGCCTATTTTTGTAGCCTTATTCCATGCAAAATCCATTCAGTACATACAAAATTCAAATACAACAGACCCTTAAATTGGCGTATCCAATCATATTAGGTCAGCTAGGAATCGTATTGATGGGTGTTGCGGACATGTTGATGGTGGGACCATTGGGTTCGGAGGAATTGGCTAGTGTGAATCAAGCAAACAATTTGTTCTTCATGATTAGCGGACTCACTTTTGGGGTATTATTCTCAGTGAGTACCTTGGTTAGCATCAAGGTTGGACAGAAGCGGGCGGCAGATGGATTTATTACCTATCGCGCTGGGTTGGTGGCTGCGTTAATTTTGTTCGTTTTTCAATTTGCTGTGTTGCAAGTTTTCGTTCACAATTTCCATTGGTTAAAGCAGGACGCCTCTATTGAACGTTTGGCTCCTGGGTTTCTAAATATTTTAAGTTGGAGCATTTTGCCTCTTTTATTTAATGTGGTTACCAGACAGTTTACAGATGGTTTGGGTCATACCAAAATTGCCATGTTAATTACTTTGGGCGGGCTGGGGTTGAATGTATTTCTATGTTATGTTCTGATTTACGGTCATTTTGGTGTGTCGGCTATGGGATTGAATGGCGCTGCCTACGCTACTTTGATTTCTAGGATTGTGATGGCGTTGGTGGGTTTATGGTATGTTCGATATTCAGCATTTATGCGCGAGTACGTGCCCAAGGCGATGCCGGGTTGGTCAAAGATCAAAATAGAGCTTCCTAGTATTTGGAAGATTGGGTTGCCCATCGCTTTGCAAACTTTTGCAGAATGGGCTTGTTTTGGACTTTCTGGGGTAATGGTGGGTTGGTTTGGTGCCAAGCAGTTGGCGGCCCATGCCGTTGCATTGAGTTTTGCGTCGATCACCTACATGGTTGTGAGTGGAATTGCCATGGCGGGTGCCATCATCGTAGGAAATAAATACGGCGAGAAAAATCGCGATCAAATCAGACATGCGGCGCACGCCATTTTTTTGATCATCGCTGTTTTTGAAGTGGGAAATGCATTGTTGTTTATTTTCGGCAATCACTGGATAGCAAGGTTATACGAGGTGAAGGCCAATGTAATGCCTACCATTTTGCCATTGTTTATTTTGGCTGCGATTTTTCAGTTGGCCGATGGGATTCAGGCCGGTGCAATGAACCTGCTGAGAGGCATAAAAGATGTCAATTGGTCGTCCGGATTGTCCATCCTCAGCTATTGGGTGATTTCTTTGCCACTGTCTTACCTTTTGGGAGTATGGCAGAATTGGCAGGTTTATGGGATTTGGATAGGGTTCACGGTGGGCTTGTTCGTTGCCGCTTCTTTTGGCGTTTGGCGATTCTATAAGCATTTGCGTGTCCTGGAATTTGAAGACGAAACAGAATATTCATGAGAAAGTATATTTCTATTCTAGGGGTCATTGCCCTTTTTAACATTGCTATCGGACAGCAACCCAGAGAGAAAAAATGGGCAAATTCTTTGTCGATTTCAACCACGCCAAATTGGAGCAGTGCTTTGATTGTAGGGTATCAGCCTGATATCGCTGGAGGTTTCACGGAATCTCAACTGCGAGATTCTTTTTCTAAGTCCGATCGCTCTTTGAAGACATTCAACTTTGATCTAAATTATCACAAGAAAATCAATGGCTATTCCAATTTTGTATTTGGCGTTGGGATGATTAACAACGGATTTACTAGGGTAAAAGAAGGCCAAATGTTTAAATATGTCATCCATCCAGATGTAGGCATTTATCCCAATTTCGTAAGTGCTGGATTGATGGAAGTGCATTACGAATATCACAGTCGTTTCATTGCAGGGCTATTTGCCTATGAAAAACGAATGGATGGCGTTCGTTTTCAGTTGCAAAATGCAAGTTTGTGGTACCAAGTGGGCGTGATGCCCGCTTTCCAGATGAACCACGAGTTGAGGATTCATACCGTGGGTTTTGAGATGCCCCAAGGGAACAATTTTGTTGTAAATGATTATGTTGCCTCTACGGTTGATACCGGAGTGTTATTAACACCGTCGACCCAGGTAAAGGGCAATGCATTTTTAACGGCATCGATGCGAATGGAGTACAATCTGGATCGACTGGTTCATATTTACGCTTCGCCGAAAATTCTGTTTCCTGTATTGCCTAACAACAAAGGGGTTCAGACATATTTTTCTCCGCAGATCGGCGTTGAGTTGGGATTGCGTTTCCCCTTGGATTAAGTATTTCCGCTTAGATATTCAACACCAAGGGCGGCCATTGGCCGCCCTTGGTGTTGAAACTATTTCATTGAGCCGACAAAATCTTCGGCCCGATAAAGACTCCTATTTTTTGAATGTCAATTATTTGCCATTCATTTTCGCACTGATGTATTCGCGGTTTAACGTCGCAATTACACTCAATGGAATNNTGCTTCGGACATTCTGCAGCACAAGCACCGGTATTTGTACAAGCACCAAATCCTTCTGCATCCATCTGATTTACCATCGCTACAACGCGTGATTGACGTTCTGGCTTACCTTGAGGAAGCATAGACAATTGAGTCACTTTGGC
>DDYM01000042.1:13054-13254 GCA_002347985.1 Bacteroidetes bacterium UBA2234
GCTGCCTCAAACGCCTCGTCAGCAATTTCTTTCGGAATCAATACAGAATTGGCATCCACCGCATTTCCTGCATTGGTAGAAATGAATCCACCGGCTGCAATGATGCGATCAAAAGAACTGCGGTTTACCGTCAAATCTTTGATTACAGGGAATCCATTGGCTCTCCATGGTTCTACCGTAATTGTGTCGCCATCGTTGAA
>DDYM01000042.1:13272-13776 GCA_002347985.1 Bacteroidetes bacterium UBA2234
CTTCGCATGTGCAACTGACAAGTGGTAACGCCTTGCTTAGGGCCGTGTGGACGACCATCGATAACCATCGAACACATACCGCAAATTCCTTCACGACAGTCATGATCGAAAGCTACCGGCTCTTTTCCGGTTTCAATCAGTTGCTCATTCAAGACATCGAACATTTCCAAAAANNCTCATGTCCGGGCTTGCATCAACCTTATACTCTTCGAAATTTCCAGCGCTTTCAGAATTCTTTTGGCGCCAAACTTTCAGATTTAATTTCATTAACTTGCTCATAATCTTCTTGTTATTGGATTATTTGTAACTGCGTTGTTGGATTTTGATATTTTCGTATTTCAATTCTTCCTTGTGAAGTTCCCATGAATCGCCTTTGCTTTCCCATGCTGATACATACATGTAGTTTTCATCGTCGCGCAAAGCTTCACCTTCTTCGGTTTGGAATTCTTCACGGAAGTGTCCGCCGCAACTTTCATTTCGATTGAGGGCGTCTACACACATCAA
>DDYM01000042.1:13841-14038 GCA_002347985.1 Bacteroidetes bacterium UBA2234
TGCGTACGTTCTTATAAAAATCGGCACGAAGGGCTTGGATTTCAGCGATGGCTTCTTTCAACCCTTTTTCGTTACGAGCCATACCACACTTGTTCCACATGATAAGACCCAATTCGCGGTGGTAGCTTTCAACCGAGCGAGTACCTTGAATACTCATCAAATGTTGAATGCGGTCATTGGCGGCCTTTTCTGCAGCA
>DDYM01000012.1 GCA_002347985.1 Bacteroidetes bacterium UBA2234
CCGCCAAAATTGCCGAAAGCTGATTGAAGCTGATTGAATTTGGAAAAATCTAAGGGTTTCAAATGGGATGGTTTGTGGGATTAACAAAAGCCAAGGGATGTTTGTTTTTGGGGTGGCAAAAATGGTATAAATGCGTCCTCAAACCAAGCATAGAAAGAAATTGAATGAGAAATTGCCGACGAAAGATGCTTCTAAATCGTTGATTGGAGCAAATGGGTATTTCGCTTGTGGCAAAATTCTTGTAGGTTTGTAATTCTAGCATGAAATTTCAACCGAAGTATTCTAAGATGAAACAAACATTTTCAATTTTATTTACAGTGGCTTTGGCTACATCTGTAATTCCCGCTGCTGCGCAATCAAAAGGCAAGGCCAAAGGAAAACCTGCAACCGCTCAGACTGCAAACACTCCAAATATTGCTGCCCAGCGCTTGGGGATGTATAAAAAATTCTCATTAAAAACAGATACCGCACTTTTATCGGTTGCTGAACGTGAATGTATTACGCATTTGATCAAAGCAGCGCAAATTGCCGATCGTATTTTTTGGAAACAGACTTACGGCGACAAAGATCAATTTTTGAGAGGCATCAAAGATTCTTCGGAGAGAAAATTTGCGGAAATCAATTATGGTCCTTGGGATCGTTTGAATAACAATGAACCTTTTATGAAGGGATATGGTCCTAAGCCGGATGGCGTGAATTTTTATCCCCGCGATTTCTCCATGGATGGGATTGATCCCAATATGCTTGATTTTGTTAAAAGCCCTTATGCGGTTGTTCGTGATTTCAAGGCACCAGGACCTATCGATCCAAGCAAACACAAGGATGGACCTATTATTCCTGAGCCCATGGGATTGCCAATTACGTCAAGTACTGGAAAGCAATATGAGGTGTTGAAATATGGCGAATTTTATCGTGAAGATGTAATGAAATTGGGCGATGAAATGCATGCTGCCTCTGAGGCGATTATGAAAGAAGACAAGGAGTTTGGTATGTATTTGCGGGAGAGAATGGGTGCATTGATGATGGATGATTACATTGGAAGTGATATCAAATGGTTGAGTCTGAAAAGTCATTTGGATTTTGTGATCGGTCCAATTGAAAATTACGAAGACAAATTGTTAGGTCAGAAAACGTCCTATGAAGCCTATGTCTTGGTTAGAGACAAAGAATGGGGCGCAAAATTGGATAAGTTCATCGCCTATTTGCCCACGTTGCAAGCCGGATTGCCTGTTTCTTCTGAGTATAAGCCCGATTTGAATGCGTCGCCAGAAAAAAATGGAAATGGCGCGGTAGATATGCAGATGAATGCACCCGGATTTCCGCCGATGGATGGCACACACACTCCGTTGAGTCAGTTGGCTGTTTTTGATGTGGTTTACTATGGCGGAGATTGTAATGCAGGCAGTAAAACCATTGCGGTGAATTTGCCCAATGATGAGCGCATTCAACAGAATTTCGGTACACGTCGATCACAACTGAAAAATACAATGCAAGCAAAATTTGAGAATATGGTTGTTCCCATTTCTCAGCGTGTGATTGTGCCTTCACAGCAGAAACATATTACGTTCAACGCGTTTTTCTCCAATGTGATGTTTCATGAGGTGGCTCATGGTTTGGGAATTAAGAATGTAGTGGGCAATTCAAAGTTGACAGTGAGAGAAGCGCTGGGTGCAGATTATTCTGCCATCGAGGAGTGTAAAGCCGATGTTTTGGGTTTGTATATGGTTACCCAGTTGTTCGACAAAAAAGAGTTGGAGGGCACTTTGGATGATTACTACGTGACTTTTGTAGCCAGTGTTTTTCGCTCCGTGCGATTTGGCGCTGCATCGGCTCATGGAAAAGCCAATATGATCACTTTCAATACATTGCTACAACGCGGTGCGATTGTGGTTGAAGAAAAGGGCAAGGCCCAAGCAGACGGGGGTGCAGAAAAAAGATGGTACAAGGTAGATGTAGAGAAAATGCGTCAGGTCATCTCTGATTTGGCAGCTGAACTTTTGATATTGCAAGGAAATGGTGATGCCGCTGCGGTGAAGACAATGTTGGATAGCAGAGGCGTTATTGGTGCTCCGTTGCAAATCGATTTGAAAAGAATTGAAACCGCAGGTATTCCAGTTGATTTGATTTTTGATCAGGGGATTGAGACATTGGGTTTGACCAAGTTTTATAAGCCCTTGCCAGAAATGAAAATGCAAAACAATGGTGGCAAAGGAAAGCCCGGAATGGGCGGTCCTGGTCAAGGTGGCCCAGGCGGAATGGGTGGTCCTGGACACGGTGGTCCTGGTCAGGGTGGTCCTGGTCAAGGAGGTCCGGGTCAAGGAGGTCCTGGTATGGGCGCTCCTGGTATGGGCGCACCGGGTCAGCCAAATATTCCTGGTGGACAAGTACCTCCCCCACCTCCAGCACCTAAGAAGTAATTTATGACCGATTGGGGCTTGAAAGAAAGAGTGTAAGAGTTTTGTTTAATGAAATTTTGAAGAGAAAAACGTATGAGATTTAATAAATGGGTGGTATTGACCTCAACATCATTGATGTTGGCATTGTTTGTTTTTTGTAGCAACAAGAAGTTTGGTGACAATGATGGATTTTTGGGTTCTTTGATGCGCATGCTTTCCGAAGCGCATTATCAGCCGAAGGCGATCGATGATCAGTTGTCGGGCGAAATCTTTACCAATGTGATCAACAATTTGGATCGCGACAAGCACTTTTTCACGCAGGGCGACATTGATAGACTTTCGGTTTTTAAAACTTCCATCGACGATCAAATTCAGGCAGGGAGGTTTGATTTTTTTGATTCTACCTGGACTCTGTTAATGAAGCGTTTGGATCAATTGGATCCGATGATTCAGAATACATTATCAAGGCCGTTTAACTATCAAACGGATCAATCTTACACTGTGTACGATGATGTTGTGGCCTTTCAACCCGATTGGAAAACGTTGGAATCAGATTGGCAAAAATGGTTGCAATTTCAATCTATGGAGAGATTGTCTCGAAAAGTAGAAGCCCAAAAGAAAATGAAGGACTCGGCTGGCATCGCCAAGCAAAAGCCTTACGATACTTTGGAATTGCAAGCGCGCAATGAAACCAAGAAATTCTACAGCGACTGGTTTAAGCGTTTAAGGAAAATGGATCGAAGAGACCAACTTTCAATGTATGCCAATGCAATTGCAGAAATTTATGATCCTCACACCAACTATTTTCCACCAGAGGACAAGGAGAATTTTGATATCAGCATGACCGGCAAATTGGAGGGTATAGGAGCCACGCTAACCGAGAGAGATGGTTATGTGAAAGTTGAACGCATTGTACCGGGCAGTGCCAGTTACCGTCAGGGCGAATTGAAAGCAGGCGATTTGATTTTAAAAGTGGCCCAAGGATCGGCTGAGCCAGTGGACATCGTAGACATGAAGTTGGACGATGCCATTCAATTGATTCGAGGCAAAAAGGGTACTGAAGTGAGGTTAACAGTTAAAAAGCCGGATGGAAGTGTTGTGGTAATTCCAATTGTGAGAGAGGTAGTTGTGATCGAAGAGAGCTTTGCGCGCAGCGCTTTGTTGAAGTACTCAGGAAAGACATTTGGGCTGATTCATTTGCCGAGTTTTTATGCCGATTTCTCACAACGAGGCAGAGGTCGTAATTGCACCGGCGATATGAAAATCGAAATGGATAAATTGGTGAAGGCGGGTGCATCGGGAATTATTATCGACCTGAGAAATAACGGGGGTGGAAGTTTGGCTGATGCGATTGAGATGGGTGGTTTATTTATTCCACGGGGTCCAATTGTTCAGGTAAAAGATATGAGAGGTATTGAGGTGTATGCAGATCAGGATGACGATGTGAATTACAAGGGTCCGATCGTGATTTTGACCAACACTTACAGCGCTTCGGCATCGGAAATTTTAGCAGCGGCGCTACAGGACTATGGCAGGGCAGTCATTGTTGGCAGCAAGAGTACTTTTGGCAAAGGAACCGTTCAAACATTTGTTCCATTGGAAGGTGGAATGTCTGAGGTTTTCCCCAGGGGTTACGGGCAGTTGAAAGTGACAATTCAGAAGTTTTATCGCATCAATGGCGGGACCACACAGTTAAAGGGAGTTGAACCAGATGTGGTGTTGCCGGATGTGTACGATGGTATCGAACAGGGAGAAAAGGAGATGGACTTCCATTTGGCGTACGATAAAATCCCTGCGGCGGAATACAAGCCTTTCAATCCCTATAAGGAAGCACAGCGTAAGAAAGCGATAGAGCAATCTGCAAAGCGTTTGCAAAAAAATCCATACTACAACTTGGTTCAGCAACGAGCCAAAGAGTTGGCAGCTGTTCGCACTTCATATACTTATTCATTGAATATGTCGAAATTTGAGCAGCAAGAAGCCGCTCTAAGGGCGCAAGACAAGCCTTTGAGAGACTACAAGTATCGCAGTATTTGTGATACGGTGATGGCTTTGGATGTAGACATGCAAGGGGTGAAAGGCGATGCAATCAAGGAAGCACAAAAGTTGGATTGGTTGAAGCGTTATCGCGAGGATGCTGGCATGGACGAAGCGGTAAGGATTTTGTGCGATTGGACTGGCAAATAGTGGCGTTTAATCCTTCCACAGGGGTTGGAAGAGAATGACCGCTAGAACCACAATCAAACCGTCTAATGCGCCCACCAGCGCAATGTCGTTCCAAACAGAGGAAACCAAAACAGGATTCAGTGTTTTATTGGATGCTTGCATGCCAACAAGGATTAGGGGGAGTATTACGGGAAGGCTAAGCACGGGGGCTAGGAAGCCAGCCTGATTGGCTTTGGTTGCAATGGCTCCGATGAGTGTGAATATACTTCCGATTCCAGCAATAACTAGGGTGAGATTGCAGAAATAAGCCATGGGGTGCTGAATGGGGAAACCCATGAAGAAGGCAAATAAAAGAAGATTGGCCAGGGTGAGGAGACTCATTGTGAACCAGCCGTATATCATTTTCGACCATAGTATATTCTGTGGAGGGGAGAGTTGGTTGAAGTAAATCCATCGTGCGCGATTTACACTGAGGAAATTTTTGGAAATGGCTTGTAAGGTGCAGAATATCAGAATGATCCAAAAAAGGCTACTCCAAATTTTTGCATTGATATTGGGTTGGGAAAGAAATGCGAGTAAGGTCATTGTAGCCATCTGCAACAGGGCGGCAGCCAGGACGGCGGGTTTTTTGAGATCGAGCTGAAATTCAGCTTTCACCAGTTTGACCAAATTCGAGAAATTTTGCATCGCGATAAGGGTGCGAAGTTAAATCAAAAGGTGGGTGGTTAGTAATTCTTGCCCAAGGTGGGTGAAAATCACAATTCAGACTGCGATATTTGCACTTACTCATGTTTAAGAAAATATTGATTGCCAACCGCGGGGAGATTGCCATTCGGGTAATGCGTACTTGCAAGGAAATGGGCATTAAAACGGTTGCTATTTACAGCGAAGCTGATGTTCAAGCGTTGCATGTTCGTTATGCTGATGAGGCGTATTGTGTGGGTGGTGCGGCGAGTTCAGACAGTTATTTGAGAATGGATCGTATCATCGAATTGTGCAAGAAAACAGGGGCGGAGGCGGTTCATCCGGGGTATGGTTTTTTGAGTGAAAATGCAGGCTTTGCGCGGGCATTGAAGGCCGAGGGATTGGTTTTGATTGGGCCGAGTGCCGAATCGATGGAGGTGATGGGAAGTAAAATTGCGTCAAAACAGGCGGTAAAGGCCTTTGGAGTTCCTTTGGTCCCCGGTATTGATGAGGCGATTAAAAATCCGGAAGATGCTTTGCAGGTGGCGATAGAAGTGGGCTTTCCAGTGTTGGTGAAGGCCAGTGCGGGTGGAGGCGGAAAAGGAATGCGGGTGGTGGATAGAAAAGAAGACTTTATTTCGGCATTGCAAATGGCTCAAAACGAAGCCAGAAATGCATTTGGCGATGATAGTGTTTTCATTGAAAAATATGTGGGGAGTCCTCGACATATTGAGATTCAGCTGATGGCTGATAATTATGGCAACGCTTGTTATTTGTTTGAGCGTGAGTGTAGCATTCAGCGCAGGCATCAGAAGTTGGTTGAGGAAGCGCCGAGTGCGGTGCTTACTCCTGAGATTCGCCGAGCCATGGGCGAGGCGGCAGTAAATGTAGCCAAAGCTTGTAACTATTCAGGTGCAGGAACCGTTGAGTTTCTTTTGAGTGAGTCGATGGAATTCTACTTCCTTGAAATGAATACTCGATTGCAAGTAGAACACCCTGTTACTGAACTGATTACGGGCGTAGATTTGGTAAAAGAGCAAATTTTGGTTGCTGCCGGTGAAAAATTGAGTTTTACCCAAGATGAATTGAAAATTAATGGCCATGCAATAGAACTGCGAATTTGCGCCGAAGATCCAGTCAATCAGTTTTTACCCAACGTGGGTACAGTGGAAACCTACAAAGTGCCTCAGGGTCCGGGAATTAGGGTTGATGATTGTATGGAAAGCGGGATGGAGATTCCGATCTATTACGACAATATGCTGGCGAAGTTGATTGTTTGGGCTCCAACGAGATTGGAGGCGATTGCCAAAATGCGAAGAGCGATTGGTGAATATGTGATAACCGGAATTGAGACAACCTTGATGTTTGGGGATTTTGTGATGCAGCACCCCGCATTTATTGAGGGCAATTTCGATACACACTTCATACAGCATTATTTCACAGGAACGGAATTGGAAGCACCGGAATTAGACAAATCTGAGCAGGAATTGTTGGCGATGGCAGCGATTCAGTTTTTCCAACAAGGTGGTAAATCTGATGTCGCTCTTATGGATTCAACAGCCGTAAATCACGGTCACACAGATTGGTATTTGCAGCGAAAAGCCTATTGATTTGATGAAACGTCGTGTCCTTTTGATTGATGATTTTCATGAATATTTGCATCAATCGATGCAAGGGGATTTCGATGTGATAGATTGTGGCGATTGCGATGCAACTGAGGTGGGTTCACTGCTAAAATTGCATCAACCGGAAGGCCTCTTTGTTAGGAGCAAGATATTTATTGATAAAGAGTTAATGACTGCCTCATCCGGGTTGAAGTGGATAGGTCGTGGTGGTGCGGGCATGGATAACATTGATGAGATTTCAGCCCAAGAATTGGGTATTCATTGTTTTAATGCAGGCGAGGCAAATTCTGATGCCGTGGGTGAACATACACTGGCCATGTTGTTGGGCCTACTTACCCGCTTGCCAAAGGCCAATGCTGAAGTAAAATCGGGGAAATGGGATCGTGAAGGGAATCGAGGATTTGAGCTGAAAGGCAAAACTGTAGGCATCGTTGGGTATGGAAATACAGGTTCGGCGGTGGCTCAGAAATTGAAGGGATTTGGGGTTGATATTTTGGCCTACGACAAATACAAAAGTGGATTTGGAGATGACATGGTTACTGAAGTTTCGGAGCAGGATTTGCTGAGAAAATCGGATGTCATCACTTTGCACATTCCACTGACGGATGAAACAAAATTGTGGCTAGACAAAAGCAGGTTGGATCAGTGTAAAGAGGGGATTTATTTGCTCAATTTATCTCGGGGGATGGTTCTGGATTTGGTGGAGGTGGAGCGGTCTATGAACAGCGGAAAAATTTTGGGTTTCGCGGCCGATGTTTTGTCGGTTGAGCCACCATGGAATGACAAGGATGAAAATCGAAAATTGGCCGTAGATCGCATGATGGATTTAAACCATACAATTTTTTCTCCGCATGTGGGTGGATGGACGGTAGAGAGCTATCGTAAAATTTCGGTAATTTTATTCGATAAAATGTTGAAATTGTACGACATACAGAGTAACTTGTAATTGAGTTGCTAACGGCAGGTAAAAATAAATCGCGAGGAACATGCAATATTCAGGTAGATAAACTTGATAAATCCTTGCTTTTTGGGTAAACTTGCCAAATTATCGTTAATTGTACAACGACCTCAAGAAAATAGAAAACGACCTATGAAGAATATGATACGCAAGATTTTCACGCTGTGTTTGGGCCTTTTGGCTACCGGCTTGGTGACGGCGCAAACAAACTTTGCCGATTTTAAAATTACTGCCAAGGATGGTGATGGACGCAAATTGAGCGGTGTAACCATTCGGATGATTTTGAACGACATTGAAGTGGCTTCGGATACCACGGATTCAGACGGTAACGCTGAATTTACTACATTGAATCCTGGAAACTACGATGTGTCTGCCACCAAAGAAGGTTATCCTGATCAGCGTTTAAATGCGATTTCATTGGGACCGGGTTACAACAACACAGAAGAAGTTGTTTTTGTGAAGTCGGATGGCAAAATCACAGACGTAATCATTCGTGTTAAGGGAAAACGTACGCCAGTCGACATGATGAAGAGTGAGGCGGTAATTGATCAAACTAAGATTTTGAGTTCAGGTCGTCGTGGTACCAGTTTGTTGGTAGGAACTAACTCTGCGATCATGAGTACTCCACAGGGTATTTCAGTTCGTGGAACGAGAGCAGACGGTAACGGTACTTATATTGATGGTCAGCGTGTAATAGGTGGCGGTGGTTTACCAACCTTAGGTACGGAGCAGATTTCTGCAAACGTAGGTGGTATCCCAGCAATGTATGGTGACTTAACGGGTGGTGTATTTAGCAGTACATCGAAGAGTGCGACAGATAAAATTGTAACTGCGGTTGAAGCCCAGACATCAACGGGTTTGGACGCTTTCGGTCATAATACTGTGGAAGGGTTTATCTCTGGACCATTGATTGTGAAAGATGNNNNCCATTGGTATTTACTCCAAATGGATTCGTGAGTACAGCGGCATACTTGCGTGAATCTGATTTTGATCATTTGAAGGCGCGTCCAAACAGCCCAACTACCAATGGTAACTTTGTAGGTAAATTGGAGTGGAGACCATCTCAGGGTGTGAGTGTTGTAGGATATGCAAGTTATTTCTACTCACAGGGTTTGGCGGTTTCAAACTCCATTATGAACTACAAAAACAATGGTAGAAGCGATAACCAGACTTTCCGTGGTTATTTGTTGTTTACCCAGAATTTCAAGACTAACAAAGAAAGTTCAATCAAGAACGCATACTATTCAATTCGTGCGGAATATCAGAATTCATATTCTCAGAGTAGAGACGCTGTCCACATGGACAACATTTTTGATTATGGATACATTGGCCAGTTTAAGTCGTATCCAATGGCGGTTTATGCCTATTCAAACAATGATCCACAGCAAAACCCCAACAGAGAGCCAAAAATCGTTCGCGACCAATTTGGTAACTATGTTCAGTTGAGAAACTACTGGGAGCAAGTGGGTAACATGGATACTTTGATGACTTACAATGCGAGTGATTTAAATCCAGTAAGAGCAAAATACACCCAGAGTATTTATGATTACTACAACGGAAGAGGTTTCAACATTAACAATATCAACACTTTGTTGGCGAGCCAAGGCTTAGTAAATGGTATGAATCCTAACCCAGTATATTCATTGCACAATACACCTGGTGGAAATACATCGGGTTGGAGCAAGTCTGATGCGGAAAGATATGGTTTGTTTGCGGTAGGACAGATGAGTGTGAAAGGAAAAACTGTAGGCGGTCGTGAAAGAACACAGCACGATTTACAGGCGGGTTTCTATTATGA
>DDYM01000017.1 GCA_002347985.1 Bacteroidetes bacterium UBA2234
CGATTCCAACCCCTTTACATTTCCAACAGTATCGTCGTCCCAGACTCGTGTTCTGCCATCGAACAATTTTCATGAAAGGCATCGATTACTCTTACTATTACGAAGAATAAATGAAATTACTCAGATGATTGAGTGAAATTACTCAATAGATTGAGTAAAATCCCAAGTTGTTTATTATCTTTGTATTATGGACTTCAAAAGACCCGTTTTTTACGACTTGATGCAGCGTTTTTTGGCGAAAACAGAACTCATTCAAGTGATTTCTGGTCCGCGTCAGGTAGGGAAGACCACCCTCGTGAAACAACTGTTTCAACAACCCCATTGGAAAGGTATCTACGCCATCGCCGATGGTATACAGAACGATGCTGCCTGGATCGAAAGCCAATTCAATGCGGCCTACATCGTGCAAAAGCAACAAGCATTGCCCGTGATTTTGGCCATCGATGAAATTCAGAAAATTCCCAACTGGAGCGAGACCATCAAACGGATTTTCGATACCCAGCGATTTGGTGATGCACCAAAAATCCAATGCATCCTCCTGGGGTCTTCAAATTGGCTCATGCAAAAGGGATTGTCGGAGTCCTTGGCCGGTAGATTTGAGCAATGGAATTTGAACCATTGGACGTTCAATGAGCTGCAATCGGCCTTCGATATCACCCCCGAGCAATACGTGTATTTTGGGGCTTATCCTGGCGCGATGTCGATGATAAACGACGAACCACGATGGACATCATACGTGAAACAATCGCTCATCGAAACGGTCATCAATAAAGATGTCTTGCTGATGCGCAACATCGAAAAGCCCGCAATTTTGCGAAGGTTGTTTGAATTGGGATCGATGTATTCAGGTCAAATCCTTTCGTACACCAAAATGATGGGACAGTTACAAGAGGCCAAAAATACCACCACCTTGGCGCATTACTTGGATTTGCTGGAGCAAGCGGGGCTGTTGATGGGACTTCAGAAATTTGCGGTGGACCATGCGCGCAAACGAAGTAGCAGTCCCAAATGGCAGGTCATGAACAATGCGTTGATGGGTGCTTTGTCCGATGAAAACTTCACTCAATCGCAAGAAAACAAAAAGCGATGGGGTAGGTTGGTGGAATCCGCGGTGGGGGCACATTTGATTGCGCATCAAAACGATGACCTCAAGCTGTATTACTGGAATGAATCCAACGCAGAAGTAGATTTTGTATTGCAACTTGGCTCAAAATACATCGCCTTGGAAGTAAAACTATCGAACGATAAAGTCTCTGGCATCGGCCAATTTCAAAAGCAGTTCAAACCGCACAAGGTCTATCAATTGAGCAATCAGAGCCTCTCCTGGCAACAGCTGATTTCTATGGATCCGCGAGAACTGTTTTGATGGGGTTGGTCCATCCCAAATGATTCAATCCTGCTGCGAAAAGTGTTTCCATCTCTTTAGAAACTCTTGGTAGGCGCCGCTGAATGGCTAGACTTGTGTTGCGTCTATCTGGTTTTTGTGAATTTCCGTAAAATCAATTTTTCGCTTTTGCGATTTTCCGTAATTATCTAAATAGTTGATTCGTGAATCAGATATTTATTTGAAATTATGAAAAAAAGTATAGTTATCCTTTTCTTAATCTGCTTTAAATCAGTTTCAGCAATTGCTCAAATTGTCGAAAAATCTGAAGATTTAAAGAAAGTAAATTACTTCGTTGGCGTACAACTTTTTGGCCCGGCTTGGTTAGCGTCTTTGAGCACAGGATGCGTAATCGACAATAAATTAACGCTTGAACTAGGTGGCGGATTGGTGGGGTATTATGGCGGATTTAAATATGCCTTTCACAATAATTCAATATCGTCCAAAATGGACTTGTATACAGGATTATTGTTTGCGAGGAGTCCGGCTAGTACTAAGTTTCTGTTCGACGGAGATATGGAAAATAGACTTTACTTGCCAATCGGATTAAGAAAGCAAAAAGGGAATTTCTTTTTCAGCCCTGAAATAGCGATGAATTGGTATACAAATAGGACCAACCGTTATAAGTCTGATTTTGTTAGTTACTTTGGATATCAAATTGGAATGATATTTTAAATGGGCATGAAAANNTGGGTTTAGCAGTGGGTTTGCTCCTAACGTCTAGCTCGTTTCACAGCGATATCACCACTCGCGGGTTGAGTATCCAATGGAGATCTTTCGGTAAGCAGGTTTCCAATATAATCCATGCCCCCAATCCCAAGATTAAGGATGATCGTACCGACACCAAAGAAATGGAAACGATCGGGGCGGTGACAAAAGATGCCCATGATGCCGTGAGTGTATTTTCAGTTTCTTCAACAGTAAACTCCGCTCAATTTGAAGCCATTCATTTTACAGAATTCATACCAAAATTCACGGAAATAGTTGGGCATATGTTGGTTGCCAAATAAAGATTAAAAGTATGCTGAACAGATGATGAATCTTCATTCGGGTATACTTTATTCTTTTTTGATGCTGCTGAAGCATACGTATTTC
This sequence comes from Bacteroidetes bacterium UBA2234, assembly GCA_002347985.1. Lineage (GTDB taxonomy): Bacteria > Bacteroidota > Bacteroidia > NS11-12g > UBA955 > UBA955. The sequence continues at coordinate 2,480 of DDYM01000017.1, forward strand.
AGTGTGAGTGTGCCTCCCAAGCCATTGGGCATGGTTTGATAAATCA
>DDYM01000009.1:0-2811 GCA_002347985.1 Bacteroidetes bacterium UBA2234
TTTGAGTCCAATGCCCAACAAAACATCGCGTGGGATGGCCGCTATCACTCATCAAATCAAAGCAACACATCGGCGGAGCTACTTCCTGAGGGTATCTATTTCATAGTCTTCAACTACAACGACGGGCATCGCCCCACGCTCACCAAGAATGTCTATCTGAAGCGTTGAAATTTATAAATTTATTTTATCTTCGTTAAGAAATTCACATCCCCAATTCTTTAATCATGAAAAAATACATCGAATTTTTGTCATTAGTTCTTTTTCTATCATCGCAACCAATCAAGGCACAATGCACTTGGACAATAAAATGGGGTTTGGATTGCACTTCGCCAATTATTGCAGTTCAAGGGTGTGGTTCCACTTCATCTGTGACTAGTTTCATTTGCAATTCTCCGACAGATCCCGACTGCGGATGTAACGACGTCCCCGTTTTTGCTTCGAAAACTGTAGGTGCTATTAATCCATTATGTAATTGTGATTGCTCCAATGTATACATCCTACTAAATGGTGTACCTTTCTACAACGGTGATATTTTTTGCTGTGGTTCTCCGGGAGATATTTGTATTCCTTGTAAATGTGGGAAAATCGTAATCGACTGCAACAACAAAATTATTTCTTTTGAAGATCCTTGTCCATGAAATTAAAATCAATCATTGTAGCCGCAGGTTTAATTTTTGGATGTGTTATCAACGCGCAAATCCCAACACCCAAAGTTCAATGGATCAAGGAAGTCCAAAATTTCGGTAAACGAAAAACTGGACTATGGCAAATTCCCCAAGCCAGGAAGGTTGTGTTTGATAGTTTGGGTAATATCTATTCTCTGTTTAACATAGGCGACTCACTGCGATTAACAAATGGGGTTTATCGCAAATCAGATGGTTACAATACTGTATTAACCAAAATCAATAAATCCAACGCCTCCAATGCATGGGCTTATCCATTTAAATCTAATGATTCTTCGATGTCCTTGATTGATATTGTAATCACAAGCAATAATCAAATCACATTATTAGTGCAGAATTCCGGAGCTGGAAGTTATAGAGGCGCCAATTACCCTTCAAACGCCAGGCTATTTTCATTCAACACAAACGGTGATTTACTATGGTTTAAAACTGGCTTTAGTATCCAAGAGCTTAGAACCGTAAATCAAAATAAAATCGCACTTGGATATTACAAATCTTCATCAGACACCAATTTTAGCGAAATCAAATTAGACTCAATCGGTGGGTATTATTCATTGGAGATCAATAATTTCGGACAGGTAATAAATGCCCAATATCTAGGCACGGGAGGTACTTCAAGGACGATTGCATTTTCCAATCAGTCGATTCTTTTACAGGTGGAAATATCCAAGTCGAGCAGTTTTCGCAACAAATTCTCTGTTTACAAAGCAACTGACCAACGCACCTCACCTGCCGGTGGAAATCTCATCGATGTAATTACCTTTTGTTATGCAAAAAACGGCAACCTCCTATGGTTGAAACGGTCCGATAGTTCAGGTGCAAGAGCAAACAGAAACAACTTCTGTTCAGACAATCATGGAAATATTTATTTGGGTTTAATTTATAAACGAAATTGCAATTGGCTGGGCAAAAAACTCAAAGTACCTTTTGCCGGAGACCCCAATTGCGCTATGGCAATCCTTGACGAGACCACGGGAAATCCCAAGAAATTCTTCATTTGCGACTCCAATTCCTACAGCCCCATAACTCAATTTGAGCTCATTGAAGGATGCAATAATTTAGGCCCTAGGTTGCGCCTGAATGGATGTCCTTCTTCTCTTTGGCCGAACCTCCCAGATTCAATTAAAAATTCGTCTGGAAGTATGTGTATTTTGTTTGATTTCAATGGTAATTACAAACAAGCTTGGCAAGATGAAGGGGCCGCGTATAACTATAGTTTCTTTGATCCTAGTAGCTGTGCATACCACCTCCCATTGAATGCATTCAACGCACCGTTTAACTTCTTCGGCTCAGCCATCTATAACACCACAGGAAATACCATTGCTGTCGCTTATGCGCAATTATCTAAAAACAAGGCTTCTAACCGTGTTATTACAAAATCACCCGTAAAAATTGGTCCCATTCCTTCAGAAAAAGACCAATGGAATATTCAATCTTCCTCGGCATTTCAAGACATTTTTATTTGGGATCTCAATGGAAAATTGCTTCAACAAATCAATTTGGATGCGCCAAACACTGAAGCAATCATCAGTTACCCTAACCCAAAAAAGCAAGTATTTATTTTCGGTATTCAACAAATCAATGGTAATGTAATGCATCGACAGTTAGTGTATTGAAGATTAACCTTTTGCAATTATAAAATCACTGTTACAACTCGATTTTTTTTGAATCTTACCGATTCTAATACAAAAAAGATAATTTACTACGACTGCTTATCTATCAAAGTCTTATCGCAACTCCCACAAACCCACGTTCTCCACGTGATGGGTATGAGGGAACATGTCCACGGGCTGTACTTTCACCAAGCGATAAGCCACATCCAACAACGCCGCATCTCTGGCTTGAGTGGCTGGATTGCAACTCACGTAAACGATGCGCTTGGGTCTGGCCTCCAACAATCGCTCTACAACACTCGGATGCATGCCATCGCGCGGAGGATCCGTGATCACCACATCCGGTCTGCCGTGCTCCGCAATGAACTCAGCCGTGAAAATATCCTTCATATCGCCTGCATAAAATTTGCAGTTCTCCACCCCGTTCAATACCATGTTATCCTTGGCATCCTTGATCGCCTCCTCCACGTACTCAATCCCCACAACTTCCCTTGCCTGATCGGCCACAAACAAAG
>DDYM01000009.1:2837-10921 GCA_002347985.1 Bacteroidetes bacterium UBA2234
GTTCTGTTGCCCAATCGCTCCGTTAAATAAGGCTTGCCTGCAAACAACTGCACCTCCAAATCCTGCAACGTATCGTTCCGCTTGGGATTGATCACGTACACCAAACACACAATTTTATCAAAGGTATCCTTGATATACTGCATCAGCCCCGCATTCTCTTCCCGATCCTCGTGAAACGACACCAATACCATCCACTCGCCATCGCGGTTGCATCGGAACATGATGTTGCGCATCTGTCCTTCTTGCTTGATTACATTGAAAAAGTCTATCCCATTCGCCTCGCAATACCCCTTCACCCCCCGCTGAATTAAATTCACGTAATCGGGCATCAAATGACACGCCTCAATGTCCAACACCTTGTCGAACTTCCCCGGCATATGAAACCCCAACGCCGTTGGAAAGGGCTCTCCCTCAGCAGGCATTACCGTTACCCAGCTGCGATCAGCAAACGTGAGTTCTAACTTGTTGCGATACCCATAAACCTGGCCGCTACCCAAAATAGGCAACACATCAAAACCCTCCACCTTGCCAATGCGTTCCATCGCATCAACCACCTGCTGCTGCTTGAATGCCAACTGATCTGCATAGCCCAAATGCTGCCATTTGCAACCCCCACAAGTGCCAAAATACTGACAGGTGGGATCAACGCGCAACGCAGATTTCTCATGAAACTTGATGATCTTGCCCTCCATGAAGTTCTTTTTTTTCTTCACGATTTGCACATCCACCACATCGCCCGGAGCAGCGTATTTTACAAAAATTACCTGTCCGTCGTGACGGGCAATACAATGTCCCTCGGCTCCAGCCGCTTCAATGGTAAGTTTCTCGAACAATCGAAACTCTTTTACTTTTCTTGTCATTCAGATTGCTTCTTTCTCTTTATCACCTCGCCCAACAAATTCAAAAACTGGTCTGGAGGCAAATAACCCGCCTGTGCCGCTCGCTTGTCGTTCTTGGCCGGATTAAATATAAAATAACTCGTAGGATATCCCCCGGGCTGACCGTTGGCCAACCAATACAACAACTCATTGCTGCTCAAATTGTAAGCGCCAAATTTGTGCTTTTTTTCTACTTCGGGATTAAACTTTACACAGACAAATTCATTGTTCAACACCGCAATCACTTGGGCATTGGTATAAGTTTCTCGGTCCATCACTTTGCACCAACTGCACCAATCCGTGTAGGCATCCACCAACAAGATCTTATTCTCAGCCTTGGCTTTTGTATACCCCTCGGCGAAGTCCATCCAATGCAACTTACCATCATTTTGACTTGCCGCTGTAGGGGACGATGCGGTTTCACTCGACATTACTGACGAATCGCCCGAAGACATTTGCGTTGATGCATTTGACACATCGCCTTGAGTTGCCTCTGAAGCGCTATTGGATGTATTGCCATCTGCGGTTGTCTCTTTGCTCGGTGAATTGCACCCTCCCTGAAATCCAGCGATTGTGAGCAATGAAAAAATCATCGACAAGGCAACGCCAAAGATTCTCAATTTTTGCATTTTCATATTACTTTGGTTTTAAAACTAATATCCAGCGAAGATACGCTGTGTGTTAAAGAGCCCAAGGAAATAAAATCCACTCCGGTCTCTGCATAACTGCGCAAATTACCCAAATTGATACCTCCTGATGCTTCGGTTTCGCATCTACCAGCGATCACCTTCACCGCTTCAATACATGCCGATGGCGAGAAATTATCCAACATAATTCGTTGTACGCCACCCACAGCCAATGTCTCATTCACTTCGTCCATGTTCCGGGTTTCCACTTCGATGCCCAGCTCCAATCCCTTTTCCATCAGATAGGCTTTGGTGCGATTCACCGCCGCCGTAATACCACCCGCCGAATCGTTGTGATTGTCTTTTAGCATCACCATATCGTACAATCCGATGCGATGATTTTTGCCACCCCCCATTGTCACTGCCCACTTCTCCAACATCCTGAGACCTGGCGTAGTTTTTCGCGTATCCAAAATCGTAGCGCCCGTGCCCCTAACCATCTCAACAGCATTGTACGTCTGAGTTGCCACACCCGACAACCGTTGCATGAAATTGAGCATCAAACGCTCACCCGCAAGCAAAGCATGCACATTGCCCCTGGCAGATGCCAACTGGGTACCCGAAAGCAAATAATCACCGTCTTTGGCCATCGCAACCCACTCCAAATTGGGGTCTAAACGACGTAAAATCACCTCACCCAATTCAAGTCCGGCTATCACCCCATCCTGCTTTAAAAGCAACCGAGATTCACCCACCGTCCCCTGCGGAATAGAAGCCAAACTGCTATGATCGCCGCTGCCGATATCCTCAGCAAAACAGCGATCAATTAACTCAATAATTTCTTTGGATCGAAAATCCATTATTTCACAATCACAGCCGTTGCCGCCTGTTTACTAGCGCCACGCACCAACAACAAATAGCTACCTGCAGCAAAACGACTTACATCCAAAGAAAGGTTTTCGCGTACATCCGATTGCTCAAACACAGTGCGTTCAAAATAATCCACCAAGGTAACCACTGCTGGTTCACCTTTGAAAGACGACAAATCAACGGTCATTGACTTGCTCGATGGGTTTGGGTAAGTTGAAACACCCACAATCGTTGGCTTCACCGACGTTGAGGAAGAAGGACCTGAACCACATGAAACCCCATTGGCAACGTACTTCATTTTCGAAAAATCGATATAACAAGCCCAATCTGGGTGATCAATGAATGGATTGCGGTTTTTCTGAATCGAAGCCACATACTCAGCCCTCGCCTTTTCCCAACCGTTGGGTGGGAATTGCTTGTTCCAACGCTTCAATACATTCTGATCCTGGTCCATTCCCAAGAAGGTATTTGCCGTTGGTATTGTGAATGGTGCCCCAGCCCTGTTGTATGTTGCACAGATATAAAAATTGGAACGAGCCATAGACCCCTTTGCAAAATCTCTCGGTTCGTAAGCAAAACCGCCCGTGGAATCTGTACCAAATTTACCACCCCAAAATGTTGAGGTTACCGTTTTTAAATTATTCATCGGGTAGTTACTTCTCACCGCATTTCCTTTGTTTTGATGAACAGGATACAAAACATACAAATCGCTGTAATTGGCACTGTCCTGACTCGCCTCGCCCATCCAAGAGAAAGGATATGAGTGTTCGCGACTCAAATAGTTTGGGTCGTTTACATCAAAGAAGAAAGGAGGCGTAAATACATAGGGATATCCCGTGTAGAAACAGTTGATGATTTTCTTGCCTTCGGTGGTATCTCTGGCTTCAAAATTCATCGCTATCGTGCTCGCAAAATTGGAATAGTATACCTGAAAGTGCGGACGAACCACATTGCGAATCTGACTCACCAAAGAAGTGTCAGACGATGTCAATCCGCCATAATAGCTACCTTCATTGAGCCCTACACTGGTATATGTTAAATCAGCAGAAGCACTAGAGTTATAGTTCACAAACGCATCATATCCACCGTAAGAGTAGGCTTTGATATAATATTTTGTATCAGCCCAAACATTGTCCAAAACGATGTCGCCCGCAGCACCCATGTGCATCACACGAACCCCATTGATGACTTGACCGCGCTGATAAATGGTACCATCAACAGGAACCTCAGTTATTGGATTTTTACTCACCATCACCAAATATCCATCCGCCGCAACGCCTTTGGCATTGATTGTAGTTTTCCAAGCCAAATTGTTAACCATTGTAAGCGTTGTTGTGGCAGTTGGCTCACTTGCATAACTACCTGAAATCCCAAATATATTTAAATCAAAAGGCAAATTATTACTATCGTTGCTCGTAAAACTCATGGTTGATTTCAACGAACCTGCCGGTGCACCGCTGGCAACATCCACATCAATTGAAAGTTGCTCTCCCGCCTTCACAGTAAAAGGAGTTGTTTGTTTGGTGCTAAAACTCGCCGCATTGCTACCCGAAAACTGAATCTTAGAAACAGTTAAGTCCCCCGCTGTGCTGTTGTTCTTAACCACAACGGCAAAGGGATTGGTGCTACCCGGACGAATCTCCGCTTTGTTTAATTGGATTTTACCATTGTATAAAACCTGTAATTCTGGTTTTGCCCCCCCTTTTCCCGGACGTACGGTAACATCGTCGATTGCTAAGTTATAACCCGACGTTTTCGTGGTTAAAATGAATCGAACAAATTTTGCCGCACTGCTTACTTGGGTAAAATGCTGGGTGATGCCCATTGGCATATCTCCATCCACATACTGACGTACAGATTTCCAAGTTGTTCCATCCGCACTTTCTTCAATGTTACAAGTCCCTTTCCAAACAGTAACGCCGGAAGCCCCCGTACCTGAAATGTAGTACCAAACAGTGTCCGCCGTACCTGAGTAATTTACTTTCATCCATTCTCCCGTAGCATCCAAACGGATGGCAGCAGGAGTGCTTTTCACCAACGTTGCCGAAGTGTAAACAAAAGTACCCGAAGTCCCTTGGTTTAGCGTCCAACCCGATGGCGCCGAAGCAGGGTCATTGCAGTTCCAAAATGCAGGTAATGTGGCCTGCGCAACCAATGAGGAAATACCTGCAACCATGGCAAGCATCAAACCAAATATATTCTTGTTTTTCATTTTTTTCTTTAAAAGCCAATTCTAATTCCAGTGGTAAATCTCAATCCCGTAGATACATACACTTCCAAATTCTTGGGGTTAAAAGTATTCACCGGATTGTCGTCTACATTCCGATGCTGACCGTCAGTGATATAAAGATTATTTGTGATGTTATTTATCATTCCGTAAAACTGCATTTTAATGCCATTTTTCAGATCCAACTTATATCCACCCGTCACATTCATATACCAATACGTTGGCAACAAAAACGATTCATGTCCTTTGTATTTTCCCGTCAGTGAAGTAGGATCAAAATCGGCATAGTGCTTGGCAAAATGAATGTACTGAAGTGTGAAATATGCGCCTTTTAAATAGGTTGGCTCCCAGCGCAATAAGTAGGCTTGCTGACGTTGAGCGGCATCGCCCACATGAACTCCTTTTGCATCAAAATCCACCTTCGCAATAGAATCGCCAAGATCGTTTCTCACAATTACTTCACTGCCCGAATTCCAAATCCAATCGCCCAAAGACCAACTGCCTTCCAAGGTTATACCGTCACCCGCTTTGAACGATGCCTGAAGCTCCGCACCCATATGTCGAGCCCCCAAACCATTGATATTGAAACTGTAATTGTTGCCGTCTAAATCCTTAAAAGTTGAAAGAAAATCTACCGGTTTGTTCTTCCACAAAGTATAATACGCATTGAAATTCAACGCCAATCGCTTCGATTTATAACCCGATCCACCCTCCAACGCATACACTTTCTCATTTCGAATGTCTTTCACCACCACATTTCGGTTATCAAAAACATTGCTGAAACGCGTAGGTCGGTTCAAATAACCCACATTCCCAAAAAGGTTGAATTTCCTTGATATGTTGTGGTTCAAACCCGTCTTCAAAGTCACACCCTTTCGCTGTACCCAATCGGTTGGCTGACCGTAGTTTTTGTTCGGATCCAACTTGAAATAATCGATGCGTTTTAACCAAGTATTTGATGCACTTGCATTTGCAAACCAAGTAGTTCGATTCTTACTGTATTCAATTTCACCGAATGCCCCAGCCCAACGAACCAAACCATCATTGTTGTAACCAAAAACATCTCCCGAACGATACATGTGCTTTGCATCGTAATTGGGATTTTTCTCTGCCTGAGAAGGGATAAAATAGTCACCGCCCAACAAATCATAACCCTCACGGTAATGCCTTCCATGGTAAGTTCTCAAATCGATTCCCCCTGTGAACGACCAAAAATTGTTGATCTTGTGCTGCGCCGTACTCAACAGCCCATACCAATTGTGATTGTTTACTGCCCTTTGTAAAATACCTGTCGATTTGTTCTCTGTCAGCGAATATTTTGGATCAATGGGCGTGGTAAAATCGCTTCCGGAGGTGTTCAAAAAATAGGTGCTTTGAAAATCGAACTGACCGTAATTCTGCGGAATCTGAGGAATCTTTAAGCTGCTATTTGAGCTCACACCACCACCCCGTCCGTAGGATGCGTAAACCGTAGATGTGATCAACGTTTTCTTCGATAGAGCCCAGTCGTGCTTAACATACATCTGGGGCTTGTGAAACATGTTTACTCGTTCATTTACCACTTGAGATCTTCCCCAAATCGTATCTGTTTTGTCGTCACTTACCGTAGCCTTATTCAAATTACCCCAATGCTGATTGTATTTTCTGCCCTGGTTGTAAGCCATTCTTGGCAAAACAGTATCTACGCCCAATTTCTCCGCCAAGGCCTTGTCGTACATACTAAGACGAGCCCTGTAACTGCGCTGACCGTGACTTTGGGGAGCCCCCATTACTGCGATGCTCAAAGTATGTGAACCATGAGATTTGGTTTTCCATTGTTTCTCGGCTTTGCCAAAATAGGAATACATATCATCGAACAAGTAATCGACATAACCTGCACTCTGACGCTTGGTGAAGCTCATCATCAACCCCCAATCACCTTTCAATCTGCCACTGCTGTAATTCACTCCAAACTGCTCATATTTAGAATCACCAAATTCAACATTGGCCTCCAATTTGGCTTGTTGCGAAAGTCCTTTGGTGATGATATTCATTGTTCCACCGACTGCAGGATTGGCAATTCTACTCGACCCCAAACCGCGCTGTACTTGGGTTAATGCAGTAACGCTTCCCAAACCGAACCAATTGCTCCAATACACTTGCCCGTTTTCCATGTCGTTTACGGGAATTCCATCCACCATCACTGCGATATTGCGTTGGCTAAAGCCTCGAATGCTAATCCTCGCATCGCCGGCACCACCCCCTTGAGAAGTAGCGTAAACACCGGGCATTTGATTTAAAAGCAAGGGCAAATCTTGACTACCCAATCGCTCTGAAATGTCCTTTCCGGTAACATTGGAATAAGCAACTGGCGTTTTTCTATTTTTGGCGATGGAGGTGGTTATTTGAACCGCCTGCATGCTGGCACTTAAATTCTCTAATTTGAAGTTGACATCGGTGATCAAATTGCGATCGGCTTGGATAAAAATGGAATCACTCTCATATCCTTCAAGTTTTGCAACCAAAAGGTATTCTCCCATCGGAAGCACCAAATTAAACGTTCCATCTTTGGCCGTTTGGGCCAGTTGATTTCGGGTAGAAATTAGAACATTTTCCAGCAATTCTCCGCTAATGGCGTCCATGGCACGACCTTTTACGGTGACCTGGGCCCGGAGAGAGCCCATCGCCAAGACAACAAAAAGCAGTATGAATTTGATCCGCATTATTTGATCAATCTGGCAGAGATTCGCTCACCGCTGGCAGAAACAAATTCCAAGGTATAAACCCCGGCGGCCAAATCGGCGATGGATATCTGGGTTTGAACCATCGTATAACCCACATTCACTGAGTAACCTAAAGCCACGTTAGCGCCTTGGATGTTCTTACAAACCATAGACACCGGAACAAAATCGGTAATGGCAGTTACAATTCCATTGTTCGCATTTTGCGCTGGATTTGGAAACAACACCACCTGATGAATTTGCAAAGGTTTTGTAGAGGCCGTTTTTTCACACAAACACTTGTGGTAGCCCAAGGAATCAAACATATCGCGGGGATTTAATTCCCATTCCAAAGTTGGATTAAATTCCAACGGGTTTTTTGCAACACCCGTCATTACACTGTCTTTGCGTATCAAAGTTTTATCCAAAGTATACCAAGTTCCAGTACCTGTGTAGGGCGCTTTGTCACTCCAAGCTGGGCTTGGGCGCTCGCCAATTTTACCGAAAATATCTACAGGGACATATTTGCTGGTAGTGGTATTCAACTTATCCAAACTCATGGCATCGTCGCCATTAAAACTCATACTAAAACTCGTGTTGTAATCTTTGCTCAAGAAAAGGTCTGCCTTCAAACGCAATGAAAGAACTACCGGAGTATCTTGACCGATTTTTGTTGTGTCGCGACGGTCCAAAACTACCACTACAACATCCTTGGGTTGGAGAGTGCCCGATAGGGCATCAGACATTTGGGCGGTCCAAGCAGCAGAGCCATTTTGCCAACGTG
>DDYM01000048.1 GCA_002347985.1 Bacteroidetes bacterium UBA2234
AAGGGGGTGATTTCAATTTCTACCAACCCCAGAGTGTCACAGTTCAAAGTAAAATGAACAACAACAGTCCTTTCACCGAAGACAACGGCTGGAACTCCGGCTTCACACCCAATATTTCTGAGGATTTTTAACTCAAATTCGGTTAGAAATATTCTTGATTAAACAGTTTCGCGAAAAATCAACAATTAACGCGCTTCAATTTTGCGGATAAATTCTGCTGTAAATCACGTCATTAATTTTAAATTCAATGATCCCCGATTTCATTTTCACCACAAATGGCCAGGCTTTGGTATCAGACTTAATAATCCTACTTACATGATCTATTGTGTTATATTCAAACCCCTTTAACCAAGTAGTATCATTCCGAGACTTTATATTCCATGATGCAACCGAAAACCCGTTAAATTCAGGAATTTCAAAACAATAATTTACAAAATCAAATCTTAAACTACCACCCTGTTCAAGTGATTCCGAATACTGCGAAAAAAAACCAATTCTAAGTTGGTCGATTTTTTTATTTCCACGATACACTGAATAAAAGTATTCTGCACTCTCAAGGTAGCAACCTTTACCACCAAAATACCCCTTATAATCTTGCTTACAATTGTCTGAATCATGAACCAGATTTATTGTATCTCCCAAATTCGATTTGAAATACTGCGTATCCCTGGACAAAAAGGTTTCTGACAGTAAAAACTTGTCAGATTTTTTCATTGGAGTATTGCGACCACATTGAATCAATAATAACAATGTTACAATTATGATTGGATATCTCATCAAGTAAATTATTGAAACTAAATTAAAACTAATTGGTAAGCAAATCACCTAATTTTTACAATGATACAGTTCAGATGTCAAGTTCATTAAAATTCTTTAGCAAACCAAAACATCATTAAATAAAAATAGGGCCGGCTTCGCCGGCCCCTCTTTTATACTTTAATTCATTTATTCTCTTCAATCCTTCCGCGGCAACTTCACCGCAAAAACCCGCTCTTTTTTATCGGCGGCAAACCCCTCAATGGTGATGGCGCCCGACAAAGACTTCAATAAACTGCTGGCACCCTTTGCAGAATACACCGGTTCGTTGTTGATGTGTGTGATCACAAATCCAGCCGGAATCCCCGCATCCTTGAACAATCCTTTGTCCAATGCTGTCACCTTAACCCCTGACTTCACACCCAACGCGAGCTTTTCTTCCCTGGTTACATTGTCCATTTTCATCCCCAAATAAGAATCACCGACTTCTGCTTCGGCAACCTCCAACTTGGCTTTTCCATCGGCATTTAGTAACGTTGCCTCGATATCCATCACCGCACTCTTACGTCGAACCGTAATCACAACCTTATCTCCAGGGCGATATTTCCCAACTTCTTCTTGCAATCTCGACGATGTATTCACTTCGATGCCAGCCACCTTCAAAATCACATCGCCTTTTTTGATTCCCGCCTTCTCACCCGCACCGTTTTCAACCACTTCGGCCACATATACCCCTTTCAAATCCTTCAACCCCTGCGCATCGGCAAGTTCTTGTGAAATTTCTTGAATCGAAACACCCAACAACGCCCTTTGCACCTTGCCATACTTCATGATGTCGTTCACCACCTTCTTCACCAAATTCACGGGTACCGCAAAACCATATCCGGCATAACTACCTGTTTCAGAAGCAATTGCCGTATTAATACCCACCAGTTCCCCCGCAGTATTCACCAATGCACCCCCAGAATTACCTGGATTAATTGCAGCATCCGTCTGAATGAAATTCTCAATGGCATATTTGTTCCCCTTGCTTCTCAACAAATCGATATTTCTGCCCATTGCGCTCACTATACCCAAAGTAACCGTACTGTTCAAATTGAATGGATTTCCCACCGCTACTACCCACTGCCCCACTTTTACCTCATCTGAATTACCCAACTTCAAAAAGGGCAATTCCTTTTCTCCGATGCGCAACAAAGCGATGTCCGTATTGGGATCCGTCCCAACCAATTCCGCCACGTAAGTTCTCTTGTCGTTCAATACCACTTCGATTTTCGATGCGCCATCAATCACGTGATTGTTCGTCACCACATACCCATCGTCGCTTAAAATCACCCCAGAGCCACTGGCCTGACGAGGTCCTTGCTGTTGAAATTCCATACCCGGACCACCGCGGAAAAATTCAAACGGATCCATCGGCATTTGCTGTTGACGGTTTCCCTCACCCATTGCATTGCCTCCGGAAATCGTGGATTTGATATGTACTACGGCGGGGTTTGCAATTTCCGACACGCCCGTAAAATCGAATGCAGGCACTGCGTTTAAACTTGCGTATCTGGCTAACTGACCAGAAGCGTTTTGTTTTGCTTCGATGGTTGTAGCTTGATTAGAGGCAACAACCATGTAACCCCCCAAACTGGCAACGCCACCGGCCACCCCGGCCAATACGAGGGTTAGAATTTTGTGTTTGTCTAATAACTGTTTCATGTGCGTTCTTGAATCAAATTTTGTACCGAATTTTAACGCAGTTTAGGCGTAGTTCGTTTACTTTGTACTACGAAGGATTTACCTTTATCGATGAAAGCGTATTAAGCCCCCGTGCAATGCCAAATCAAACCCGAAAAGACACCGAAATTGTAGCGCGCATCCACGAAGGAGACCGCGAGGTGCTGATTGATTTGTACAAGCAATATGAGGCCATGATATCCAATCACGTATTTCAAAATTCAGGAAACGAAGACGATGCCAAAGATGTGTTGCAAGACACCTTGGTTGCGCTGTGGCAAAATGTCAGAAAACCCCATTTCGAACTGTCAGTTCAACTGTCAACCTACCTTTTCGCCATCGCCAAAAACACTTGGCTCAAACAGCTCGACAAGAAAAAACGATTGAAAGGCGAAAACTACATTACCGGAAGAGAAATCGCCGACTCTCCCAATGTGGGTGAGCAAATGGATTATAGCATCGTAAGAAAAGCCATGGAATCACTCCAAGATAAATGTCGTAACATATTGATTATGTTCTATTTTGACGGATTCGACATGAAAACCATTGCCGCAGCAAACGGCTTAGCCAGCGCTTCCGTTGCAAAAGCAAAAAAACACCAATGCTTGAAAGGCCTTGAAGGAATCATCAAACAAAATTATAGCGCCAGCGATTTTTACCTGAATACTGAATCTTAAAATCTATGTCATCCATGAACCTCAAAGACCCTCGCATCGAAGCTTATCTCAATCAGGAAATGAGCGAGATCGACGCGCAGAATTTTGAGATGGAGGCAAAAGCAAATCCTGAAGTTTGGGAACACATTCAGTTTCAGCAATTCATGATCCAGGGAATACGCGAAGAGGGCGCCGCCGAGCTCAAGGATTTCATCGCAAATCGCATCACCGAAGAGGTTGAAAACGATTTCACCAACAGAAACATCTGGTGGTCGGTAGCCGCTACCTTGATCATTTTGGTGATCGGCTTGGGCGTGACCTATAAATTTCAGTGGTTGGATGGGGAGAAAAAATCTATGGCCAGCAAACAGTTGAAAGAAACCACTGCCCCGGATGAATTGAAGACCGAACTCCATGCCAATTCGAAAGGACAAAAAACGTTCAACCGATTGTCCGACACCGACGAAGTATCGTACGCAATCCTGTCGGAGAATGAGGAGCCTGCGAGTCCCTCAAATGAATCGAACACCCCAGAGATGGCATCAAAAGAAACTTCCGGAGGGGAATTTCAGAATAACCTTCGCGCTGATGACGTAGCGACAAATCAAAAAAGTTACGATGTGGACATTGCACCTTTTGTAGTTTCTGCCATCGATTTAAATGCACTACCCAAATCCAAGCCCAGTTCAAACGCAGCCATAGGAAAAACGAGGGCTAAGGCAAAGCAGAAATTGGAAAATTCAAGCATGGCAGACACCACCGCTGTGTACTCCAATGGGAATATTTCACCCTCATCAATTGATGGGGCAAAAGCAGATCAGAACGAGAATGTTGCGGCGAGGAAAAAGTTCAAATCCAACGACAGCAAACAATTTCTCATCACCCTGAGCGAGCAATCGGGATACAACAAGCAATACGTTTTTGTGGGAAGTCAGACCAACGGGAAAATCAATCTGACGCTCTGGAATGCAGGGACATCAGATGTGTTGATTTTCCAATTGGACGGTGTGTATTACATTCAGTTGGGCACCAATTTTTACTACCTACCTTTGACCCAAGGATCTACAACAGCACTGGTTCGCGTAGTAAATCCATTGCTTTTGGAAAAATTGAAACAATGAGTTTGGCATTTGTAAAATACGAAGGTGCGGGGAACGATTTTATTTTAATCGACAACCGCGGTGGCATTTGGCAGGATTTTGTGGCCAGTTCTAAGGCATCAGAGGGATCGGAAAAATCCTTGATTGCCAGATTATGTCATCCCAAATTCGGCATCGGCGCAGACGGATTGATGTTGTTGCAAGACAAGGAAGGATATGACTTTGAAATGGTCTATTTCAACAGTGACGGTGGGAAAAGCAGTATGTGTGGGAATGGCGGCAGATGCATTGCGGCATGGGCATTTTCACTGGGCATTGGAGAATTGGAGGGATCGGTACACTTTTGGGCGCCGGACGGTGCGCATACGGCGATGCAGTTACCAAAATCAACGAATCCAACCACGCTATCAACAGAGTGGATTTCATTGTCCATGAATGATGTTGAATCCGTTCAAGCCCTAGACGATCAATGTTATGAATTAAATACGGGTTCACCCCATTTTGTATCCATCAAATCGGAGAACATCCATGAGATAGACCTGGTGGCTTGGGCGCGGGGTATACGATACAATGCAGATTATGCAGCGGCGGGGATCAATGTAAATGCGGTGAACATAATAGACGATACGCACATTGCGATGCGCACGTACGAAAGAGGCGTAGAGGGCGAAACTTTGAGTTGCGGCACGGGAGTAACGGCCGCCGCATTAAGTCTTGCAACCATGAAGTCCTTGGGCGGCGGCCTAATCCACGTATCTACAAGGGGCGGCGACCTATCGGTCGCCTTCAGCAGAAGCCCTTCGGGCTTCTGCAACATCCGGCTTCAAGGCCCCACCCGAATGGTATTTTCCGGAATTTTATAATTCAAAAAAAAGAGGCCGCTTGCGCGGCCTCCTCACTTAGTAGTAATTCAAACAAAATTATTGAACACAAACCTTCGCAGTACCCTGCGTGTTCGCACCCTTCACAGAAGCGAAATAGTAACCCTTCGCCATTCCTGTCAAATCAATGGCAAAATTGTTCTCGCCCGCAACCACATTTACAGTGCGCGACAAAACAACTTTACCCTGTAAATTGATAACCGTCAATACAGCAGACTCTGAAACTTTACCTGTCAAACTCAAAGTAGCCTTGTCTGAAGTTGGGTTTGGATACACAACCACTTTCAAAGCAGTGTTATCCTTCATATTCTTGGTACCTGTTAACAAAGTTCTGCTGCGGAAGAATCCACGTCCGTGTGTTCCCACATACATTGTCATACCCTCCCAAGGTCTCCACTCATAACCACGAATTTCGAAAACTGGCACACGTGCCATACCATCGTTTCCTTCAACCCATGTTGTTCCGCCATCCTCTGTGAACCAAACACCTAAGTCAGTTCCCAAAACGATGCGCTTGTTGTTATCGACATCAATCACCGCATCATACACAGGGATTGAAGGCAAATTGCCAGTGATATTCTTCCAAGTTACAGCAGCATCACAAGCATTGTAAGTCTCGTATACATAACTTGTATTTCCGTATCCACCCAAAGTAATTACTACGTGGTCTTTGTCCATTTGATCCACATTCACCGAAGTGATGGTACGACCCGACAAACCTGAAGGAGTGATGTTCTTTTGAACGATAGGTGCTGGAATCTGCATCACGGTTGGATTTGCAGCCAAAGTGAAAGTCGCAGAGTTCAAACTATCAACGCGAACCAAACGACCGCTCTTACAGATAAACAAATGATCGCCTTCTGGAGAATAATCCATTTCGATAATTCTATCGTTTCCTAAGTTATTAGATACCAAATACCAGCTTACGTTTTCAGCGAAATCGGTGGGATTGTTTGCCATCCATACTTCAGCGTTTTTCGCCAAATACAAACGAGATGTCTTTGGACCAGACTCCCACAAGCAATAAGTAGTATTGAAATCGGTTTGTGACTTACCATCTTGACGATCGTCGAAGAAAGTAGAAGTAGACTGACCGCTATTGGCGCTACGAACTACGTTTCCATAATAAGTACAAGCAAATACCGTTTTGGGGCTAAAGCGAGAGAATTCTACATCAAATCCGTCTCCACCAAAAATCTCCAAAGCATTTTTTGAAGGAACACCTCCGAAAGAGTTTCCTGTGAAGTTGATCAAATGAGTACCGTTGTCTTGAGCACCACCCACAACGTGACCCAATTCATTGGCCGCAACGTTGTACAACTGCAATGTATTAAATCCACGAGAAATTGGAGTCCAAGAGATGCGGTCTTTGCTGCGGAACAAACCACCATCGCAACCTACAATGATTGAAGGAGGCGTGGTATTCATATCCCATGAAATCATATGCTTGTCGGCATGCACATATCCACTGTTCCATGGCGCATCAAATGTATTGGCTGTCTCTCTGTAACCATTCACCTCATCCCATGTCGCCAAATCCACACCGCCCATGTAAACCAAATTCTTATTTTTTGGATCTACGCTTACAACGTTGTCGTACCAACCCTGTCTGTTAGAACCGAAGATATCTGTAATGCTGGAGTAAGAAACCAATTTGGTCCAGGTAGTTCCACCATCTGTGGTACGGAATAAACCGCTGAAAGAACCGGTTCCGCTGGCACCCATCAAATACACGTAGTTAGGATCTTCTGGAGAAATGGCGATTGAAGTACGACCCCCAGTGTTGATAGAGCCGTTTACTTGCTTCATCGCGCCAGCTCCGTCCATTTTCAAAATAGAACCCGATCCGGTTGATGCCCACAAAACCCCATTTTTATCCATTTTCAATTCCTTGATTGAACCTACACTCACTTTCTTTTGCGTTCCGCCATTGTTAGTGAATTCATAAATTCCATCCTCAGTACCCACATAAAATTTGTCATCGGTAGGATGAGCAACCATTGAATTACACTGCATAAAGCTCGCAGCACTGGTATTGGTCATTTTGGTAAATGCCACACCGCGGTTGTCTGTACTCTTATAAATTCCAGCGCCCAAGAAGGCTGGAGATCCATTTCTTGTTCCTGACAAATTCACAAAGCCACCTTCACCTGTACCGTAATAGATGGTACCGTTGGCCGTTTGGGCGATGCAGTTTACGTTAAGGTTTTCCTGACGGTCGTTCACTGGATTCCAGCTATTACCCGCAGAGATTGAACGGAACAATCCGCCACTCACTCCACCGGCAAACCAAATGTTACCCGAATCGCGGTGAATCAAAAATGCACGAATTCTACCCCCTACGTTGTCTGGACCCATTTCTTCCCATTTCAATGGCTTGTTGGCACGACGGGTTAAACGCATCGCATCGGCTTGGGCGAGGGCTTCTTCAACCCACTCCGGCTCAATGGTTCCCGTTACTTCATTCAAGCGCATGCTGTAAACCGAACGAATCGCACCTTCAATGGAACGATGTTCGTGTTCTTCTTCGTTTTCTACTTCGCCAATCTTGAGAGATTTTGGCATTTCGGTAGGGATGGTTGCAACAAACAACGACATTCCCGCCACCAGTGTAGCTGAAGCTGAAAGGGTGAAAAAAGATTTTATGCTCATGTGATCAGTTTATCTATATTAAGGTATTTTACAAATTAAGCACTGTGGGGTTAATTTTCCAATTAAAATGGGCGAAATCCCTAAAAGAATGTCACCGATTTTCAACAAAAATCACAAAACTCGAAAGCAATCCGAATCAAAGCACATGCTTTTCGGCATGATAAGAGCTTCTGACCATCGGCCCACTCTCAACAAATCGAAATCCCATGCTCAATCCAAGCTCTTCCCAATGCTTAAATTTATCTGGATGTACGTACTCTTTTACGTCCAAATGCATTTTCGTGGGTTGCAGATACTGACCCAAAGTAAGCACATCGCAACCATTCTCGCGCAAGTCTTCCATCAACTGCTTCACCTCGTCGTCCGTCTCACCCAAACCCAACATAGCGCCAGATTTCGTGCGCCTTCCATACTCACTGGTTCTTTTGGTCTGCTCCAAACTTCTGGCATATTTTGCCTGTGGCCTTACCATACGATACAAGCGCTCTACGGTTTCCATGTTGTGCGAAGTAACTTCCGCCCCAGCATCCAAAACCATGTACAGCAAATCCCACTGGGCTTTAAAATCGGGAATTAACGTTTCAATGGTGGTGTCTGGATTCAACATTTTTACCGCCTTTACGGTTTCGGCCCAAACAGTTGCCCCTTTGTCTTTCAACTCATCGCGATTCACAGAAGTGATCACACAATGCTTCACTCCCATCAACTGAACCGCTTCCGCAACGCGCATCGGCTCGTTTAAGTCGTACTCCCCTGGCCTGCCTGTTGCCACAGCACAGAAACTACAACTGCGCGTACAAACATTGCCCAATATCATAAAAGTGGCAGTGCCCTCGCCCCAGCATTCGCCCATATTTGGACAACGACCGTCTTCGCAAATCGTATGAAGTTTATGCTCTTTTACGATGCGTTTTACCTTGGTGTAGTTTTCACCCGTAGGCAATTCGATTTTTAACCAAGATGGCTTGGGCGTTCTTTTCTCTTTCGATACAATTGGTAACTCAATCACAGCTTATTTTTTTAGCAATCAGTGGGCGTCAAGGCCTTTGGATTGATTTCGACTTCAATTCAAAACCTGCAGCAAATGTAACAAATAGTGCTGGGAAGAAGTTTCGATTCATCTCCGATCTATACCAAATGGGAATATTTTTTACGAATTTATCTGCCGAAAAGCCAACAGAAAGTCGATTCGATGCGTTGCGATAACTGCCCCATTCGGCCGTAAACGACAAAGATGTGCCAATTCCGGGGGTAATAAATCCATCGGAAAAGCCGGCAGAATACTTCGCATCGCCGCCCACCAAGGACACATTGTGAATTTTGGGATCATATGCCACCGGAACATAACCATCCGTCAAAGGCGCTGGCTGATACAACCATATATAAAGAGGCCAAGAATAGTTTAATGGAATCTGACCCACCCATGTGAGTTGCAGTCCGAGATCGGAACGACTTTGTCGTTCACTGATCACAAACACTTTCCCTATGCCCACATGGGCGCAAATGCTGTGGTTTATTTTTTCGATCACAAAAGGCTTACTGCCCGGAAGTCGCTCATTCAGTACCCGAATTTCACGCGGGTCTTTTATGATTCCAAGCGACAGGGATTGAAAATTTCGGACAGGAGGCCGTTCCGAACCAGGGGGAAATAGGAGGGAATTTTGCCATTTTTTTTGATCCGAGGAATGGGATTTGGCTTGCTCATGCCACAGCGAAATGTCGTACCCGAAATTCCGAACATTCACTGCCATTCCCAGCAGGTTTGGATATACAGGGTCGCCGGCAAGGGGCTGCGCCCCTGCCGGCGATGTGGATAACCCCATCAATCCAACAACGAAAATGGCCACTTTACACCGGAAAGACATCAATCAAAGATATGAATCCCCACCCAAACCCAAAAATCCGTTTTTATAGAAAAAATCACTCCACTTTCTCCCACACACAGCAAAACCCTTGCTTTTCAATACTTTTATTCTATTTTTGAAGGGTCGAATCAGTATCCAATCGACCAAAATCCCACCCAAAACCTTAAGTTGTGGTGCATTGTGGAAAAGAAGTGGTTAAAAAGGGGAGAATGTGGGAAATTGTGGGAAATTGGATATTTATTTAGCAGACAGAAAAAACCAACACAGAATGACCGCTTTCATTGGAGAGTTCAATTGCAAACTAGACGAGAAGGGAAGACTTTCCATCCCGTCCAAACTTCGGGCACAGTTCCCCGAAGCCGTTGGCAATACACTCGTCGTGAACCGCGGATTCGAGAAGTGTCTGGTGCTCTACACCAAGGAAGATTGGCTGGATGAAACCGCCAAACTGAACGCCGTGGATGATTTCATGAGTCCCGACATTCGTCGGTTCAAACGAATCTTCACCAACGGAGCCAACTTGGTTCAGATCGATGGCGCACAACGCATCTTAATTCCCAAAAAACTATTGGAATACGCCGAACTCATCGGCGAGGTAATCCTAGTAGCCAACGGAAACAAAATTGAGATGTGGGATCAAGCAACCTACGAATCGGAACTCAAAGTGGACTCCGCGGAAATGTCTCAGTTGGCTCAGCTGTTTCATCAGCAACGCAACCAAGGGTAAGTAGCGCATCGGGCCGTTGGCCAACTGTTTTGCTATGTACGACTACCACAACCCCGTCCTACTCCACCCTAGCGTGGACGCCCTGGTAACCAACCCAGACGGCACCTATGTAGACGTCACCTTTGGTGGCGGCGGGCATAGCAGAGCCATACTCGAGAAACTCTCTAGCAAAGGCAAACTCATCTCGTTCGACCAAGACGAAGACACAGTAGCCCGCGCACCCAAAGACCCTCGATTCACCTTGGTGAACCACAACTTTCAGTTCACAAAACAATACCTAGAATTTTTAAAAGCCACACCGGTTGATGGCATCCTGGCAGACCTTGGCATCTCCTCACACCAAATTGATGTTGGAGAGCGTGGATTTGCACACAGACTCAATGGTCCACTCGACATGCGTATGTCGGCCTCAAACCCCATCTCGGCTGCACATATCATCCAAAACGCTTCCGAAAAGGAACTCAATTACATTTTTAAGCAGTACGGCGAAATCCCAAATGCCCGTCGTTTATCCGACATCATCATCCGCAGTCGTGGCAGCAAAGACCTTTCTACCATCGAGGGATTCAAAGCCGCCATCGCCACCTGCACACCCGGTAAAACTCCCGCCAAATATTTGAGTCAAGTATTCCAAGCACTTCGCATCGCCGTAAACAAGGAAATGGAAGTCCTAGAGACCCTCCTGAACGATGCCGAGACCCTGATCAAACCCGGTGGCAAACTCGTGGTCATTTCCTACCATTCCCTCGAAGATAGATTGGTAAAACACTTATTTCAAACGGGAAATTTGGAAGGAAATCGCCATACCGACCTGTATGGACACATCAGCAAACCCTTTGACAATCAGCCCAATGCAGCCATCACCCCCGATGAAGCTGAAATCGAAAGCAACAAACGCGCCCGCAGCGCAAAAATGAGAATAGGAGTACGTAACACATGGAAGAGAACCCATTCTTGAACGCCGACATAGATCCGCAAACAGTGACGGGAGAACCCATCACGCAAGAGCAGCCTTCGGCCAGCGAATCTGTCATCCCTATGTGGAGCTGGATCAAATTTGCCATGGTTGGATTTGCCTTGATGTTATTCTACATCTACAATTCACACCACGCCAACAAGGCCATCCGCAAGAAAGAATTACTCATCAAAGAACTCAAAGAACTCCATAGCGAACGCATCAGCCTAGAGAGTCAAATCACCAATGCCAGCAAACAAAGCGAACTCAGCAAGAGACTGGAAGGAAGCGGCTTGAAAGAAATAACTACCCCACCCATCAAACTCGTGAAACCCAATGAACAAGACTAAAGTCAATTCGCGAAAGATCATCTTGGTGCGTGCTTATGTAGTACTCTCCTTGCTAATCGTGTTTGTGGTAGCCATTTTCACCACTGCCATCAAATTGCAGATGGGGACAGACAAAGTCTTCGCCGAGCAAATGAGCGAAAAAAATACCCGCATCAAAGAAGTAGAAGCGCTCAGAGGCAATATTTATGCAGACGACGGCAGCTTACTCGCAACCAGCGTCCCCAAATACGATGTGATTTTTGATTTGCGGGCCGATGGACTTACAACCAAAATATTTCTATCGAAAATCGACAGTTTTTCTCAGTTGTGCGCAAAAATGTTCCCCGAGAGAAACGCAAGCGACTGGAAGGAATACCTCATCAAACACCGCGAGAAAAGGACCCGTTACCTAAAAATTGCGAAAGACCTCGGCTACGAACAAATCAAAGCCATCAAAACCTGGCCCATTGCCCGCGATGGCAAATTCAAAGGCGGCGTTTGGTATGAGGAGAAAGGAAAACGCATGTATTTCATGGGCGACCTCGCAAAGAGAACCATCGGATACATCAAAGACAAAACCAGCGTTGGATTGGAGGGCGCTTTCGACACCCTACTGAGGGGAAAAAACGGTCGCATTATGCAGCAACGCATGAGCGGACAAATCTGGCGACCCATTCAAATTGGCAACAACCAACCGCCGGTGAACGGAAAAGACATCGTCACTACATTGGATGTTCGCATTCAAGACATCGCCCAATACAGCCTCCAAAAGGGCCTCGAAGCAGAATCTGCAGACCACGGCTGCGTGATTGTGATGGAAACGAAAACCGGCGCAATCAAAGCCATTGCCAACTTAACCCGTGGAGAGGACAACAAATACTATGAAACCCAGAACTACGCGGTGAGTGAATTCACCGAACCCGGCTCCACCTTTAAGGTAGTTTCAGCAATTGCGCTGCTGGAAGACGGATACGTAAAACCCAATGACAGCATCGACAACAACTGGGGGAAATGGACTTGGTACGACAAACCTTGGGAGGATTCGAAAAAGCCACCGAAGCGGTTTTATACACTTGGCGAATGCCTGCAGTACTCATCCAATATCGGCACGAGCAAGTTTGTGATGCAGCATTACAAAAAGAATCCCGAGAAATTCACCAATCACATTTTGGACCTCGGATTAAATGTTAAGCCAAAGTTCGACATCCCAAGCAGCAACAACCCAACGATTCCAACGCCGGAGGATGCGAGTTGGAGCGGAACCAGCTTGCCTTCTTTGAGCATCGGCTACTCCAGCAACTTATCGCCACTGCAAATTTTGATGTTGTACAACACCATTGCGAACAAAGGCCGGATGATGCAACCATACATGGTTAAGGAAATTCGCTTAGAGGGTCAAACCCTTTCCAAAATCGAGCCCATCGTACTGAAGGAAAAGGCATTTAGCGCAGCTACCGCCGCCGCAGTTACAAACATGCTAGTTCAAGTGGTAGATCACGGAACGGCGAAAGAAATCAGATCGGAGAATTACAAAATCGCGGGAAAAACCGGCACCGCTTGGCTCAACAAAGGCATCGGCGGATACAACGAAGACAACAACAAACAATTCCAAGCGTCTTTCGCTGGATTTTTCCCAGCAAACAACCCAGAATACACCATCGTAGTTGTGATCAACAACCCAAAAAGTGGCAGATATTCTGGAGCGCAGATTGCAGCACCGATTTTCAAAAACATCAGCGACCGCATTTACAGCACCCATATCAAAGTTCAACCCGCATTGCACGTGGCAAGTCTTCCCCAAGTTCCGGGCATCCTTAAAGGCGATTTACAAAAAACAAAGCTTGTCTTAAACGACTTAGGCATCAGCTCCAAACTATTGCCCGCCGATTCTGGCGTGATTACAAAAGTGAGCTATGTGGAAACGACCAAAGAAGCGCATTCCCTAAAACTAAAACCGGTTATGGTTACACCGGGCTACATGCCAGACCTCAGAGGAATGGGACTTAGGGATGCATTGAAAATCCTGAGCGACCTAGGGTTAAAGGTGAATTATGTGGGCTATGGCCGAATCACCGAACAATCGCCCGCTCCAAAAACAAAAATTGGCGAGAATACCGCCCCTGTTTCACTCACCCTAAAACCCATCGAATGAAAACGATAAATCAACTGTTGGGCAATGCAAAAACCATTGAGATAGTGGGAAGTGCTGAGACTCTGGTTCATGGCATTCAAATCGACAGTCGCCTCATTGAATCAGGTCACCTCTATGCCGCAATGACCGGCACTGTGGTAGACGGCCATGATTTCATCGAAAGCTGCATCGAAAAAGGCGCAACAAGCATACTTTGTTCGAAGATGCCCACTACCACGCATTCCAACGTGTGTTACATTTTGGTTGAAAACGTGGCAGCGACATTGGGCGAAATATGTCTCAATTTTCATGACCGCAAGGCCGAAAATTTATGCATTGTTGGCACCACCGGAACCAACGGCAAAACATCTGTTAGCACCTTACTTTTTGACCTATTTACACTCAGAGGCAATCGTTGCGGTCTGATTTCTACGGTAGAAAATCGCATCGAACAAACCATCATACCGAGCACACATACCACACCGAATATCGTGGCATTGCATGAATTGCTGGCACAAATGTCGGATGCGGGCTGCAGTCATTGCTTTATGGAAGTGAGCTCACATGCCGTTGACCAACAACGAATTGCAGGAGTTCCATTTGCTGCAGGGGTATTTACAAACATCACCCACGACCATCTGGACTACCACAAGACTTTCGAAAACTACATCAAGGCCAAGAAACAGTTTTTTGATGGATTGCCAAGCACCGCCGTTGCCGTAACCAACAAAGACGACAAAAACGGGATGGTGATGTTGCAAAATACCAAAGCGATGCGATACACCTACGCCATGAAGCAGATGGCTGATTTCACCGTAAAAGTGAATGAGCATGATTTCACCGGGATGCAATTGCATTTGAACGATACAGAGTTTTGGTCGCCCCTGATCGGCGGATTCAACGCCTATAACCTTTGCGCAGTTTATGCCACTGCCTTTTTGTTAACGGATGGCGACGAGGAACTACCCATTCAGATGAGTGCATTGGGCAAAGTCAACGGAAGATTTGAAGTAATCCGCGGACCACAAAGAATCACCGCCATTGTGGACTATGCGCATACGCCGGACGCTTTAAAAAATGTTGTTCAGACCATCAACGACATTCGCAAAAACAGCGCAAACTTGATCACGGTAGTAGGATGCGGCGGCAACAGAGACCAAACCAAGCGTCCCGAAATGGCCAGAATTGCTTCAGAAATGAGCAATCGAGTTATCCTCACCAGCGACAACCCCAGAATGGAAGATCCATTAGAGATTTTATCACAAATGGAGGCAGGGGTACCGCCGCAACATTATAAGAAAATTTTAAAAATCAGCGACCGCAAAGAAGCCATTAAAACAGCTTGCATGCTTGCCAATCCGGGCGACATCATTTTGGTGGCGGGAAAAGGGCATGAAACCTACCAAGACATCCAAGGAGTAAAGCATCCTTTTGATGACAAAGTAGTTGTGAGTGAATCATTTAAGCTAATCAACTAAACCATGTTATACTACCTCTTTGAACATCTCGACAAACTTGGCTATGCTGGGGCAGGTGTTTTCAAGTACATCTCATTCCGTGCAGCGTTGGCAGGCATTAGCAGCTTGTTGATTGCGTTGATCGCAGGAAAACGGATCATCGAATGGTTGCAGAAACAGCAAATTGGGGAGACCATTCGCGACCTCGGCTTGGAAGGACAAATGCAAAAAAAGGGAACTCCAACCATGGGTGGAATCATCATCATCTTAAGCATCCTTCTTCCCACTTTCTTGTTCGCAAAACTGAACAACCCTTATGTCATCGTCATGATTGTGAGCACGATTTGGATGGGGGTCATTGGACTCATCGACGATTACATCAAGGTATTCAAAAAGGACAAGGAGGGCATGAAGGCCAAAACCAAGCTGATTGGTCAATTGATGCTCGGGGTAATCATCGCATTAACCATCGACTATACCCATAGTGTAAATCACCTTGAGTTAACCACCAACCTTCCTATCACCAAGCATTATTTGAGTTACTCAGATTTGATTCCTGGGGCGCACAATGCCTGGATTATCTATGTGCCGGTTATCATTTTCATTTCTATGGCGGTAACAAATGCCGTGAACCTTACGGACGGGATTGATGGCTTGGCGGCAG
>DDYM01000071.1:0-565 GCA_002347985.1 Bacteroidetes bacterium UBA2234
ATATTTTTTGGGTCGCCGTAAGCGAAGGCTGTTGAATAATCCACACCATACCATTGGTAGCTCAATTTCCCGGCGGGGTAGGTGAGTTGGTTAGGTTTTGCGATGAAAGTGGTTGAAGGACAATTGAATGTGTCGGCGATGGGTTTGTTGTTTCCCAACGAGAAGTCAACTACGGTGTCTGAAATTGACAATGTTGTGTCGTAGAAATTGAAGCAGGATCCCACGTTCGACATCAGGGCTTTGATATTGTATTTCCCGATGCCGTCCAAGAAAATCGTGTCGATTCCATTGTAGGAGGTGGCTACAAATGTGCTGCCTGTTTTGCTAATTTGCCATAGACATTTGGCACCCGGTCCGCCTTTTAAATTCTTTGTTTTGATTTCTATTTTGTTACAACCCAAGTATCGAACAGTGTTTGTTGCTTGGGGAATCGGATAGATGCGAACCTGCAGTGTGTAGCTCATTTCCAATGGCGGTGAGCAATGTTGGTCAACCACTTTGATTGGGATGAGATATGGCACATAGCTGGTGTCTGCGTTGGTTGGAGTCCAGCAAATTTCAAAGG
>DDYM01000071.1:697-4740 GCA_002347985.1 Bacteroidetes bacterium UBA2234
GCCATGATATCGTTCATTTGAATCACCTTGTTGCAGTATTTTGTACCAACACAAATGTTAATTGGCTGACCTACGAGGGTAGAAATGGATGGATTGTT
The DNA here is from genome assembly GCA_002347985.1 of Bacteroidetes bacterium UBA2234. Taxonomy (GTDB): domain Bacteria; phylum Bacteroidota; class Bacteroidia; order NS11-12g; family UBA955; genus UBA955. Next base: position 796 of record DDYM01000071.1, read on the forward strand.
ATTGTCGGCTGGCCCATCAATCGCAAACAAGGGCACTTCTCTAAAGTATCTGCAAATCAATGTCCATTTGCCTGAGGTGTCTTTTCGATATTCGTTGATGTGATAGCTCAAAACGCCATAATCGCCCGAAGTTGCCGGAGTAAACGTAAAATCTCCACTTATCGTATCGAAAAATGCCCCGCGAACAGGGCTTGCGGCGCTGTTAAAGCTACAAGTGGTAGATGTAGACGGCACACAAACGGGGTCTAACGGTCGCAAATAGTTTTTGTTTTTTGCGTAAGCACAGGTGGTGTTTGAGTACGGGGTTATTGAATAACTGGGCATTTGGACAAAATGGAGCCAATCGTATTCGTTTGTATCTACGATACCCTGAGCTATAACTGTGGTTCTGTAGACAGGCAGATTGTGGGTGGGGTCGAAAATTGAGACAGGAGCAATGTTTGTTTTGGATTTGCATCGATTGAGGTTGCCCACATAGAGTGTGGCTGCGGTGAGAAATGCATCGGCGCAAACACCCCCTGCAACGCTGTAAAAGGAATGGTAAAATGCATTGTGATAGAATGTGATTTCTTGACAGGTGCCACTACTTAGGGGTTTGGTAAAGGTGGTTGAGTTCAGATCTGCGGTGCATTGGTAGGTGTATTCTGTAATTGAATTGTTGCCGCTGCAAGTAGTCACTGTTGAGCATTTGGAATTGATTTCACGAGTGTTTGTTTGCGACATTGTAAGGGTGGTTGTTCCGCAGGCGCCTTTGAAGCCAAAATCCACATTGAGGGTTGTGGTTGTTGGAAAGGATATCATGGATCCGCAGAGTTTGTTTGCCAGGAGGGTAACCAAATATTTGTTGTTTCCGATATGGGAGACCTTCATTTCGCCGCCTGCAGCGTATGCTGCCTTGGAAATTTGGATTGTATTGATGAGGACAAATAGGAGTAAAATGAAACGTTTATTCATGCTTGTGTTGTTGGTGAACTCTTAGACACAAATATCGAGAGTTTCGTATCTTTGTAAAAATAAAAATACACATATGCCATATCCAGAAATGCTAGTAGCGCCGATGCGTGCCGAGTTAACAAACCAAGGGTTTACTGAGTTGAAATCTGCCGATGAAGTTGTTTCTTTCATGGAAGGAAATGATGATACCACTTTGGTGATGGTAAATTCGGTGTGTGGTTGTGCGGCGGGCTCCGCCCGCCCAGGTGTTTTGAAGTCGTTAACTGGCGCCAAAAAACCCGCCAAAATCGCCACCGTTTTCGCTGGCCAGGACGTAGATGCAGTGGCTAAAATCCGTGAATATCTGGCGCCGTATCCGCCATCCTCTCCCGCTGTAGCCCTCTTCAAAAATGGAGAAGTGGTGCACATGGTAGAACGACATATGATTGAGGGTCGTACAGCCGATATGGTTGCCGATAACCTGATGTACGCCTACGAACAACATTGCTAAATGACCAGCGGATTGTTGTTGCTGCAATTAAAAAACTACCTGCCACAGGTAGAAGCGCTCTGCAAAGAAGTGGGCGAATTCCAATTGCAGCACTGGCAATCGGTGAAGTTGGATCAAATAGCCGACAAAGGCTTGAACCAATTGGTGAGCTTTGTTGACAAGGAATCTGAGCAAAAACTCATGGACGGGTTACGGGCGATTTTGCCCGGTTCCTGCTTTATTGGGGAAGAATTTAACCCTGATTCGGTTTTGAGTGACGAGCCCACTTGGATCATCGATCCTTTGGATGGGACAACCAATTTTTTGCACGGACTGCCAGTTTTTGCGGTTAGTGTAGCACTTTGGGATAGTGGTTCAGCGCAGGTAGGAGTGGTACATGCGCCTGCAATGAACGAAACCTTTACCGCGGTGCGGGGTGGAGGTGCTCATTTGAACGGCAAGGTGTTGCAACTCACGGGCGAATTGAATTTGTCAGAATCGCTTATCGCCACGGGTTTCCCCTACTACGATTTCGAAAAAATGACACCCTATTTGGAGTTGTTGTCGGATTTGATGCGAAGTACCCATGGACTCCGCCGAATGGGATCCGCTGCCATCGATTTGGCGTATACCGCCGCCGGAAGATTCGATGCATTTTACGAAATGGGTTTGGCCCCGTGGGACGTGGCTGCCGGCGTGTTGCTGGTAGAAGAGGCCGGGGGATTTGTTTCCAATTTTTCAGGAGGAAGTTCGGTCCTATTTAAGAAAGAAATTATCGCTGCGCATCCTGCATTAGGGAGAGAGTTTTTACAACGGGTGTCCGATAAATTGGCCTAGTATTAACTCTGTTTGGTATCGCCCAAAATCGGGGCTAAATTGCAAGCAGCGAATTGGAATTATTATTATCGATAGGGAAAGGAATTTGGTATGGCTTTTTGATAGGCATATTGAGTTTTGGCCCGTCGTTTTTTACTCTGATACATACAGGAATTCAAGGGGGGAAACGACAAGGAATGCAGGTAGCATTGGGCATTTTCCTTAGCGAAATGTTTGTCGCTCTACTCTGCTTTTTTGGATTGTCACACTACTTTACCGCGCCGATGTTCAAGTTGGTATTCACTGGTTTGGCCGCCGGGGCGATTTTATATCTCGGATTTACTGCAATTTTTAGTAAAAATCACAAAATTCCGGATATCAAAGTAAAGGGGAGTAGCTCGGTATACCGTGGCTTCTTTATGAATATCATTAATCCCTTTGTGATGTTGCTTTGGGTGAGTGTAATTGCCACATTGAGTGTGGGTTACGAAGGTGAGTCGTTGCATGACCGCTTGCCGATTTTGTTTGAACTCATTACCATTTTGTGTACACTGCTGTGTTTGGATTTGGGGAAGGTGTATTTGAGCGATTACATTGGAAGAAAACTGAGCGACAGTGTTTACGCGTTGGTGAATCGTTATTTCGGTGTGATTTTATCGGGGATCGGTTTGTATTTTGCTTATCATTTTGTACTCTTGCTAACCACATGGATACACGCGGCCAAACCCCACTGAGTGTGATGGGGAAGCTCGGAATTGCTTGAATCGACAGTTAACATGACAACTCCAATCATCGATATCAATTTTCTGCTGAACATTGTTTTGGCGTTGATAATGTTTGGTCTTGGCTTGTCGTTGAAGCGCGAAGATTTTCAGCAACTTTTTGATCAACCCAAGAGTTTGGCCATCGGCTTATTTGCCCAAATGGTGATTCTTCCTTTTGTGGCCGCTTTTATTGTGTTGCAAAGCCCGCTGCCCCCAGAAATGCAAGTGGGGATTATGATTCTGAGTCTATGTCCAGGCGGAATTACATCCAATTTGGTGAGTTATTTTGTGAAAGGAAATGTAGCCTTGGCGGTGTCGTTGACGGTGAGTAACGCCCTGTTGTCGCTGATTTCAATTCCACTCGTAGTGAATTTATGTCTGCGATATTTCATGAAGGACGCAGGGGCAGAAGTGGTTTATTTGCCATTCTGGAATACGTTGTTTGAGATTTTTTTGGTTACGATAATCCCGGCGATACTTGGGATGTCGGCCAAACGAAAGTTTGGCCGCAATGTGGCCCGCATCAGCAAATGGGTGAATATCATTCTCCCGTTGCTTTTATTCTGTGTATTTGGATTTAAATTTTTGGCGGGAAGTCAACACGGGGGTACGGATATGTCCACTGCCGATATTTGGTTGCTTTCCCCTTATGTAATTTCTCTCAATATCCTGTCGATGCTCGTTGGATTTATCGTAGGAATTCCCTTGCGCTTGAGCTACCGAAATCGGATTACGATTGCCATTGAAGTGGGGTTGCATAACACGGCGTTGGCTTTAATTATTGCCGGGGAGAAATTGCATAATTCGGCGATGGAAAAACCGGCCTTGGTTTATGCTCTTTATTCGTTTTTTGTAACGTTTTCGGTGGCGTACTTATTGGTTGTGGTCCGCGAGAAAGTGCTGAAAAAAAGCCTCGACCTCACCAATGACTGATTGGGGAAC
>DDYM01000071.1:4778-15273 GCA_002347985.1 Bacteroidetes bacterium UBA2234
CCAAATGGGATAGGTTCTTCGGGCTTGGGATAGCCGGGTCTGGCATACACATGGAGAGGGCAAATTTTGGCAAGTTCTTCGGCGTGATTCCAGGAATGAAATCCCTTTAAATTGTCTGCTCCCATGATTAAAGAAAACTGATGCTGTGGGAAGGCCTCATATAAATGCGTGACTGTTCGGTGGGTGTAGCTTGGTGTTCCCAAATGAAATTCTACATCACTGCATTCCAACCCTTTTTCTCCTTCAATGGATTTTTGAACCCAACTCAATCGAAGTTCGGCGGGCACCAAAGTTTCTTCCGATTTGTGGGGATTTAAAGGCGATGGTATCATCCAAATGGCATCAAACTTTCCCAACAAATAAAAGTAGTGGGCTACTTGTAAGTGGCCAAAATGTATGGGGTTGAAAGAGCCAAAATAGAGTCCAATGCGCATGGTTTTGTGTGTTAATTTTTGATAAAATCGCTAACCAATTTTTCACAGGTTGCGAAAGTTTCGCTGAGTATATCGTTCACAACCACCGTGTCGTACTGCGATTCAAAACTCAGTTCATAGTTGGCTTTGGCGATGCGTTCTTGCAATTGATGTTCAACTTCGGTGCTTCGCTTCGTAAGACGCTCCATGAGCACATCAACGCTCGGCGGTCTGAGAAAAACGGCCAAGGCTTGATCGCCAAATTTTCGCTTCAGGTTGAGTCCGCCTTTTACATCGACATCAAAAACTACGGCTTTGCCTTCGGCCCAAATTTTTCGAACCTCCGACCACAATGTGCCATAGAGGATGCCAGCATAAACCTCTTCATGTTCAAGAAATTCACTGTCTGCCACTTTCTGATTGAAATCTTCAAGTGAAAGGAAATGGTATTCTCTACCATCCATCTCTCCAGGCCTTGGATTGCGGGTGGTGGCGCTTACAGAAAACGCGAGTTGATTGCTCATAACATCCAGCAGGTGCTTTACTACTGTTGTTTTACCAGAGCCAGAGGGGGCAGAAAAGATGATGAGTTTTTCCAATTGATTAGAGAAATATCTTCCAGCGGTAAAGGTCGGCATTTTATTCTACAAACTCCAAATGCGAATGGAATTGAAACTGGGGTTTGGCGACAATTGCAAATGGGAAATTTATTTTTGCAAAAAATGCAAATTTTTTAAAAAGTCTTTGGGGGTGGACAATGGTTTTTGTGTTTTACACAAATGCTGAATTTGTTTTTTACCTCTGAGCCAACAAATGAGCGAAATTTGTCGTCTTTATGTTTCTAAAGTTCAAATTTGTGAATTCCAACAATATTAAATTCAAGAGTTTTTTAGTTTTTGCGCTGTCGGTGTTGATTTTAGGCGGGGTTGGTGCTCAAGGAATTTGTTATCCATTTATCAAACGACAGTATTTTACGAATACAGATAAGGTGGGTCTTTCTAATATGACAACCACTTCTGTTTCAGGGGACGCGAAGGGGTTTTGGGTAGCGGGTTATGGTAGTGTTTCGGGTTCCAATCATCAAGACGGATTTTTAATGCGATTTAACGATACCGGAAAATTTGTTTCGAGTATTCGCTACGGAGTGAAAGGATTTGCCAATGCCAATGAAGCAATTAATGATGTGGTAACGACACCGTCCGGTGGTGCGGTTGTAGTGGGGTCATCTGTTGTGTCGGGTTTAACGGCTTCCCTGGGTGTTGTTTCCTATTTTACCGCAAGCGGAAAATTGAAGTGGACCAAACAAACGCCTTCTTCATCTAGATCTTTTCAATCCGATAATCTTCTACGTGCTTTGGTCTATGATGCAAATACAATTTTGGTTGTGGGTGAAGGACGACAACAAACGGGTAAGGCAAATATTATTGCGGCGCAGTTGGATTCTACAGGTGTTACAAAATGGAGTTTGAATTTAGACTTGAACAATACAGAACATCATGGAGTGGGGATCGCACGGGTGGGTAATGAATGGGTGATCACGGGTTGGTGCAGGACATTGCAAACCTACCCATTTGCCATTTTTGTGAGAAACGATGGTTCAGTAAGAAAAGTTTGGAAAGGAACAAGCAATGGTATCAATCAATTTGGAGAAGTATTGGTTGCTCCTGGTGGAACCATTTATGCCATTGGAACTACTGGTGCCGGTTTAACAGCCAATGTTTTGGTTTGTGCTTTTACAGCCAATGGAAGTCGCAAGTGGTCGCGCAACATAGGAACAAACAATGTGGCGGAGGCCGGACAACACGCATACTTTGAAGGTTCGTCGTTATGGGTGAGTTCAAACTATCAGACTTTTGCCAACAATCGCATGTTGTTGTTCCAGATCGACACCGCTACGGGGGCTACCATTCAAACGCAAAAAATCTTGAGTAACGGAAACGTGAATTTTAGTACCCCTACCGCTTACAATAGGAATTTCTTTGCACGAACCAAGGGGGGGATTCTTGCAATTGGAACCGACAATTCAGCGGGAGTACACAACAATTTCATGATCAATAGCCCATGTAACAGCACTTGCGGTACAAGTACGGCCACCGCTACAGATGCTGCGCTAACTTGGACGTGGGATACAAGTACATATACATTGAAATCGTTCGGTGATTTGGCATCGTTGACCTTTGATACTCTCAGTTATACACTCACACAAACGGTGAATTGTACACAAGCTTGCCCATTGCCTATCAAAACTGTGACATCGCCATTGGTGATTTGTCCAAGTATGAGTAGTGTTTCTACCGATGGTACTCAGGTTTTGGCTGAGTCATATTCTTGGAACGACGGAAATACCTCGCCTCAGAGAACGTTTACCGCAGCAGGAACTTTCTATTTGACATCGAAAAATGCCTGCGGAAGTAGAGAGGACACCGTAATCGTAGGAACTGCATCAGCACCCACGAAACCAAGCATGAAGGATACCCTTTTCTGTAAGAGTCCTTTTAGTTATACGATCGATGTGGCTCAGCCATTCGCAAGATATGTTTGGGACAATGGAAGCACACTCAGCAAGCGGACTTTTACGAAGCCTGGCGTTTATTGGTTGGATACCCGCAATGCCTGTGGAAGTAGAGTTGATTCTGTTCGATTCAAAATACTATTACCACCGGTGAGTCCAAAATTGCTTGATACGGCCTTTTGTATCGGAAAGAATGTGGTAGTTGATTTCCCCAAAGTTCCGCAGAGTCTATATACCTGGCCTGATGGCGATACCATGGTTCCAAAGACGTTCAATGCCTCGGGATTGGTGACGCTTACAGTGAAAAATTCTTGCGGCGTGGCTTATGATACATTTGACGTAAAAGTGAAGTTGCCTCCAACCAAGTCGCGCGTGAAGGATACTACCTTTTGTAGTTCAATATTTGGTTGGGATTTAGATATGACCCAGCCCAATGTGACATCCTATTTGTGGGATGATTTAACGGTAGGGCCAAAGCGATTGATCACGGGTAGTGGCAAATTCTATTTGATGTTAACCAATGCCTGCGGTGCGCGAACAGACTCTTTTAAAATTTTGATAGATACCGTTCCGGAGCGCAGATTGGTGAGCGATGAGTATTTCTGTGCGGGGAATCCCTACATTTTGAAAGGACACCAATACTCGGGTTACAGCAAGTATCAATGGAATACTGGAGCGAAAACGGGTGATTTAACGGTGACCCAATCGGGTACTTATATTTTACATACTTGGAATGCTTGCGGCATGCGCGATGATACCGTTCAGGTTCATGCGTTGCGGTGTGATTGCAAAATGTGGATGCCAAATGCGTTGACCCCTTTTGGAAGTCAGGGTTTAAATGATGAGGTTCGACCAATGTTTGTAGATGATTGGGGTAAGCCTTGTGCAGTGAAGTCGGGTTATTGGAGTGTATACAACCGTTGGGGCGAGTGTTTATTCGACAAACGTCCGATTGCGGAGAGTTGGAACGGGATTTATATGGATCAGCCAGTGCAATCGGGAATATACGTATACATGGTACACGTGATATTTGATGAGTCAGTTTCGGGTTTTAGAAATATGGATAAACAAGGAACCTTTTTGGTTTTAGAAGGAAATAAATAGAAAATAACTACTATGAAAAAAATAATTACTTATGTAATCGCGGGATGCTTGGCGTTGTCGGGCAGCGATTTGTTTGGACAAACAACCACTGGGGAGGGATTTGAGAGCGCTACGGCGTTTCCACCTACTGGGTGGCAAACAATTGGATTCGGTGGTGGTGGCGGAGCGCCCACATGGAGTCGACGTACCACTGCTACAGCAGGAACTACACCCGCTGCAAAACCCTTCGGTGGTGCAGGTATGGCGAGATTTTCATCGAACAACGCAACAGCTGGTGGAACACAAACTTTGGGTTCGCCGGTGATTGATTTGAGTAAAAGAGGTACTGCGAATTCATACATTTCATTGTATATGTATCGCGATTCAATTTACAAGGGAGATGATTCAGTTACAGTTTGGTTCAACACGGCTCGCAGTTTAACGGGTGCCAAGCGTTTGGGTGGTATCGCAAGATATTGTCGCAAAACCATGCCTGATTCGGTTGCGAACGGTTGGTACAAGTATTCTTTTGCGATTCCATCATCGTTCACAGGAACTACCAATTACTTTTTGATTCAGGCAACGGCTCGCGGTGGTGCTCAGGGCGGAAACATATTTGTTGACAGTGTGACTTGGGATGCGTATCCAACTTTCTGTGCGGGAAAACCCACGGCGGGTAAGTTAACGGGTTCTCCTTTATACATCTGTGGTACTGCGGGTCAGTCTACCCTTACTTTGAGCGGAAACACTGCATCAACTGGTATTTCTTACACCTGGCAGCAGTCGGCTGATTCGTTGACATTTGCCAACAATGGTGCTTGGACAACTACTACAGCAACTGGTTTCTTCGCAGCAGCACAGGGAAAATATCGTTACATCAGGGTAATTGTGACATGTGCAAATTCAGGTTTGAAGGACACTTCAAATTGTATTCGTATTTGGATTGATAATACTGCAACTCCGCCAACAATTACTGTGACGCCAGCGAATGCTACGATTTGTTCGGGTGCTACTGTGGGTGCGAAATTGGTTGCAACGGGTGGTTTGACTTACAGTTGGACGCCAACAACGGGTTTGAGCGGTACTACTGGTGATACGATTTATGCTTTGCCGTCCACGTCTACGTTTTATACGGTTTCGGGTGTTGATGCAAAGGGTTGTACGGGTACACGAAATGTTGCTGTTCAGGTGACTGCGGGACCAACGGTAAGTATCTCTGCTACAGACACAATGGTATGTCAGGGCGATTCTGTTCAGTTGACAGCGACTGTGGCTCCTGTGGGTGGACCACCACAAACCTATACTTACACATGGTCTACGGGGTCTACCACCACAACTACATTTGCGAAGGCTGTGGGATCAACTTCAGTGTATCAGGTAGCGGTGAAGAATACAGCGGGTTGTGAGACGATCAAGACAAAAACGATTTATGGTATTTTGAAGCCGGTGAATACATACAAGTATACTGTTGTGAGTGGAAGAAAAGTGACGTTTGATTTCACTGGGAGCAATGCCAAAACGTTGAATTGGAATTTTAGCGATGGAAACGAAAGTTCTCAGAAATCTACTACTTATACTTTCAGTGGCGACGGTACTTTTAAGGTTCGATTGATTGCAACGAATCCTCCATGTAAGGCAGATACGGTATATTTTGATGTGAAGGTTGCTGCAGCGGCGAGTGCGATCAAGAATGTGGTATTGGCTGATTTGAAGATGCGTCCAAATCCAAGCAACGAACAGGCTTACATTACTTTTAACGGAATGGAGTCAAATGTTGGGGTGATGGTATTGGATGCAATGGGCAGAATTGTGTACCGCAGCAGCTATGAAGTGGTTGATGGCATGAAGGGGATTTCGATTCCAACAGAGAGTTTGAGTAATGGATTGTATCAGGTGAGAATTGCATGCAGCAAGGGAGTAAGTACCTTGGGTTTGCAGGTTGTTCATTAATACAGGGATAGAAATTTTATGGAATCCCCGGGGGCCTGCGGCCCCCGGGGATTTTTTTTTGTTCCGACATGTTGTGTGATTGATTTTGGCGGGAATGTTTTTATGTGCGCTGCTTAATCGTTTCGAAGACAGTCCTGTGAACCGATCATTCGATTCATAGAGCCTATGCAATCCCTAGGTCAGGTTAGCGAGTTTTAATTAGGATTTGGGGATCACCAGTTTTTGTCCGGGCTTGATTGCCGTGGGCTTTTTTAGGTGATTTCGCTTGGCGATGGCCTCGTGACTTACATGATAGATTTGCCCAATACGGTAAAGGTTTTCACCTGGTTTAACCACATGAATTTGTTCGTTGCCTAGACTCGGAGTTCTAGTAGGTGCAGGCGTCCTATTCGGTGTGGGTGTTATACTTGATGCGGGAGTTCTATTCGGCGTTGATGTTGGTGTGCGGATTATGGTTGGGCTGGAGGTGACGGTCGGTGAGGTTATTTCCGTTGGTGTGGGTTTTGGGGAGTTTGCATCAACAAGTGTGTCTGATCGCAGAGAATCGCCCATCGTTTGCGCATTGAAATCCCGAACCAATACCTTCATACTGGTATGTACAGTGTTGCTTAGGCCAGTAATGTCAAGGGTATCGCGAAAATTGACTTTGTTATAGGCCTGCATCAAGGATAGGGTGAAAAGTTGACCTTGAAGTGCATATCCGGCAGCATTGAAATGCAATTTGTCTGAGATTGTGAGTTGGTTTTTATACCAAGTGTGGAGAGATCCCCAACCGCCCATCGCGGCATTTAGGTCGTATACGGTGAGTTTTTCGCGCGCGGCAATCGTTTTGAGTTGATTGTTGATTGGTCGTTGCATTGGTGGAATGCGGTTTTTGCTTCTCGTATCCGGTGCAGTGGTTAAAATTATTGCGGCTTGCGGACATGCGATGCTCAGTTTGTGAAGAAACGCTTGAACTTGTTGTGTATAGGCGAGGGTATCGAGTTTGCCATTGTAGGCCTCATTTGTGCCGAAAGAAAAGATGATGATGTCTGGCTTGAGGTGCTGCAATTGTTCGATTGTCCAAGGTGCTTTGTCGATCAAGTGCGTAAATTGAGCCCCCACAACACCACAGTGGTGATACACTACACCGCGTCGTTTGTTGGGTACGAGTTCAAATCCATAGAATCCAAAGTGATTTTGATTCGGGCTTATTTTGGACAGTGTGAGTTGGAATTGATTGGTGGGTGTTGCGGTTTGATAGGAGCTAATGCCCCAGCCGGAGGGGTAAAACTGACTTCCAGTCCATTGGAAAGGGGTGGAAAGAGTTGGTGAGTAGGATTGCGAATCGGCGGAATGCCAAATGTTGATTCTTTGGAATTGGGGTTCGTTAAATTTCTCGTTGAATTCTACTTGTAAGCTGCTTGTAGCCGTGAGTGTGGTTGCTCCATATCCAATGACACCTAGGGGCGATTTTAGTCCGCCTGTCATTGTTTTTATACCTGTCCAAACGCCAAGGGGTTTTACAACGGTACCTCTGGGGCCATAACTTTTAGCCAGGGCATAGGGGAAGAGGATTCCTTGGCCGGCGTTGCCATAAAATCCTTGGAGTTGTCTTCGGATTTCACCACTGAAATAATCACCTTGGATATGACTGTCGCCAATTTGAATGATGGTAAAGAGTGTATCGGCGGACGCCGCACCTACATTGGTTTGTCGTCCGTTACCGCCCGGAGCGGAGCGAACGGGCGGATATTTTGATTTTGGCGGCTCTGTATTTGTCAGTGCCGGGTTGTTTAGCCAAACATTATGCAATTTTTGCAACGCAATTTTTAGCTTTGGCGATTCTTGCAAGGCGTTGCAGGGTAAGCAGATAACGGAGCTATCTTGCGGTACAATTGATACACTTGCAGTGTCTTTACTGCTGTGAGATTGAGAAAGGAGGGGATGAATCCAAAAAATGGAGCAATAAATGACAATCGATGCAATTCTCATGGTTAGAATTGGAAGTAAATGAAGGGTTGAACCACATCGTCTTTGAATTGAATGATGATTTGCAGGGCAATTGTCATCCAAAGTATCCATGTAAAAGTGGGGAGGATTTGTATTTCTTGGTATAGTTTTTCTTTGATTTTGGGAGGGAAGAATGCGATCAATGCTGCGAAGCATAATAGAATGCCGATTTCGCTGCGTGAAACCCAAAATCCGGTGAAATCTTGCCATCTGGTATGAAATACAATTTGCTCGATACTCGCAAATGCTGAGCCAAAGGATGTAGCCCGGAAAAAGATCCAACAAAAAGCAACAAAATGGAAGGTGATCGCGGTGCTCGCGATTCGGGCCCAATGGCTGTTGTTCTCATTCGGGAAAAGTTGCTTCCATGCTTTGTGGAAGGCCAGCGCTAAGCCATGTGCGAGGCCCCAAAAGACAAATCGCCAGTCGGCGCCGTGCCAAAATCCACCAACCAACATGGTGATTAGTAAGAATAAGTAGGTGTTGAATTCGCCTTTTCGATTGCCACCCAGGGGTATGTAAATGTAGTCCTTGAGCCAGCTACTGAGGGAAATATGCCATTTGCGCCAGAAGACGGTCACATTTGTTGAGGTGTATGGGTTCTCGAAATTCTCTTTGAGTCGGTAGCCCAACATCAGTGCGATTCCTATGGCGATATCGGAGTAACCAGAGAAATCGAAGTAAATCTGAAAACTATAACCATACATGGCCAATAAGTTTTCTGCACCGGAAAAATTCTGTGGTAGTTCGTGAACGATGTCGACGTATTTCCCAATGTAATCAGCGATAAATAGCTTTTTCAGTAAGCCACTCATTATGCGCAGCAAACTCTCTTTGTAGAGTGCCGCGTTGATGGGTTGAGGGGAGACAATTTGAGGCAGAAAGTCTTTGGCTCTAACGATTGGGCCCGCCACTAGATGCGGGAAGAATGTCATATAGAATGCGTAGTCGCTTACATTTTTAGAGGCCGGAATTTCATTTCTATAAACATCCATTAAATAACTGATGGATTGGAAAGTGTAAAAGGATATACCTATTGGCAGGAATAAGTTGTGGTCGGTGAATTGGGTGCCAAAAATCGAATTGAGGTTGTGGATGAAAAAGTTAGCGTATTTGAAGTATAATAGGAATGAAAGACTGTAAGATAGGGAAACCCAAAGCAGTAGTTTTTTTGTGGCTCCGGTCTTTTTTTGGATTAGCAGGGCAAATAAGTAATCGCTGAAAATCATCAACGCAAACAGACCCAAAAATGGGCCACTTGATTTGTAGTAAAAGAAAAGAGAAAACGCGATGATATAAGCTTTTCTCCAAGCGTTGCGTTGGATAATGGCGGCGTAGAAAACCAAGAAAATTCCAAAAACGGCAAGGAATGAAAACTCTGTAAAGAACCAAGGTTCTTTGGTGGAGTAACTAAAAATACGATTCAACAAATTTGGATCGTGTAGCGGAGCGAATATGTTATTGATCCAATTAGTATCCACGATATTTTGCTGCGTTAAGGGTGATAATTGATGAACGGAAGGGCCGGCCGCGCTTGCGCGGCGGCTTCATTGCCATCTTGTATTTTGCAGATGTTTGTAGCCAATTGGCAACGCTATCCATCCATACTCGGTAGCCTTGAACATCGGGATGACGTCCATCGCCTGCACGGGTGAGTTTGAGATTCTTGGTTAGGAAGAAAGTTCCAGAATCTGCGGAACTTTTGAATACACGGTTAATGCCGAAATCTTCATCCCAGTTGGCTGGTCCAATCCAGGCATAGGGTATGTTCCGCATTTTCTTGGCCACCTGATTCGCTGCGATTTTTCTTGCTTTTAAGTCTCTCGCATACAATTCGTTTAAGCCAAAAACAAGGAAAACATAGGTTGGTTTGTATCTCGCGATAATCTTGTCGATGGTGTCGGAACGACCAAAATTGAATACTGTTGCGGAATACCATTCCATAGATAAAATCAATTTGTGTCCGTTGGCCAAACAGTAATCGTTTAATGGATATCTTAAACCTCCGCTTTCTGAATCTCCAATAAGCAAAATCCTATGTTTGGTTGTGTCGGCAAATACAGGCAATTCATAAGCAGGAAGTGTGAATGCTCCGTTTGATTGCGACAGAAATGGCAGTGTAGAATCCGTGCTCGTTTTTGAAGTTGCCGAATCTCTGATTACTGAGGGTTGATTGACAGTGCTCGGATTTTCTGGTTCGTCCAAAGAGGCAAGCATTGCATCAATGTCTTGGTTGCCTAGGATTTGCTTAAGTTCTATTCCTGCGAAAGAAAATGCCTCAGGTTTGCAACTATAAATGTAAAGAAGTAGAATCGGTAGGGTGATGCTAAGGCCAGCCCAAACAATAAGCCAAGGCGAAGAGGGTTTTGCGGACGCAAAGTTCTGTGATTCCTTCGTCCCCTGCGCGGCCATCTTTTCGCGAGAATTGTCTTGTGGACTGTTCGATGTGTTCTGGTCAGGAGTCAAAGTCTCGCAAAAATACTCGAATCAGGTCGACTTTTTAGTAGGTCGAAATGGGAAGTATAAACAACTTTTGCTCAGTGAA
>DDYM01000071.1:15397-25144 GCA_002347985.1 Bacteroidetes bacterium UBA2234
CTAGGGCAGTGAGGATTGAGGTGCAGCGTTTGGTTTTTGATTCTCAAGCCGCCAAACCCTTGAACGATGCTAAGATAACTTCCGGCCATGGATGTGATGTGCAATCCATCTTCCGTATCGTTGTTGTAGTTGTCCAAGTCCAATCTAGCAGTGCGCAGATACATTTCATAGGCTTTATCGGTCTCCCCAATTTTTGCGGCCAAAATACTGTGAACACAAGGACTTAAGGAGCTTTCATGAACTGTAAACTGCTCGTAAAATTTGAAATTTCTTGAATGTGTTTCAGCGTCGAAATCGTCTTCAAAGAAATAAAGACCTTGAAGTACGTCGGCTTGTTTGATGTAAACGCTGCGAAGGATTCGGTCCCAACTCCACTTCTGATTAATGGGGCGCTGGGCGGGGGATAGGTCGCTCACGGGTATGAGTTCCTTTTCAAGGAAACCATCGTGCTGAACAAAGACGCCCAATTCTTCGCTGTAGGGAAGGTAGATGTTGTTATTGATGTGCGACCAAGTTGCGGTTTCTTCTTGGTGTTGAAATTGGGTTTTTTCGCAAATAACCTTGAACGCATCGTTGTGATTTGTTGACATCCATTCTGCGCATTCTGTGGTGTATTGCATGCACCAATTGGCAATATAACTCGTATACCAGTTGTTGTTTACGTTGTTTTCGTACTCGTTGGGTCCGGTAACGCCATGCATTTCGTATCGGTTTTTCATGGCGCTCCAATGGAATCGTTGTTTCCAAAATCTGGATATGCCTAACAATACTTCAAAGCCACCATCTAGAAGATAGTTTTGGTCGCCCGTATGTTGGATGTAATTGTAGATTGCATAAGCGATGGCTCCGTTTCGGTGAATTTCTTCGAAGGTTATTTCCCATTCGTTGTGACATTCTTCCCCGTTCATGGTAACCATGGGGTAAAGTGCGGCGCCGTTGTTAAAGCCCAATTTGGCTGCATTTTCGATGGCTTTGCTGAGCTGTTTGTAGCGATAAACCAACAGTTGTCTTGAAATGGCAGATTCGGCAGAGACCAAGAAAAACGGCAAGCAGTAGGCTTCGGTATCCCAATAGGTGCTGCCGCCGTATTTTTCGCCGGTGAATCCTTTGGGACCAATGTTTAGTCGGGCATCATCACCACAATAGGTTTGATTGAGGTGATAGATATTAAATCGAACGGCTTGTTGCGCTTTTACATCGCCATCGATGCGAACGTCTGTTGTTTCCCATTTTTTTGCCCAGGCGGCTGCACTCATTTTGAGATGATCTTCAAAGGCGGAGGCGCTCATTTTTCCGAGAGCCTTTTTTACATGAAGTTCCAATGCTTCCGCGGCGTGATGGAAGCTGCTGCCGGTGATACAATGTTTTACAACCGTGAGTTTTTCGGCAGCAGCTACCGGAATTTCATAGGTGTTGCTGGCAAATTTATCATGGGTATGGGGATTTGCAGAATGATTGTGTTTTACTCCATTTTGGTAGGTTTCAAAAGCGATGGCATTGCATACAATCCAATCAAGCTTTTTGGTTTTTACAGTGACTAAAAGGTCGTGATTGTGTACTTCTTGCTTTACCGGCTCCCAAAATTTTTCATCGTAATTGGAGTCTTTGTTGGAGACATCGCCATCGAGGTAATTCTCGATTGTGATGGTGCATGCTGTATTCGCTGTGATGTTGTATTGTAGCGCGCTGTATTCTTTGTTGATGAGTGAATAAAAGCGATGACTTTCGATATTGAGTTCGATCCCATTTGCCATTTTTACTTTGCAAATTCGATTCAGTACGCCCTGATGCATATCGAGCTCGCGATGAAAAGCCAGTACCTCAACTTTTGCCAGGTCTAGCAGTTCTCCATTGATCCAAATTCTCAAACCACTCCAATAGGTAGCATTCAGGACTTTTGCAAAATACTCAGGATAACCATTTTTCCACCAACCCACACGTGTTTTGTCGGGGTAGTAAACGCCACCCACATAAGTACCTTGCAATGAGTGGCCGCTGTAGGTTTCTTCAAGGTTGCCTCGCTGACCCATCATTCCATTGCCTAATGAAAAAACACTTTCGGCAATTTCGTTCATGTTAGGGTTAAAGCCTTCTTCAATGACTTTCCAAGGGTCTGCTTTGAAATATTCTATCATGGATTGGGGGGTGGATTTGTTTAATCGTCTAGGACATCGAAATCGAATTCGCCCAGATTGTTGATGTGCATGATTGCACCGGGTAAGTCTTCGGGTTTTCCGATACCCACGGCTCTCATTCCTGCGGCGATGGCAGCTTGAACGCCTGCGGCGCTGTCTTCAAAGACGATGCACTGCGATGGCGGAAAACCAAGCATGTCAGCTGCTGTTAGAAAGGTCTCGGGATGGGGTTTGCCTTGTTTTACTTGGCCGGCGTCTACAATTGCATCAAAGGCTTCAACCAGACCAACGCGCGTTAGAACCATTGTGGCATTTTTGCTTGCCGATCCAAGGGCTAGAGGCAATTTTAATTCATCTACTTGGGCAAAAAAATCGGGGACTCCAGGAAGTACATCGTCCGGTCCCATATCTTTTACCAATTCAAGATACCATTCGTTTTTTCGCTGTAAATCGGCATCGAATTCGGAATGTGATAATGATTTGTTTGCGAGTGTAAGAATAAATTTTAGGCTATCAGCTCTACTTACACCTTTCAATTTTTCATTGTCGTCCTGGGTGAGTTCATAGCCATATTCGGCAGCCAAACGTTTCCAGGCGAGAAAATGAAAATGAGCGGTATCGCAAATAACCCCGTCTAAATCCAGGATTAGCGCAATCATTAGGCTGAAATTTGTAGTTTGCGAAGGTGGTATTCAACCAAATTGATGACAGGCTCACGGGTGATTACGCCCACATTAATTCGGTGGATCTTACAAGCTTCTTTCAATAGGTCACTGAAGTGATAAGCCACGGATCCTACGAAATGGACTGGAACTTCTTTGTGATTTTCGTATTTCCAGATATGTATGTTTATGAATTTGCTAAATCCGTTATAGATGAAATCGCGGACCCATTTTTCATCGCGGTTATCGCTTAAAAAACGCATGAAGGAAGCCAGATAAACATTGGGATTGGGTTTGTTATATACAGCTTCAAAAATGCCTTCTTTGGTCAGGTTGAATCGCTCTATCAATCCATTGTGAATTTTCTCTGGAAGCTCTTTGTACAAGAACATGCGAAGCAAATCTTTTCCGTAGAAAGTGCCACCGGCTTCATCGCCAAGGACATAGCCCAGGGCGGGGACTACTTCATGGATTTCTTTGCCATCAAAAAAGCAGCTGTTACTACCCGTGCCGAGGATGCAGGAAATTCCGGGTTCATCGCCACAAGTTGCGTAAACAGCACCCGTTAAATCGTGGTCAACTACAACATTTGCTTTGGTAAAAACGGCTTGAAGGGCTTTTTCGATGATGATATTTCTTGTTGCGCTGCTTGCTCCGGCGCCATAGAAAAAAACGTGTTCAACCAGGGGTGCAACCGCAGCGAGTTCGGTGTTTTTTCGAATCTCACTTTCGATTAGCTCGGTATTGTGAAAGAAGGGGTTGAAGCCCATGGTATGGAACGACAATCGCTGTGACTCCCCGTCTGTAAAAATCCAATCGCACTTAGTGCTTCCGCTGTCTGCTACTAATATCATAATAAAATCGATGCAAGTTAAATAAAAAAGGCTTAGTGTCAAACAAACACTTAAAAAACAATTTTTTGCATGACATTGTTATTTTGGGTTAATTTGTGGGCATTAGCGAAGTCAATACATGTCGATAAGTCCATCTTTAAACCCCCACGTTTCCGTAGATTGTGTAATTTTTGGATTTAGCAAGGAAACACTGCGTTTGTTACTGATCAAAAGAACGGTACCCAATGCAATTACGGAATTGGACGATAGTTATTATGCTTTGCCGGGGGATTTGGTGCGCGACAATGAGAATTTGGATGAGGCAGCGGCGAGAGTTTTGAAGGAGTTGACGGGTTTAACGGGGATTTTCTTGCAGCAGTTTCAGGCTTTTGGCGATCCGTTGCGCATAACAAAAGCGAAAGATAGAGCTTGGTTAAAAGGGGTGAGACAGGATCCGGATGCCCGTGTGATTACGGTGGCATACATGGCCTTGATTGAAAGCAGTAAAGTGGAAATACAACCTGGTTCTTTCAGCAAGGGCGCGGTTTGGTTGCCAATAGGTGAGATTCCCGAATTGGCGTTTGATCACAATGAGATTTCGGACGGTGCATTGATGGCATTGAGAGAGAAGGTTCAGATCCAGCCGATTGCGTTTGAGTTGTTGCCAGAGAAATTTACAATGAGCGATTTGCAGGCTTTGTATGAAACCATTTTGCAGCGCGACTTGGATAAGAGAAATTTTAGGCGAAAGATGTTGAATTCTGGTGTGATTGCTCCGTTGCCAGAAAAGCAGCATGGTGTGAGTAACAAGCCCGCGAGATACTATGTTTTCAATCGGAATCTGTTCGAAAACAACCAAGTTGGCTTTGTGAACCTCAAAATGGAGGGTACTTTCACATTGTTTAATTAAGTAGGTCCTTAATTTTCAAGGATAACCCGTAACTTTGCGGCTCATTTTTCGTATATAATGCTTTCAGTTTCAAATCTTTCTTTGCGTTTTGGTAAGCGCGTTTTGTTTGAGGAGGTCAACCTCAAGTTCACCAATGGCAACTGCTATGGAATTATCGGTGCCAATGGGGCGGGTAAGTCTACATTTTTAAAGATTTTATCGGGCGAAATCGAACCCAATACGGGCTCGGTTGATATCGATCCCGGTAAACGGATGGCGGTATTGAGTCAGAACCACTTTGCATTTGATGAATATCCCGTGCTCCAAACGGTGATCCGCGGTCACCAAAAGTTATGGTCGATTATGGAAGAAAAAGAAGTTCTGTATGCCAAAGAGGATTTTTCGGAGGACGATGGAATGCGAGCGAGCGAGTTGGAGGGCGAATTTGCTGAGATGGACGGTTGGAATGCGGAAAGCGATGCAGCGCAGTTGTTAAGTAGTTTGGGCATTGAAGAGCAGTATCATGAATATTTGGTTAAGGATTTGAATGGTAATCAAAAGGTTAGGGTGTTGTTGGCCCAGGCCTTGTTTGGCAATCCAGATGTGTTGTTGATGGATGAACCTACCAACGATTTGGATGTAGATACAATTCGTTGGCTAGAAGAGTTTTTGGCCAATTTCGAAAATACCGTATTGGTTGTAAGTCACGACCGTCACTTTTTGGACAATGTTTGTACGCATGTTTGCGACATCGACTTTGGTAAGATTCAGATTTTCAGTGGTAACTACACTTTCTGGTATCAGAGTTCTCAATTGGCATTGCGTCAGCGATCAGATCAAAACAAGAAGGCCGAGGAGAAGAAGAAGGAATTGCAGGAATTTATCGCTCGATTTAGCGCCAACGTAGCAAAGAGTAAGCAGGCCACGGCGCGTAAGAAGATGTTGGAAAAGTTGAATATCGAGGAAATACAACCCAGTACGAGAAAATATCCTGGTATTATTGTGAAGCAGGGCAGAGAAGTGGGCGATCAGATATTAACGGTTGAGAATTTGAGTGCCAAAGCGGAGTCGGGTGAGTTGTTGTTTAGCAATGTAAATTTCACAGTGAGCAAGGGCGATAAGATTGCTTTCATCAGTCGTAACACATTGGCATTGAATCAGTTTTTCAAAACGTTGTGGGGTGAAGTGAAGCCAGCAACAGGTGAGTTTAATTGGGGTGTAACAGTTACGATGAGTAATTTGCCCAATGAAAATGCGCAGTTTTTCACTGAGAAAATCAATTTGGTGGATTGGTTGAGGCAATATTCTGTGGAGAAGGATGAAACGTATGTGCGCGGATTTTTGGGCCGTATGTTGTTTAGTGGAGAGGAAACCCAAAAAATGTGTACGGTATTGAGTGGGGGTGAAAAGGTTAGATGTATGCTGAGTAAGTTGATGCTTGAGAATCCCAATGTTTTGTTGTTGGATGAACCTACGAACCACTTGGATCTGGAGAGTATTCAGGCTTTGAACAATGGATTGGTGGATTATGCGGGTGTTGTGTTGTTCCATTCGCACGACCAAGAATTTATCAATTCGATAGCCAATCGCATCATTGAAATTACTCCCAACGGGATTATCGACAAATACATGAGCTATGAAGAATTTGCCGAGGATGCGCAGATTAAGGAGAGAAAAGCAGAACTTTACAAACTATAAAACAAATAATTCGACATGATAAAGCAGTTATTAATCATTCCAGTGTTGGCTTTGGGCCTTTTGGCTGGATGCGGTGAAAAAATTAACACCAGCAAGGATTTGAAAACCTCTGAGGATTCATTTAGTTATGTGTATGGCTATGAAACCGCCAAGCGCATGAAGCAACAAGGGATCGATGCGTTGGACTATGGAAGTTTCTTGCGTGGTATCAAAGAAGGATTTGCAAAGGACAGTGGTCTTGCGATCAAAGAGGAGATGATGGGAAAGGTGTATCAGGGTTATGTTCAAGGAGTTCAAGACAAGAAGATTAAGGTTTTGCAAAAGGAAACCAACGATCAGTTGGCTAAGTTGAGCAAGGAGAAGGGTGTGAGTCCATTGGCTGCGAAAGGCTATTACAAGGAGTTGAAAAAGGGAAGCGGTACGATTCCTGGAGTGTATGATAGCATTTTGTGTTATTTCATCATCAAGAACGGCAAGGGTAAGGTGTTTCAGGACAATCGCAAGGATAAGAAGCCATTTATGGGAACCATCGAGAGTTTGAAGTTGCCACCGTTGGAAGAGTCTTTCGGAAAGACCGCAAAGGGTGGTGCATTTGAGATGTATATTTCAAATGTGGAGTATCCTTCGTTGGCGCGTATGGCGGGTACATTCGACGATATGTATGGTATCACTGTGATTGAAGTGGAATTGTTGGATGTTAGACCGGGGCAGAAGCCAACGGAAATGCCAGCGACCGATGGATTGGATTACATTCCCCCACCAAAGGGTAAATAATCTTTGAAATAAATAGATTTTAAAAGAAAGGGGCGGCCATTGGCCGCCCCTTTCTTTTATTGATTTTCCTTTTTCAGGAAACAGCATGGTGGATAGATATTTTCCACACAGGTTAACGTCTTAGTTGGTGTATTCCAACTAACGCCCATCCAATGATCATTAGCAGTCCGCCGATGGGAGTGATGATTCCCAGTTTGCGCAATGCGGGTGAAATGAGTTCGTTCAGAGCCAGAATCCACAAAGAAATACTGAAGACAAAGGTTCCGATGATTGTGATTTTGATATAGAGTCCTTTTGTATTCGGCGCGATCCCTGAAATACCCATGAATCCCAGTCCGTTCAGGGCGAAATACAGCGATGCGGTTTTCCAAACATCCAAATAACGGGGTGAAATGGCATCTTCTAGGGTGTGGGCACCCATGGCGCCGAGTGCGACGGATGCGGCCAACATCAAGCAGCCGAGTCCAATGAGTTGGTGTGTTTTCATGGCGATTGTTTTGAAATGATTGGTATTTACTTTGAAATGATTTCTACTTCTCTTGGGATGGAAGCCGCCGGAGGCGGCGTTATCGTGATACCAAAGGTAATCCATCGTGGCATCAATGGTACACTTGCAATTTCCTTGTATTGGGTGTTCAATACGTTTTGTGCGTTTACCCAAAAGGAATACTGATAAGGCCATTTGGTTGGTGCTGGTACTTCATCGGGCAAATAAGTTAAACCTGTGCCTTTGATCTTTCGTTTCAGCTGGTAAGCCAATCGCATATCCAACATCGAATAGCCACTCCCTGCATCAAAGCCGGCAGCTGTGCGCTCCATGTATCGGAATTGTGTGGTGAACTGTAGGCCGAATTTGGTTTGTATGTTCAACGAAGCCATGTATTGTTTGGGTAAGAAGTTTACAGCGTACTGTGAATATCCCTTCATTTGCACTTCGTAACTCAACTGCCTCAATTGCGTTGCGCCCAGCGTCCATCGCACCGAAGCAAGACCCCATTTTGATTGTGCCAATGCGGAAGAGTTACGGATGTATTTGTTGCCTACGACTCTGAACTCGTAGCCCTCGATCCAGAAATTGGTTCCCATCAAATTTACGGGCTGCCAGGGCGCATTTAGTGAATCCTTGATTCGGTCAATCATCTGCTGCTGGGTTCTGCGAAAAACGCCTCCTTGGATTTGGATTTTTTGACCGGTTTTGCGCAATCCCATTTCGAAGGTTTTGGCAGATTCTGGCAACAAATGAGGATTGCCAACATTGGACGGACCGCTGTAGTATAAATCGGTATAGGTGGGGAGTCTTTGTCCGTTTCCAACCGACGCGAAAAAATTCAATTTGGGTCCGTTTATGGATTTGTGGTTCATCAAGTACACTAGCAAATCTGCCCCGGGGTATAGTTTCTGCCCGGTCTCCTTGCTAAATAAGCGATACACTCCAAAGCTCACTTTTACCCGCGAGATGGGTTGCGCGGCGATGTCGACATAGTTGGCGTAAAACGTACGTTCGTGGTTGCCCAGATTGCTGCTTTCCAACCATTCTTTGCGCGACTCAACACCCACCGCCAATTGCCAATGCTCGCGGGCTACTTGGTAAGTGATTTCGGGCATGAAGGTGGTGCTGTTGTGGAAATTCTGATACAAGGCCGGGTTTGAGCGCACAAATACGTAGTGATCGTTGTTGTATCTGGCGTTGATTTTGGCTTCTAGCTGACCAATTTTCAACTTTTTTATCGCCCCGAATGATCCCAATTGGGTATTCACCGTTTCAAAGGAGTTTTTATCGGCTGGTGCAGCATAAAATCCATTGGCGCCGAATGCGTTGTGGATGATTCCACCCAAGAAGTAAAGTTGAACATCGCGGTCGTTTACCGGCACAGAGGTCAGTTTGATGCTACTACGAAACGTGCGAAAATCGGTGTTGGGTCGGTATCCATTGCCTTGGTCAAATCCTGCGCTGACCCAACCTTGTACAATGTCGCCCTGCAAACCCGCCATGATTCTTACACCTTTGTTGTTGTAGTTGTTTTGGGTTGTGGTGTCTTTGTTGAACCCGCTGCCCACGTAGGTTGTGGCATAGATGCCGGGGTTGGCTGATTTCAATGTTACGATGTTCACCACACCGCTGAGTGCATTGATTCCATATCTGCGGGCTGCGGCGCCTTTGATGATTTCGATGCGTTCGATGGCTTCCGGCGGCACCATTAAATTGAGCATATGATGTCCGGTTTGGGGGTCGGTAAGACGTACGCCATCAATGAGTACCAATACTTGGTCGAATGTGCCTCCCTGAATTTGGATATCGGCTTGTACGCCGTTCGGGCCTCTTTGTCTCAAGTCCACGCCTTCGATGTAGCCAAGTAATTCTGCGGTCGTTTGCACGGGGATGTTGGCAATGTCTTTGCGCGATAGAATGGTGATGTTGCTGCCAAGGTCTTGCGCGGCGACATTGAGTTTGCCAGCTTTGATGTCAACGCCCATGATGAGTTCCGGACCTGAATTTTGCGCTTGTGCGATGTAGGGGCTAACGCAAAAAAAGGCGCATAAGAATGCACCCTTTTTTACTGTTTTTAATCGAAATGAATTCATTGTTAGTTGTTTTGTGCCTTTTCAATTGCTTTCAGCAACAAGGAACGGTGCGCTTTGGTTTCTGCAGTTCCTGGATTGGCTTTGAGCATGTCTTGGATACGAGTGATTTCGCCATACATCGCCGCTTTTGAAATCGCATCATAAGGATTTTTATCGGCTTGAAGCGCACCCGC
>DDYM01000071.1:25181-28510 GCA_002347985.1 Bacteroidetes bacterium UBA2234
CCATATTCCTTGGTGTCGGAAATGCGCAACAAAGTTTTTGGGTTTAACAAATGAGCCAAAACATCGGCTTGCATCCTTGAAACTCGATTCATGAGTTTTGGATCTTCTTCTTTTGCGAAAAATCCAAATCCTCGACGTTGTTGCTGTAGGTAAGGGATCAAATCTGCGGGTACTTCCATTGCATTTGGCGCAAATGCGTATTTCGCCAAGGCTTCCATCGCACGTTTCTGCTGGAAATGAGGGATGGGCTCATAAGGTTGAGGCGCGTTCATTTGATTTGGGAAGGGGCGATTTACGTATACACCGCCAACGTAACGGCTCATAATGCCAACCATCGACGAATATGCACCGCTCAAAGAGGCGTAAGCTCCTACCATTGCTTGGTAACTAATTTCACCGTCTGTATGTGTTGCGCGCAAATTTTTCATTAGCTCCTGCGTCATTTCGATTCGCTCGATTCCATATCCTACGGCATCGCTTGAAAGGTCGTTAATCATCACACGGGGGTCGATTCCTTTGCCGGGTGAACGCATATCATCGGCATCGTTTCCAAAAGTCAATTTCGGTTCGATACACTTCTCTAAAATGGCTTTGAGTCGGGCCGATTCAGCCGCATCGTCTTCCAAGGCTTGGCTGTAGCCATATTCGATTGCCCATAAATCATAAGGTCCGGGTTCGGTTTGACAATATTGAACGTTGGTTTTTGTCTTATTAAGGTTGATCGCTGGGTAGTCCATTACAGATCCAATGAGTCCGGTTTTGTAAGTAAGACTTGGGTCGGCCAATTCTGCAGGGGTATGCAACTGAGAAGCTTTCATGTTGTGCATCAGCCCCATGGTATGTCCCATTTCATGAAGAACGAGGTAGTAGATGGATTCGTTGATCAAACGGGTTTTTTCTACATCGGTTGCTCCCTGAGCTGCGAGCATCGTTGTGGCAAACATATGTTCATTGTGCAAACAATCGGCGGCATAGCAACCTTTGAATGGGTTGTGATTTGCTTCGGAATTGTGCAATTCCCTTTCGGTTTCTTCGATGATTTGGGCTGGTGTCAAAGCCTCGCCACCATCGGTTTTAAATAATTTTTGCGCGCGATATCGATTGGTTAAAAATACATATTCGAACATGATGTCCGCACCCAAAATTTCACCGGTACGGGGATTTGTAAAGCTAGGGCCATATCCACCGAAGGGAGGGTTGGGCGAAGATGTCCATCGCAACACGTTATATCGAATGTCGCCCGCATCCCAACTCGCAGTATCGGGTTGTTCATATACCTGCACTGCATTTAAAAATCCAATGGGTTCAAAAGCCTTGTTCCACTGCAGAGCTGCTTTCTTGATCGTTTCGCGGTATTCTTTGGGTGTGGTGTTTTCGATCCACCAAACAATGGGCTTAACGGGCTCAGATAACAATGCGGTTGGGTCCTTTTTTTGTAAATCCCAGCGGTGAATCACATCGCGATAGTTGGTTGCATTGGGCGAGGTCATGTCGTTCACCTGATCGGCAAAATAACCCACCCTGGGGTCGTCGTATCTGGGTTTGAAATTGTTTTTTGGCACCGCGATGATGCTGTGCTGTAACTCAACCGAAACCGAGCGAGGGTCTGCGATATCTTCTCCACCACCAGAAGGCGCTGGGTTGTCGTATACATATCGAACCACCAAGTCTGTATTTTCGGGATAGTTCTTTATTTTGATATACTGGGTTTTGCCTTTGGCGAGGTTTCCAAGTTTGAATCCTTCGGCGCCGGGGCGACCTCCTTCTTTGATTTGATGCAATTTTTCAGAAAGGAAAAGTTCATCGGCATCGATCAAGAAATCACCCGTTTTTTTGTTTTCGGCGATGATTTTTTCGAAGGCCAGGGGTGCATCAGATACGTTGGCTTCTTGGCTCTTAGAAAGGGGGCTACTTGGGTTAAAGTAGTAATTGGTGTTGATTTGGCTGAACTCTAGATTGCCATAGAATTTGGTGATTTTGAAAATGCGTGAATCGCGGTATTGGCCTCTGTGAAGACCGGCAGCAATGACTCCGTTTTCGGTGTAGGCAAAGTGAATGAACTCGGTGTTGAGTTGTTTGGCGTTCACCAAAAGGTATAATTTCCCATCGGTACTGTCTTGGTAAAGGGGGAAAAGACCATCAATTTTAACGCAATTTTTCGTTTTGCTTTCGATGGTTGCGGATTTATCCTTGGGTTTGTCGGTCCCGGCGGCAACATCAGTGGCGGCCGGAGCGGGGGTTGCGCCTTTTTGTTTTTTTGGCGGTTTGTTACTGAGGACGGGGGCGATGGCACTCGCGATGGCCATGACAACAACGATAGATTTTTTCATAAACAGTGTTGCAATTTAACACAAATTGGGTGGGAATAGAAGGGTTTTTGGTAGGGGAGAGTGGTGGAATTTTCCATAAATCATTTGAAAGTGCAATAAAAATTGCTATATTTGCACCCCTTTCCGGGGTTGTTCCCAACCCTTGCAGCCTTGGAAAGTAATGCATGCGTAGCTCAATTGGATAGAGCATCTGACTACGGATCAGAAGGTTTGGGGTTCGAATCCCTACGCGTGCACCAAAAGCCATCTATTCTAGGTGGCTTTTTTTATTTCCTTTGTACTTCAAAAAAACTTGACATGGATGATTTTCGAATGAGTGTATTGAAATTATGGATTTTCACAATCGCATTCGCATTTATGACATGCATCAAAGCACAAGTTGTCGTTGATACTTTGCCCTTCGCGATCTCTAGCATCAAAAAGTTGAGCGATGAGGATTTAAATAATAAAAAAGAGGGGGTATATCTTACAGGAATTCCGGACATCAGTGTTGATCCTATCAATGGTTTGGGATACGGTGGTGAGGGCTCACTTTTTTTTAACGGCAAAAAATCGGATCCATTATTTCAATACTCGCCGTATAAAGCAGAACTAGATATCGCAATTTTCAATACAACGAAAAATCAGCGTGAACTAATGTTTGTTTTGGATATGCCTTACATAATGAGGACGCCTTGGCGACTTCGTGCGGAGGCCGGAGTTGAAACAAATCCAAATCTGTTGTATTTCGGGGGCGACAATCGCAGTTTGAACGGGTTGGGTCTTTACCCGAATAATGATAGTTCACAATCTCGGATTCAGAATNNAAATACGAGTCTCTGATGAATCAAATGGGTTTGGGCATGTATAACGGCTATTCCAAAACTGAATATATTCTAAATGTGAGCATGGAGCGATCTTTTTGGGAAAGCAAAATGCGTGCATTGGTTGGGATTGAAATGGCTCAAATTAACATGACTACGAGTGGTCCGCGAAATCTTTTGCTTGATGATGTTACCA
>DDYM01000071.1:28527-28790 GCA_002347985.1 Bacteroidetes bacterium UBA2234
AGCGCTGGGTGGTTTATGGAGTTAACCAATGAGCTTTCTTTGAAGGGTTTTGGGTCAAGATACAACATCAATAAAGTGTATTTTCATGCCAATGGGTATTTTGATTTGGTCAAGTCTCATCCACGTGCAATGATTTTGGCAGTGAGAGTTGCTGGCGGTCATACATCAAAAGACGCTCCTTTCTTTGAATTGCAAGATCAGTGGAGTTCGGAGGGAAGTACAGAGGGATTGGGTGGTCCAAATACACTGAGAGGGTTCAAGCA
>DDYM01000071.1:28887-29054 GCA_002347985.1 Bacteroidetes bacterium UBA2234
TTGAAGCAGCATTTTGCTGTGAGTGGTGTTCCGTTTTTTGACATTGGCAGTGTGAGCGATGAAATGGAGGGGGTTTTAGAGAAAAGTAACTATCGACATTCATCGGGCTTGGGATTGCGTATTGCTTGGAATGTGAATACCATTCTGCGGTTTGATTATGCGATGTC
>DDYM01000053.1 GCA_002347985.1 Bacteroidetes bacterium UBA2234
GAAATCAAAGCCTTGTCAAATCCCATTCTACGACTTGCACCGCCGGCCAATACCAATCCCGCGATCATTTCCCCAAAGCAGTCGTTGTCTTTTTACTCAACTTCTCCGCCTCGAGATGCGCCGCCTCCTCTATTTGCGTGGCCTTTTCATTCGCCTCCTTTTCAATCTTATCCGCCTTGGCATTGCCTTCCGCCTCGGTTTTATCGGCCAACTTATAACCTTCCGCCCGTGCCGCACTTGCCTTCTTCTCAGCCGTTTTCAATAACTTCTCTGTGAGGCCTCGAGCAATTTTTTTCTTGATCGGATCCCCCGCCGCTGCCACCATCGCATCGGCCTCCTTCTGGGCATTCTCCATCGCCAAATTGTATGCCTGATCCGTTTTGCTGCGCTGCTCATTCGCTAAGTTTTTGGCCGCCTGTCTCACCTGCTCCGCCTGCTGTTTGGCCGCCTGTCTCAATTGCTCCGCCTTCTGACTTGCCTCACGGTTGATTTTCTCCAACTTTTGGTTCATCTCGTCCGTAATCTTGTTTTTCGCCTTGTCGATCAGCGGTTTTGCGTACTGCTGACCTACGCCGCGCCAATCAATCGACATCCTAGGTTGCTTCACATCGCCCTCAATCACAAACGGTACCACCTTGCCTTTCACCAACATCTTTCCGCCCAAATGCAACTGCTTGTTTAAGTCCATGTAACCGCCCATTTTCATCGACGCCTCCTTTGGCAAAGCCACCGAAATCGAATCTTTTAATGTGAGCTTCCCATTTTCAATCGCAAATCCCGCCTTGGTTGGCTTCAAGGCCAATTTCGCGTCTTTACCCCATTGCAATTGCTTGGCTGCATCGCCCATCCAAGTGGGAACATCCAACTGGCCGCTGAATAAGTCAAACAACCCCGCGGCTGTTAATGAACCCCAGTCGGGCGACAAAGTAGGTGAGAAACTCAATCCCGCCGTGGTTTGTAAGTTAGCCAATCCTTGAATCCTGCCCAAAATGGGTGCAAATTCTTTCACCAAACTTAGCGTATTGGCAATGTCCGATGGGTTGGCATTCAAAATATTGAAATCGGTGGTAAACTGCGGCTTGCCACCCAAAGGATAACTGTAGGCCATATTTCGCAATTCCACTTTAGAGCCCAAGAATAAGGCTGACAAGGGGTTGACAGCGACTTTGCCATTGGCGACTTCAACTTTGGCGGTGGCTTGTTGAAATTTATAATCTTGGAAAAGGAGTTGGTTGACGTTCATGTTGAGCATCAAATTGAGGTTGTCTGGGATGCGCGGAGCCGATGTTGTTGTCTCAGTGCTAGGCGCCGCTGCGGCATCGTTTTCATTCCCGGCGGGAGCATCCGTTTTGGTATTTCCGCCGGACGCATCTTCGCTCATCGAAGCCATCCATTCGTTTAAATCGATGCTTGCGCTGTTCACAATGAGAGAACCAGTCAGGGTTTCATGGTTCAAATAATACCCCAACATATTTTGCAATTTCCCGTTCAGGCTCATGGCGGATTTTCCGTATTGAATTCCTTCGCCCAACACCGCAAAATCACTCGGACTAACGCTCATCGATAGCGATTTCATTGAAAGAGGCAGTGTGCCCACAGCATTGTATTTGATTTGATTCAAGGCGATATCGCCGCTGGCTTGTAAATCGTTGATTTGTTTTTTCGCAACAGCGCTATAATGGCCGTCGAACGCAAAATGGGCTTTTACCTCACCCGAAATGTCTGTGCCCGACTCCAAGGGAATCAATTTTTTCCATTCATCCAAATGAAGATCGATGTCGATTTTCCCCTTCGCATAAGGATCGCTGATTGGTGTTTTCATATCCAATTCCACCGAAATGGGATCCCCGCTCAAATTGGCTTTCAACGGAGCAATCACAACATGGGTGTTGTCTGGGTTGCCATCGGTGTTGTCCATCAAGAAGTTAAGTTCTATGTTGCTGGCGTTGGCGGGCATTCCGGGGTATTGGAAGCCGGCCTTGGCGACATTGATTTCGGCGTGGGTTGATGGCATTCTTACATCGTCCATGATGCCTTTCATCAGGAAAACGAGTTTCAAACTGCCCGATGCTTTCACGTCGGCAAAATTCTCTGTGTAACAGCCGGGGACAACGCTGAGAAAGGATTTGAAATCGCTGTTTGGTGTGCGAACATCGATATCCATGTCCATGTCTTTTTCGCGCATTTCCACCCAACCTTTGGCTTGTAATGGCAACGCATTGATATTGAAGTTGTTATCGGCAAAACCAAATCGCATCTTTTTCAGGTCCATGTCGATGTCTGTATTCGCATCCACTTTGGCCTTGCTTAACATTGTCATTCCCGCATACGACATCGTAAATTGGTCGATTAGCAGATCATTTTTTAGCGTAAAAACTTCGTTGGCAAAATCTCCCTTGGCATGCCAGTTGAGGCCGTTGCTGGTGATTTCGAAATCCAGCGAATGGTCTATATAGTGCAACCGCGTATTTTCGATAGAAAGGTCGTTTATTTTGATCGCAACGGGTGCTGCGGTGGTGTCTTGGGGCGTAGCTCCGGCGGTTGTATCGGGTTTTGCGAGGTCGAAGTTGGCCGCCCCGCTCTTCAAAAAGATGATTTGGGCTCTTGCGTCTGAGATCGCGATTTTTCTTACTACGATGGTTTCGCCTTTCCATATGGAGGCCAGATCCAAAACCACGCGGAGGTTCTTCGCATCGATGAGGGTATCATGGGCAAAAGAATCCACGCCAACCACTTTTACATCGTTGAGGCCGAGGCTGAGGTTTGGGAAATTGCGGATGAGGCTGAGAGAGACATCGTCGTTGAAACTCACTTTCGCATTGAGGTTGTTATTGGCTGCTACTTTTACGGCACTTACAATTTTGCCTTTGAATGCGAAGGGCAATAGCAGTAGGAGGGCCAGAAGCGAAGCGAGGCTGATTCCGGTGATTTTTGCGATTTTTTTGAAATTCATGGGATGTATCGTTCTACAAAAATAATCAATGATGGTGGAGCATAAACGTGTTTACTCGGTTAAGTGCATTTTGTCTCACATCCAAATAAAATAAGTTGATATCGCCGATGTGGTAATTGGGGTTGGTGTAAAATCGACTTCCAGGAAATTTTGGCTTGGTGATCCAGAGAATTCCGCCGTGAACTTGGGCATCGCAAATGTGGGGCAAGGTATTCGAAAAGGGCCTGAGCACGGCACCCATTTGTTTTGATTTGTCGATGTAACTCTCGTTGAGTTCCCAACTGATTGGGTTTACGCAAACGGCACGCTCCAAAGCCAGAGGATAATAGGGCGGAACAAAGCCTCTTTCGTAGCTGCTCCAGCTCAGAAAGCACCCTGTGGCGGAATCATTGGCACAGGCCGGAAGACCGGGCAAAGAATCGTAGGGGACAGGCATGCCAACCAGATAGGCGGCCACCAGTTGCTGCTGAAGCGGCGTTCCCAAAATATGTTCTTTGATGATGCGTGCTGCGTGTATCGTGCCTTGGCTGTGCGATGCGATAATGATGGGTCTACCTTGGTTCCAGTGTGCGAGGTAGTACAAAAAGGCTTGTTCCACATCATTGTATGCAGTGTCCAAAGCGGCTTGTTTGTCGTCCTTGTGCGATGTGAGGAATACCGAATAATGGGCCTGGCGGTAGCGCGGTGCATAGATTTTGCCGGCGGCGTTGAAGGCGGAGGCTTGGTATCGAATCGGACTTTCGTCAACCACTTTGTTTAGGCCCGCATCGCGAAGGTCTTGATTCCAAATGAATTCGGTTTTGGGTTCCTCGGTATAGGTTGTGGGGTGGATGAAAAACACGTCGGCCTGGGCATCGTTTTGGTTGTTTTGGAGTCCTCGCGGACAGTCATCGGCGGGGTCGTTTTTTGATGGCAGGGCGCTCCAGTGCTCCGGTTGGGCGTAGTTGGGCGGGGGCGGACAGGGGCAGGTTGAAAATCGCTTCACATTGCAATAGCCTTGGCCGAAAGCGTCTGGGACGATCACCAAGAGTGCGCTGAGAAGGAGGGAGAATCTTGCAGACATAGATAAATGGAGACGAGTTTTTATTTATATTCGTTCAAAAATAACACTATGTATACTGGTTTGGTTCACGTGCACAATTTGTTGCGTTGGGTGATAGTAATCACCTTGGTTTGGTCTTTATTAAATGCTTTCAAGGGCAAGAATGGAAAAGAAACCCTAATTCTGATGATATCTTCACATGTGATGTTGTTGGTGGGTTTGATTCAGTGGTTTGGCGGCGATTGGGGTCTAAAGCAAATCAAGAATTTGGGAATGGGCGAGGCGATGAAAAACGCAGCGATCCGCTTTTTTGCGGTAGAACATTCTTTGATGATGATTATCGCGGTGGCGTTGATTACGATTGCGCATCGTTCGGCGAAAGCAAATAAGCCCAATACAAAATGGTTTTTGTTGGCTGCCTTGCTAATCATTTTGATGATGATGCCAGGACCTTGGAAATCAGATCCAGCTTTGCAGCGCGGTTTGTTCCCAGGTGCGTAGAAAAGTACTGGAGTGTATTCGTTTGAATAAAGTCAGCTGACGAAAATGCTATGGTTTTTTCGCTCAATCTGACAAGTTTGCATTCATTGACCTCGTGAATCGCTAGATCTCGGTTTGGCAACATTTTTGTTTCTCGCTCTGCCATGAAAATGTCTTTCAAACAATCGCTACTGCTAGGTTCTGCCCTGCTCTTTTTGTCGTTGATTTTTGGATACACCGGCGCTTGGCTATACAATGCCAATTTATTTGGCCGCGCCTCCTCCGGTTTAAAAATTGCCGGGGATGTGCAAGATGCCTCTGCCATGCGTGCCATATCGATAAACGGGGCCATGCCCTCCGGATTTGAGCAAGCCTCTGCCACTTCAACGCCTTCTGTTGTTTTTATCAAGACAATCAGCACCGTACAATACGAAAGTCCTTTCAGTGGTCTGTTCTGGGATTTCGATCCTTTCGGTTCCAGGGGACAGGCGGCAAGCACCGGTTCGGGTGTGATTGTGAGCAAAGATGGCTATATCGTCACCAACAACCACGTGATCCAAGGGGCCGACAAAATAACGGTAGTGCTCAATAAGCCAAAGACTGAATATACGGCACGTGTTGTTGGGACCGATCCCAGCTCGGATTTGGCGGTATTGAAGATTGAGGCCACCAATTTGCCTGCAGTGGCGTTTGCCAATTCAGACCTTGTGAAAGTGGGTGAGTGGGTGTTGGCCGTGGGCAATCCTTTCAATCTTACCAGTACAGTGACGGCGGGCATCGTGAGTGCCAAAGGCCGAAACATCAACATCGTTAAAAATCAGTTCCCTATTGAGAGTTTTATTCAGACCGATGCGGCCATCAACCCCGGCAATTCCGGCGGTGCATTGGTGAACCTTCGCGGCGAATTGGTGGGCATCAATACGGCCATCCAAAGCAATACCGGCAGCTATTCGGGTTATGGTTTTGCGATTCCAGCCAATATCGTAATGAAAGTGGTGGCGGATTTGATGGACAACGGCGTGGTGTTGCGGGCGTTTTCAGGGATGACCGTGGGCGAGGCAAGTTCGGATGAACTCAAGCGCTTTGGATTGAGCAACGATGCGGTAAAAGTGACGGAATTGATGGAGGACGGTCCGGCCTACAAATCAGGACTTCGCGTGGGTGATGTGATTACGCATTTGGGTGATCTCCCGGTGGATGGAAAACCCATGTTTGATGAGCATTTGGCATACAAACGTCCGGGTCAGACACTGGAGTTACAGTATCTGCGCGATGGCAAAACGGCCAAGGCGGAGTTGTTGCTCATCGGAAAGACAGAAAACCAGGCTTTGTTGATGAAAGGCGCGGTCAATAGCAAGTTATTGGGTGCGGATTTTCAGCCCTTGAGTGGGGGAGATTTGCAGAAATATGGACTTAC
>DDYM01000068.1:0-20068 GCA_002347985.1 Bacteroidetes bacterium UBA2234
ACTGGTCGTGGTACTGTTGCTACTGGTCGTATCGAGCGTGGTGTGATCAACGTTCAAGATGCTGTAGAAATTATCGGATTTGGTTCACATATGACATCAACTTGTACTGGAGTAGAAATGTTCCGTAAGTTGTTGGATCGTGGTGAAGCAGGTGATAACGCTGGTATCTTGTTGCGTGGTATCGACAAAAATGATATCCGTCGCGGTATGGTTATCTGTGCTCCTAAGTCAGTTACTCCTCACAAGAAGTTCAAAGCTGAGGTTTACGTATTGAGCAAAGAAGAAGGTGGACGTCATACTCCATTCTTCAACAAGTACCGTCCACAGTTCTACTTCCGTACTACAGACGTAACTGGTGAAATCAGTTTGCCTGCAGGTACTGAAATGATCATGCCTGGTGATAACGTATCAATTACAGTTGAATTGATTCAGCCTATCGCTATGGAAAAGAACTTGCGTTTCGCTATCCGTGAGGGTGGAAGAACCGTAGGTGCTGGTCAGGTAACTGAGATTATCGAGTAATAGCCGAGCTATTAAGAATATAATGGGGGCATTGTAAAATGCTCCCATTTATACGGGCATAGTTCAATGGTAGAATAGAGGTCTCCAAAACCTTTGATCAGGGTTCGAATCCTTGTGCCCGTGCTAATAAAAGCGCGATGTTTGGAAGAATAAGTAACTATTTCCGTGAGACCAGAGACGAGTTGGTAAACAAAGTCAGCTGGCCTACATGGGAAGAATTGAGGGAGAGCACATGGATTGTGCTTGTTGCCTCATTATTATTTGCCCTAGTAATATGGGCGCTTGATAGCGTATTGGGTGTTAGTTTGACCCAATTTTATAAATTATTTAAATAATCATGACAACGGCAGAAGACAGACACAAGTGGTACGTAGTTCGTGCAATTACCGGACAAGAAAAGAAGGTAAAGCACAGTATTACGGTTGAGCTCGAGCGCGATCGTAAGAGCGACTTTGTGCCTGAAATTCTGATCCCTACAGAGAAGGTTTATTTGATTAAGAACGGCAAGAAAGCAATCAAGGAAAGAAATGCATTCCCAGGATACATTTTGATTCATGCAGATTTGTCGGATCCAGAAATCATGCCTTTAATAAAGAGTGTTACGGGTGTAGTTGGTTTCTTGGGTTCCAAGGATCAACCCGTTCCATTGCGTCCAAACGAGTTAAGTCGTATTCTCGGAACTGCCGATAGCTTAAGCGATTCAGAGGCAATGGATGAAGAACACTTCTTGGTAGGAGAGTCAGTGAAAGTAGTAGACGGACCGTTCAATGATTTTGACGGTGTGATCGAAGAAGTAAACGAAGAAAAGCGCAAGCTCAAGGTGATGGTGAAGATTTTCGGTCGCCGCACACCACTTGAGTTAAATTATAACCAAATACAAAAATTGTAACAGTAACAATGGCAAAAGAAATAACAGGTTTCGTCAAGCTCCAGGTAAAAGGTGGTCAAGCAAACCCAGCGCCTCCAATCGGTCCGGCTTTGGGTTCAAAAGGTTTGAACATCATGGATTTTTGCAAACAATTCAATGCGCGCACACAGGACAAAATGGGGAAGGTGTTGCCAGTCGTGATTTCAGTCTATTCAGACAAATCATTCGACTTCATCATCAAAACACCCCCAGTGGCAACTCAATTGTTGGAAGCTACCAAGCTCCAAAAAGGCTCAACAGAACCAAACCGTAAGAAGGTAGGTTCAGTAACTTGGGATGTGGTTAAAACCATCGCTCAAGACAAAATGCCTGATTTGAATTGCTTCACTGTAGAGTCTGCCATGAAATTGGTTGCAGGTACAGCCCGCAGTATGGGTATCACGGTAACAGGGGATGCCCCATTTTAATTGATTTGAATTATGAAAGTTGGTAAAAAAAGAAAAGAAGCGGAAGCTAAATACGACAACACCAAGTCGTATACTTTGCTTGAGGCTAGTAACATCCTTAAGCAAATTTCAACCACCAAATTTGATGCATCGGTAGATATCGATGTACGTTTGGGTGTAGATCCTCGTCAAGCCAATCAAATGGTTCGTGGCGTTGCATCTTTGCCTCACGGTTTGGGTAAGGTGGTTCGTACGTTGGTACTTTGTACTTCTGATAAAGAGCAGGAAGCACGCGATGCGGGTGCTGACCACGTAGGTTTGGACGATTATATCGAAAAGATCGCTGGTGGTTGGACCGATATCGATATCATCATTGCCGTTCCTAGCGTAATGGCAAAGTTGGGTCGTTTGGGTAAAATTTTGGGTCCTCGTAACCTAATGCCAAACCCAAAGAGCGGAACAGTTACTTTGGAAGTTGGAAAAGCTGTAACTGAGGTTAAAGCGGGTAAGATCGACTTCAAGGTTGACAAGACGGGTATCATCCATACATCCATTGGAAAGGTATCTTTTGATTCAGATAAGTTGAGTGAAAATGCATTGGAATTGGTGCAAGTATTGCAAAGATTGAAGCCAAGTGCTGCGAAGGGAACGTATTTCCGCAGTATCTTCATGAGCAGTACAATGAGCCCCAGTGTGAGTATAGACATTAAATCAATCCCAGGATTATAAGCGATGAATAAGGCAGATAAATCAACAGTGGTTGCCGAGTTAACCGAGACTTTCAAGACAAACAGCTTTGTTTATCTTACTGATACTACGGGTCTAACTGCAAACCAAACCAACCAATTGCGTCGCATGTTGTTCGAACGTGGTGTAGAGATGCGCATGGTGAAGAACACTTTGTTGCGTATTGCAATGGAGCAGAGCGGTAAAGATTTTGGCGATTTGAAAAGTGTTCTGAAGGGCACAACTTGTGTGATGACAGCGGAGTCTCAAAAGGCCCCTGCAGAATCAATCAAGGATTTCCGCGCTACTTCTCCTAACGTTTTGTTGAAAGGTGCTTGGATTGATAATTCAGTATTTATTGGAGACGACCAATTGGCGGCTTTGATAAAGTTGAAGTCAAGAGAAGAATTGATCGGCGAAATCATCGGTTTGTTGCAATCTCCCATCAAGAATGTTATTGGTGCATTGCAAGCTAGCGGACCACAAAAAATTGGCGGCTTAATTAAGGCGCTTGAAGAAAGAAACTAAACAAAAAAACACTTAAATTAAATAACAATGGTAGATTTAAAAGAATTCGCGAACCAGTTGGTAAACCTTACTGTAAAAGAGGTTAACGAGCTTGCTCAAATTTTGAAAGAAGAGCATGGCATTGAGCCTGCAGCTGCTGCTGTGGCTGTTGCTGCGCCTGCTGCAGGTGGTGGCGAAGCTGCTGCTGCTGAGCAATCAGAATTTGACGTAATCTTGGTAAGCGCAGGTGATGCCAAATTGCAGATCGTTAAGATCGTGAAAGATTTGACAGGCTTGGGCTTGAAAGAAGCAAAAGACTTAGTAGACGGTGCTCCTAAGGCAGTAAAAGAGAAGGTTTCTAAAGCAGAAGCCGAAGATTTTGCAGCTAAATTGAAAGAGGCCGGTGCTACAGTTGAAATTAAGTAAGCACTCTCCCAATTAACCCTAAGGCCCCGGATATTCCGCGGGCCTTTTGGGCGTTTTTAGTACCAACACCACTGTCAAACCATTAACAATAAAAAAATTGAGCACCACACACAACAAAAGGATCTCATTTGGTAAGGTAAAACACGCCATTGAGTACCCTGATTTTCTGGACGTACAACTCCAATCTTTCCAAGAGTTTTTCCAGTTAGATACACCCGCTGACAAGCGTGAGGGAGAAGGATTGTTTGAAGTTTTTCGTGAGAACTTCCCTATCACCGATACTCGCAACATCTTTGTGTTGGAATTCCTTGATTATTTCGTGGATCCCCCAAGATATGTCATCAATGAGTGTATCGAACGCGGCTTAACTTACGCTGTGCCTTTGAAGGCAAAGTTGAAGTTGAGTTGTAATGATCCAGAGCATGAAGACTTTCAAACCATTGTTCAGGACGTTTATTTGGGAACCATCCCTTACATGTCGCCCAATGGAACTTTTATCATCAATGGTGCTGAACGCGTTATCGTAAGTCAGTTGCACCGTTCACCTGGTGTATTCTTTGGCCAGAGTGTTCACAGCAACGGAACAAAATTGTATTCTGCGCGTGTAATTCCTTTCAAAGGTTCTTGGATTGAATTTGCCACAGATGTGAACGCGGTTATGTACGCTTACATCGATCGTAAGAAGAAGTTCCCAGTAACTACATTGTTGCGTGCCATCGGTTTTGAGAGTGATAAAGACATCCTCGACATCTTTGGTTTGAGCGAAGAGGTAAAAGTGTCAAAAGCTGGCTTGAAGCGTGTGATTGGCAGAAAATTGGCAGCAAGGGTATTGCGCACTTGGATTGAGGATTTTGTGGATGAAGATACAGGTGAAGTGGTAAGTATCGAACGTAACGAGGTGATCTTGGAACGTGATACTTTGTTGGCTGAAGACCATATTGATATTATTGTTGAAGCAGGAGTGAAATCAATCATTTTGAATGCTGAATCTGAAAATGGTATCAGCTATGATGTGATTTATAACACTTTGCAAAAAGATACTTCGAACAACGGAAAAGAAGCGTTGGAAGTAATCTACCGTCAGTTGCGGAATGCAGATCCACCGGATGAAGAAACAGCCCGTGGAATCATCGAGCGTTTGTTCTTCTCAGACAAGCGTTATGATTTGGGTGAAGTAGGTCGTTACCGTATTAACAAGAAATTGGAAATCAATACTCCAATGGAAGTACGTGTATTGACAAAAGACGATATTATCAGTATCATCAAGTATTTGATTGAATTGTACAACGGTTCAGAAATCTTGGATGATATTGATCACTTGAGTAACCGTCGTGTCCGCACCGTAGGTGAGCAGTTGTATGCTCAGTTTGGTGTTGGTTTGGCACGTATGGCTAGAACAATTCGTGAGAAGATGAACATTCGCGACAATGAAGTATTTACCCCACAAGATTTGGTGAATGCACGTACATTGTCGAGTGTGATCAACTCATTCTTCGGAACCAACCAGTTGAGTCAGTTCTTAGATCAAATCAATCCTTTGGCAGAAATTACGCACAAACGTCGTTTGAGCGCACTTGGACCAGGTGGATTGAGTCGTGAACGTGCTGGTTTTGAAGTTCGTGACGTACACTACACCCACTACGGTCGTTTGTGTACCATCGAAACGCCAGAAGGACCTAACATTGGTTTGATTTCTTCTTTGTGTGTTCACGCGAAGATCAATGGAATGGGCTTCTTGGAAACGCCTTACCGTAAGGTGGTAAATGGTAAAGTGGAAAGTGGTATCGTTTATCTTTCTGCAGAGGAAGAGGATGGTAAGACAATCGCTCAGGCCAATGCCGAATTAGACGAAAAAGGAAACTTTATGACTACGTTGGTGAAGAGCCGTAAGGAAGGTGACTTCCCATTGGTGAATCCAGCGCAGTTAGAATATATGGACGTAGCTCCAAACCAAATCGTATCGATTGCGGCTTCATTGATTCCTTTCTTGGAGCATGATGATGCAAACCGTGCGTTGATGGGATCTAACATGCAGCGTCAGGCCGTTCCATTGTTGCGTCCTGAAGCTCCGATTGTAGGTACCGGTTTGGAAGAAAAAGTGGCTCGCGACAGTCGTTCCTTGATCAATGCCGAAGGCAATGGTGAAGTGGTTTATGTTGACTCTCGTGAGATTCGCATTCGTTACGACCACAACGAGTTTGACGATTTAGTAAGTTTCACAGGGGATACCAAAACGTATTACTTGATTAAATTCCGTAGAACCAACCAAAACTCTTGTATCAACCTTCGTCCGATTGTGAAAAAGGGTGATAGAGTGAGCAAAGGTCAGGTTTTGTGTGAAGGTTATGCTACCCAAGGCGGTGAATTGGCATTGGGAAGAAACTTGCGTGTGGCTTACATGCCATGGCAGGGTTATAACTTCGAGGATGCGATTGTAATCTCTGAAAAAGTAGTAAAAGACGATTGGTACACAACCGTTTACATTACTGAATACGAATTGGAAGTTCGCGATACGAAGCGTGGTGAGGAAGAGTTAACGAACGACATTCCGAACGTAAGTGAGGAAATGACACGTAACTTGGACGATAACGGTTTGATTCGCGTAGGAGCAGAGGTAAAAGAAGGTGATATTCTGATTGGTAAAATCACTCCAAAGGGTGAGACTGAACCATCTCCAGAAGAGAAACTTTTGCGTGCCATCTTTGGTGACAAGGCGGGTGACGTGAAAGACGCTTCTTTGAAAGCTTCTCCAGGTGCACAGGGCGTTGTGATTGACAAAAAATTATTCTCTAAGAGCAAAAAAGATAAGGGAACCCGCACAGGTGACAAATCTCGTTTGTCTAAGATGGATGATGATCATCGCAAGGAATTGGGCATGTTGAAAGACGAATTGGTGAAGAAATTGTTCCAGTTGGTGGGCGGAAAAACCTCTCAAGGTGTATATAATATGTACAGCGAAGAGTTGATTCCAAAGGGAACCAAGTTTACTCAAAAGAACTTGATGAGCATTGATTACAGCAATGTGAACTACCACAATTGGACCAGTGATGCCGATAAGAACACTTTGGTTGTACGTTGTTTAACCAACTACATCAACGTGAACAACGAAAAAGTTACAAACTACAAGCGTGAGCATTACTCAATCAGTGTGGGTGATGAATTGCCAACAGGTATCCTACAATTGGCTAAGGTATATGTAGCCAATAAGCGTAAGTTGAAAGTGGGTGATAAGATGGCAGGACGTCACGGAAACAAGGGTATTGTTGCCCGTATTGTTCGTGAAGAGGATATGCCATTCTTGAATGATGGAACTCCGATGGACATCGTGTTGAACCCATTGGGTGTACCTTCACGTATGAACTTGGGTCAGATCTACGAAACTGTTTTGGCTTGGGCCGGAAAAGAAATGGGAGTGCGTTTTGCAACACCAATCTTTGATGGTGCTACCATGGCTGAAATTGATGAGGTAACTGAAAAAGCGGGTATTCCTAAGAACGGTTTGGTTTATTTGAATGATGGTTTGAGTGGTGACAGATTTGATCAACCAACAACAGTAGGTATTACTTACATGTTGAAATTGGGTCACATGGTTGATGATAAGATGCACGCTCGTTCAATCGGACCATACTCATTGATTACGCAACAACCATTGGGTGGTAAAGCCCAGTTTGGTGGTCAGCGTTTTGGTGAGATGGAGGTTTGGGCATTGGAAGCATTTGGTGCGGCCAATATCTTACGTGAGATCTTAACAGTGAAGTCGGACGACATTACTGGTAGGGCGAAAGCGTATGAAGCCATCGTAAAAGGTGATAACATCACCAACATCGGTACCCCTGAGTCATTTAACGTATTGCTGCACGAGCTCCGCGGTTTGGGCTTGGAAGTAACATTTATGGATTAATCCCTAAAAACCAATCATGCAACTTCAAAAGAAAACACAAAAACAAGGGAGTAACTTTAGCAAGATTCGTATCTCGCTTGCTTCTCCTGAAAACATATTACGTCGCAGTTTCGGTGAGGTAGTTAAACCCGAAACCATCAACTATCGCAGTTACAAGCCCGAAATGGGAGGATTGTTCTGTGAGCGCATATTTGGTCCGATCAAGGATTATGAATGTCATTGCGGAAAATACAAGCGTATCCGTTACAAGGGTATTGTTTGCGACCGTTGTGGCGTTGAGGTAACTGAGAAGAAAGTACGTAGAGAGCGTATGGGTCACATCAACTTGGTGGTACCTGTGGCTCACATTTGGTACTTCCGTTCATTGCCAAACAAAATTGGTTATTTGTTGGGTATTCCTACCAAGAAATTGGACATGGTAATTTACTATGAGCGCTATGTAGTGATTCAAACTGGTGCAGCGAGCAACGTAAATTATTTGGATTTGTTGACAGAGGAAGAATATTTGGACATCGTTGATTCTTTGCCAAAAGAAAATCAGATGTTGGAAAATTCTGATCCAAACAAATTCGTAGCCATGATGGGTGCTGAAGCGTTGGAAGAATTGTTGAAGCGTGTAAACTTGGATACGTTGAGTTACGACTTGCGTAATCAGGCTGCCACTGAAACTTCTCAACAACGTAAGCAAGAGGCGTTGAAGCGTTTGAAAGTTATCGAAAGCTTCCGCGGTGCTCAGTTAACCGGAGAAAATCGTCCTGAGTGGATGATTATGAAGATGTTGCCTGTAATTCCACCAGAATTGCGCCCATTGGTGCCATTGGAAGGTGGAAGATTTGCAACTTCTGATTTGAATGATTTGTATCGCCGTGTAATTATCCGTAACAACCGTTTGAAGCGTTTGGTTGAGATCAAAGCCCCTGAGGTGATCTTGCGTAACGAGAAGCGTATGTTGCAGGAAGCGGTAGATTCATTGTTGGATAACACCCGTCGCGCAAGTGCGGTTAAGAGTGAAGGCAATCGTCCTTTGAAATCTTTGAGCGATATGCTTAAGGGTAAGCAAGGTCGTTTCCGTCAGAACTTGTTGGGTAAGCGTGTTGACTATTCTGGTCGTTCCGTAATCGTTGTAGGTCCTACACTTAAATTGAATGAGTGTGGATTGCCTAAGAACATGGCAGCAGAATTGTTCAAGCCGTTTATTATCCGTAAATTGATTGAAAGAGGTATCGTAAAGACCGTAAAAACTGCGAAGAAAATCGTAGAGAAAAAAGATCCGGTGATTTGGGATATCTTGGAAAACATATTGAAAGGACACCCAGTATTGTTGAACCGTGCTCCTACGCTGCACAGATTGGGTATTCAAGCTTTCCAGCCGAAGTTGGTTGAAGGCAAGGCTATTCAATTGCATCCATTGGTTTGTTCTGGATTTAACGCGGATTTTGACGGTGACCAGATGGCGGTTCACGTGCCTTTGGGCAACGCGGCTGTAGCGGAAGCGCAGTTGTTGATGTTGGCATCGCACAACATTTTGAACCCAGCAAACGGTGCGCCAATCACAGTTCCTTCTCAGGATATGATCTTGGGTCTGTACTACATCACCAAAGAGCGTAAATCTACCCCTGAACATCCAGTGAAAGGTGAAGGTTTGTCATTCTATGGTGCTGAGGAAGCCATCATTGCTTACAATGAAGGTCGTGCAGAATTGCATTCAAAAGTGAAGTGCAAAGCAACTGTATTGGAGAATGGTGAATTGGTTGAAAAATTGATCGATACCACTATCGGACGTATCCTGTTTAACCAGGTTGTTCCTCGTGAAGTGGGTTATATCAATGAATTGTTGAAGAAAAAGAATTTGCGCGATATCATCACCAATATCATT
The DNA here is from genome assembly GCA_002347985.1 of Bacteroidetes bacterium UBA2234. Taxonomy (GTDB): domain Bacteria; phylum Bacteroidota; class Bacteroidia; order NS11-12g; family UBA955; genus UBA955. Next base: position 9,273 of record DDYM01000068.1, read on the forward strand.
CGTTTGAGTGGTGTTGCGAAAGCCGCAGATTTCTTGGATAATATCAAGAACTTAGGTTTCCACTACGCTTTCAAAGGCGGATTGAGCTTTAACTTGAGTTATGTAAAAATCCCAGTGGAAAAAGAACAATTGGTGAGTAAGGCTATGGAAGAGGTATTGGAGATTCAATCGAATGCCGATATGGGTTTCATTACCAACAACGAGCGTTACAACCAGGTAATTGATTTGTGGACACGTGTTAACAACCAGTTGGCTCGTGTATTGATCAATGATTTGCAAAACGAAGATCAAGGATTCAACCCAATTTATATGATGTTGGATTCTGGAGCCCGTGGTTCTAAAGAACAAATTCGTCAGTTGGGCGGTATGCGTGGTTTGATGGCTAAGCCTCAAAAGAATACAGGTGGTTCTGGTGGTGATACCATTGAAAACCCAATTATTTCAAACTTCAAAGAAGGTTTGAATGTATTGGAATACTTCGTATCAACACACGGTGCTCGTAAAGGTCTTGCGGATACGGCGTTGAAAACTGCGGATGCGGGTTACTTGACTCGTCGTTTGCACGACGTTGCGCAGGATGTTGTAATCACTGAGCCAGATTGCGGTACTTTGAGAGGTATTGCGATGAGCGCATTGATGAACAACGATGAAATCACTGAGCCTTTGTATGAAAGAATCTTGGGTAGAACTGCCCTAGATGATGTATATCATCCTGCAACGGGTGCTTTGATTGTTGCTGGTGGTCAAGAATTGACAGAAGAAATTTCTCATGCAATTGAAGATGCGGGTATCGAAGAATTAGAAATTCGTTCCGTATTGACTTGTGAGACGTTGACAGGCGTATGTGCTGCTTGTTACGGTCGTAACTTGTCTACGGGTAGAATGGTTCAAGCTGGTGAAGCTGTCGGTGTAATTGCCGCACAGTCAATTGGTGAACCAGGAACTCAGTTGACGTTGCGTACGTTCCACACGGGTGGTGCGGCGTTGAACATTGCTGCGGAAAACACATTGACAACGAAGTATGATGGTGTGATTAGTTTCGATGGAATGCGTACTGTTACCAAGTTTGAAACCGATGAAAATGGCGAAGCCAAGAATTCGGAAGTGGTATTGGGTCGTTCTGGCGAAGTACGTGTCTTGGATCCAAAAACTAAGACTGTAATCACAACATACAATATTCCTTATGGTGCCATTTTGATGGTGAAAGAAGGTCAAAAAGTGAAGAAGGGCGATGTGATGTGTACTTGGGATCCATTTAACACGTTGATCATTTCTGATATCGATGGTAAGGTTACTTACGAAAACATCATTGAAGGTGTGAATATGCGTGAAGAAGGTGATGAGCAAACTGGATTGTCTGAATTGGTGATTGTAGAAAGTCGCGATAAGACAAAAGTTCCTCAGTTCCGTGTAGAAGGAGATGATGAAGTTACCAAAATATTCAACATGCCTATGGGTGCGATCTTGGTTGCCAAGAAAGAATCTACAGTTAAGGCGGGAGATGTATTGGCGAAAATTCCTCGTTCTGCTACCAGAACCCGAGATATCACAGGTGGTCTTCCACGTGTAACAGAATTGTTTGAAGCACGTAACCCATCTAACCCAGCGGTTGTTGCTGAGATTGATGGTGTTGTAACTTATGGTGTGTCTAAGCGTGGTAACCAGGAAATCATCATCACTTCAAAAGATGAAGAGGTGAAGCATTACCAAGTTCCATTGTCTAAGCATATTTTGGTTCACGATGGTGACTACGTTAGAGCGGGTCAGCCATTGAGTGATGGTGCAATTACTCCTCAAGATATTCTTCGCATTGAAGGACCTGCTTCAGTACAACGTTATGTATTGAACGGAATTCAAGAAGTTTACCGTTTGCAGGGTGTAACTATCAACGACAAGCACATTGAAGTGATCGTGCGTCAGATGATGCAGAAAATGGAAATTGTTGATCCAGGTGATACACGTTTCTTGGAAGGCGAAATCGCTGACCGTTGGACCTTGCGTTTGGAGAACGATAACATTTGGGATAAGAAGTTTGTAACAGATCCAGGTGATAGCACAAACATGCATGCCGGACAAATTGTGAGTTTGAAAGATTTGCGTCAGGAAAACAGCACATTGCGTCGTCAGGACATGAAGTTGGTACAATATCGCGATGCGGTATCTGCTACGGCTACTCCTGTGTTGCAAGGTATCACAAGAGCGTCATTGGGTACTCAGAGTTTCATGAGTGCTGCGTCGTTCCAGGAGACAACCAAAGTATTGAATGAAGCTGCAATTTCGGGTAAGATCGACGAACTGAGAGGTTTGAAAGAGAACGTTATTGTAGGTCATTTGATTCCAGCGGGAACGGGCTTGCGTAGATTCCAGGAAGTAATTACTGGTTCTAGGGAAGAATACGATCGCATGATGGCTGCCAAGTATGACGAGGCCGAAGAAGAAGTTGTAGAAGCTTAATATTCAGTCATNNAACAACGACAAAGATTAATACACCCAATAACGATAAATAACGATACCCCCAATAATGACAAAGAACAATACACGCAACAGCGATAAATAATAAATCACCTTGGTATACTGCGCTGTAAGTAAACATGAAAGGATCAAATCAGAACCATTCTGATGTTCTCCATGCTTTAGAAAGTAAATGATCGTTTAATTACTCAGCAATCTGAGTTTCATAAAGGTGGGCGTAATGACCCCCGGCGGCCATTAAAGTGGCGTGATTTCCGCGCTCCTTGACTTCCCCTTTTTCTAATACCAGAATTTCATCCGCTTTTGCGATTGTGCTTAATCGATGCGCAATTACAATGGCCGTGCGATTTTCCAATAATCGATCAATTGCCTTTTGAATCAACTGTTCCGTTTCTGTGTCAATGGAACTCGTAGCTTCGTCCAATAGGATAATCCTGGGGTCAAAAGCCAATGCCCTGATAAAACTCACCAGTTGTCGCTGCCCCAACGAAAGAGTCATTCCGCGCTCCATAACATTGTAATCGAAGCCTCCAGGTAGTTTTTCGATGAATTCATAGGCCCCAATCGAACGTGCGGCATCAATCATTTTTTGAATGTCGATATCGTCGTTATGCAATCGAATGTTGTCCTTTACACTTCCGCTGAAGAGGAATACGTCCTGTAGAACAAGGGCAATTTGCTGTCTAACAGAAGTGATATTCAACGACTGAATATTGATATCGTCCAGCAAGATTTCTCCCTTTTGCTGCTGATACAATTGATTGACTAAACTGGCAATTGTTGTTTTGCCCGACCCAGTTGCGCCCACAATGGCCATGGTTTTACCTTGTGGCAGGTGGAAACTTACGTCGCGAAGCACCCATTCTTCGTTCTGATATGCGAACCAGACGTTATTGAATTTCACATCTCCGCTGAAAACTGGGGCGGCAACCTCGGTTGTTTGCTCGATATTTTCTACATCGTCTATCAGTTTAAAAATACGATCTGCCGCAACGATGCCCATTTGAATGTTGTTGAAGCGATCTGCGATGGCGCGAATCGGTCTAAAAAACAAATTGATAAACATGATGAATGCGGTAAGTTCTCCGAATTCTATGCTGCCACGAACCAAAGATCCACTGCCATACCATACGATAAGGGCGAAACTCACGGCAACCAGAACTTCAACGATTGGGAAGAAGATCGAATAGTAATAGATGCTGCGAATATTGGCATCACGGTGGGCCTGATTGATTTGGTCGAAACGACGTTTTTCCTCCTTTTCGCGGTTGAAAAGCTGAACGATTTGCATCCCTGTGATTCGCTCTTGCAAAAAGGCATTGAGTTTGGCCACTTGATTTCTGACGTCTTGGAAAGTATCGCGGATGCCTTTGCGGAATCGGTTGGCGGCAAACAAGAGTAGGGGGACAACGGTCAAGGTAATCAGTGTGAGTTTGACATCCATGTAGAACATGCAGCTCATGATGACGATGATTTGAATGAGGTCGCCCGCAATTGTAATTACTCCGGAGGAAAATAGGTCGGTGATTGTTTGAACATCGCTAATAGAACGAGTCACCGCAGTACCTACCGGTGTTTTGTCGTAAAATGATAGTTTTAAGCGAGTTAGGTGGTCGTAAATGTACTGACGAAGTTTGAGAATTACGGACTGGGCAATGGATTCTGAAATGTATGAGTTGGCGAAGCCGAGCAAAGCCTGTACGATGAGCCAAATCAACAGGATTAGGGCCCATTTTTCCAGCAGTTGGAACTGTTTTGGAATAATTACTTTGTCGATTACGGTTTTGTATAAATACGGTTGAAAGGCGGTGATAACACTTTGAACGATTGTTAAAATTACGGCGATTATCATCCAATGGCGTTGGAATTTTGCCAGTGCTAATATTCGTTTGAAAAGTACCCATTGTGAGGCCGTGGCCTCTGATTTTTTGCTTGGCATGAATTGCTTACAAAATTAGGGCTAAACCTACGATTTTTATGGAAAAGTTACGGGAATTATGCCTGTATGAGGATTGTGTAAAACTTTTGTTTTGCAATGATTTGTAAGGGGGTGCAAGACCTTCGTATTATTGCAGTATGGCTAAGCACATTGCGGTTGCAGGTAACATCGGCGCGGGTAAAACCACACTTACCAATTTGCTCTCAAAACATTATGGTTGGGAGGTTCAATTGGAGGACATGGATGACAATCCGTACATCTCTGATTTTTACGAAGACATGCAGCGTTGGAGTTTCAACTTGCAGGTGTATTTTCTTACCACGCGTTGGAAGGATATCCAAAAGATTCGCTCCGGAAAACAGACTGTTATTCAGGACAGGACGATATACGAGGACGCCTACATTTTTGCGCCCAATTTGCATGCTATGGGTTTGATGAGTACCCGTGACTTTGAAAATTACAAGCAGTTGTTTGATGCCATCAGTAATCAGATTGAGACACCGGATTTGTTGATTTACCTACGGGCCGGGATTCCCAAGTTGGTTCACCAAATTCAAATGCGGGGTAGGGATTATGAAGATGCAATTCGATTGGACTATTTAAAGCGATTGAATGAGCGTTACGAAGCCTGGATTGCCAATTACACCGGGAAACTGTTGATTTTTAATGTTGACGATATGGATTTTCAAGAAAATCCTGAGCACGCCGCAGAAATTATTCAAAAAGTAGAGAGCACACTGAACGGCTTGTTCTAATGCATTTTCAACAGCCAAATATGCTTTGGGGATTGCTTTTGTTAGCGATTCCGCTGTTGATTCACTTGTTCCAATTCCACAGAACCCAAACTGTTTATTTTCCAGGCGTTTTTCGTTTGATACAACGCTTGCAACATGCAAGGCAACAAAAAAAAGTACAACACTGGATTGTGCTTGTGGCAAGAATGATGGCAATTTCTTGCTTGGTCTTCGCCTTTGCAATGCCGAGTTGCAATTCGAATTCTAGAACGCAAGAGTATAGTCATGTGGTAGTGCTGTTCGATAATTCCTATTCCATGGGAACCCAAAATCAGGATGGAGTTTTGATGGAACAAGCCAGAGCTCAGGCCAGGAAAATGGTGATGGGTTTAAAGCAGGAAATTCAGGTAAGGATACTTACACAAGATCCATTGGCCAATTTTGGATGGATGTCGCCCGCCCAAGCTCTGTCGATTGTTGACACGCTTTCCTTATGTCCTCAACAACGCTCATGGTCTGATTGGGCTTCGCAAGTAGAAGAAATTGTCCATGAAGGTGGAATATCATCGTTAAAGGTGATGGCTTTTGGTGATGGTCAATTATCGACCTTCTCGAAGAAAATACAGTTGAATTCATCAACCCAGGTGAATTGGGAATATGTATTGTATCCGTTGGATCCTGAGCAAAATGGAGGCAATGTGGGGATAGATTCGGTTTGGTATGAGAGTGTTTGGCAGCGAGTTGATGCGGCGAGCAATGTGATTCTGAAAGCCAGAATTCGGAATTATTCAGAATCTACCAAGGAAACATCGCTTCGATTGATAAGTAACAACAAGACAACCCACGTAAAAGCCGTAAAAATGGAAGCGCAAGGGGTGATTGATGTTGATTTTCCTTTGTCGGAAGCAGAGCTTTCTTCCGCGAGTACATTGAATTTAGACAACGACGGGTTTGGTTATGATAATGTGAAGTACCTTCATCCGGTTAAGCAAATCCAAACGATTGTGGGTGTTTTGGGTTCAGACAATGCGGTTACTGCGATGTTTGCTTCGCAGCCATTGTTAAAGAAAATCGATTTGAATCGGAGTGATCTGTTGGATGCTGATAATCAACGGTTATCAAAATACGATGCTCTGATATTGATCAATGATGGAAATTATTCAGATAAGGAACTGCAGGTTTTGAGTGATTTTGTGGCAGCGGGAAAGGTAGTTCTTCAATTTTTTATTGATCCAGTACGTAGCAAAAAGTTGAATTTGGGATTTGGTGAATTGCGCGGAGATTGGTCTGGTGCAACAGTGACTAGAGGAATGGGTTCATCAGGCGGAGGGACGATGCAAACGAATCGCATCGAAGCCGGCGGATTCCAGCATCCCATTTTTCAGAAGGCTTTTGGCGAATCGATTTCGGAAAAAACCGAGATGCCGAGTGTAGGTGGATTTCTCAAGTTGGGTTCTACGTTGGATTTTGAAACGGTTCTTCAGTTGGAAAGTGGAGACCCTATTTTATTAAAGCGCAATCAGGGTGGTGGCAGTTATTGGGTTTGGATGAGTGATTTAAGAAATGGAAGTCAGGAATTGAAATCGTCGGCTTGGTTCTTGCCCATTTTTACTCAGATTGTTGCCTCTTCTACGGTGGGGGAGCAGCCTTTGTATGGTGAGTTATTTGGCGGAAATTTGTTGCCGTTGCCTGGGAATGTGCAGGTAGATGAGCGCGCAGCTTCGCTGCGCGGCAAATACGGGAACATCGTAGTTGATTTACAGTCCAATTCAAGCCAACATACTTCTATGTATGTAGGTGCTCAACCCCAATATCCCGGCTTGTTTTGGTTGGTTGGTAGTGCAGGGAAAGACAGTGTTCAAATTGCATTGAATTTGGGGAAACAAGAATCGGATTTGCGCAGTTTTACAAGTTGGGATTCGGTCAATTTGGGCCCCAACAACAAAATTAAACTTTCAAACGGTGATGGTATTTCACCGATTATTCACAATGCCCCATTAAACACCCCTTGGCGCTTGTTTATATGGGGGGCTGCGTTTTTCTTCGCAGTAGAAGTTGTTATTATATTATTAAGAGATAAAAATATTTCATCCCAATCTGTAAAACCATGACTCATAATACATTGCTTCAAAACGTTACGCTGTTCTCGCCAGGTCACCCCTCGCACAACTGTGTCGTTGAAATATTGATTCAAGATGGCGTGATTGCTGCAATGGGTGAAGGTTTGGGTTTGTCGGCTTCGGAATTAATTGATGGCCAAGGCGCCTACGTTTCGTTGGGATGGATGGATCCCTTTGGTGTTTGCCCCGATCCAGGTGAGCCTTGGAAAGAAACTTTACAATCATACAGCGATGCGGCTCAAAAGGGAGGCTTTACTCAAGTTGCAGCTTTGTGTGGTAGCAATCCCAAGCCCGACAATGAATCTGTGATTTCTCAGGCGAAAAACATGGGTAGATTGTTGCCTGCAGAAGTATTGCCATTGGGTTACAGTAGTGTTGGCGGGGAAGGCAAGGAGATGGCCGAAATGTACGAAATGCATCAGGCCGGCGCATTGGCATTTACCGATGGAATTACGGGAAGTGCATCATTGAGTTTGCGGACAAAACTCATGCAATATGCCCATTCCTTGGGTTTGAATTATATTCATTTTCCCTATCAAAAAGCCCTAGCTCCAGATGGTAAAATTCACGAAGGATTGGTAAATGCAACACTGGGCTTCAAAGGAATTCCCGCGGTGAGTGAAACGGTGGAATTGCTGGCTGATATTGAGCTCGCAAAATACCTCAAAACACCATTGAGAATTTTGGGGGTGAGCGCTGCCGAAAGTGTAGATGTGATTCGCCGAGCTAAGGCCGATGGTGTTGAAATTTATGCGTCTGTGCCAGTTCTGAATTTGTTGTATACAGACGAGGCGATGTTAGATTTTGATGAGAACCTCAAAGTGTTGCCGCCGTTGCGCTCAGAGTCTGATAGAAAAGCACTCATTTTGGGATTGTTGGACGGAACGTTAACCTCCGTGATGTCAAATCATCACCCAGAAGATATTGAGAATAAAAAACTGGAATTCGACTATGCGGCCTGGGGTGCTGCCACGTTGGTTCAAACATTTGCGATAATGTGCAAAGCATTCCAATATGAAAGGCCGGAATTGTGGGTGCCGTTGCTCTATAAAGGGAATCGACAGTTTATGGGTGTTCCGGTGGAAACCATTGGTGAGGGGATAGAAGCGAATCTAACCCTGTTTACATTGACAGGAGAATTTGCCTTGATAAATGAGCGAAATCCAAGTAAGGCTTACAATGTTCCACGAAAGTCGGATGTGCTTCAAGGTAAAGTACTGGGAACCATTCGCAAGGGTTGTTTTATGAAAAATCATGATTGATAGGATAAAGTTGTTGTTGAATCGCACCTCTGTGTTTCAGGGGTTGTTGGCGGGGGTTTTCATTTTTGTGGCTAAAGTAATTGTTTACTTAACCCAACACTGGGAATATCGCTTTTTGCCGGCTTTTACGGTCTTGTCGTTCCTGATTATCCTCTCCGCAATGATTATGGGCGGTCTGGGTGATCGCAAGCAATTAGAAGGCAGTCATTACCAGTACAAGCAGGCATTAATGAGTTGTCTTCGCGCGGTGTTTTTTGCAGTTTTGATTGGTAGTTTTGCGGATTTCGTGCTCTACAGTCTCGTTGATGTGACCCTGGTGGAACAGACCAAGAGCATTTTGATTGAACAGTTGCAAGATGGACTTGGTCAGATGAAATTCATGAGCAACGACGATTTTGATAAGTTAGTAAAGGAAATCAGAGCAGCGGAGATGGGAACTCTTTGGAGTTATTTGTCGGGTTTGCCAGGTTTGGTTCTTGCGAATATGTTTTTTGGGCTGTTCGTTGCCCGTTTCTTGCGCGTCAAAAAGGAGGCTGATTGGCTTTCGGACGACAGCAATCACATGGGCTAAATTCCTGAATTTTACTATCTAACGGTTATGATCAAATCAATTACCTCGGCACAGAATCAATGGGTGAAGGATGTTTTGGCATTGCAAGAAAAAGCCAAAAATCGACGTGCTGCGGGTATGTTTACCGTGGAAGGCATCAACGAAATACGCTTGGCGATCAAATCGGGACTTGTTGTAAAACAGTTGGCCATCAATCCCGATAAAATGTCGTGGCAGGAATTGAAGAGATTATTGAACGTGGGGATAGAGTTAGATCCCACTTGGATGATTGAGGTGCTCAATTCTGCTTGGTCTAAGGTGGTTGTTCGGGAAAGCGGACAAAATGCCTTGGCCATTTTTGAACTGCCGAAAGAGCCCAACGAGTGGAAGCCAAAATCGGGAGGACTTTATTTGTTGGTTGAGTCGGTTGAGAAACCCGGGAATTTGGGAGCGCTGCTTCGATCCGCCGATGCCACTGCGGCTGATGGGGTTGTAATTTGCGACGAGCGCATCGATGCGTATCATCCGCAGGTGATTCGGAACAGTGTGGGGACCGTATTTACTGTGCCGCTATTTGTTATGTCCGTTCAGCGGGCTTGGGAAATTATTCAATCCAATGAAATCAATCTTTTTACCACATTCATGGAAAATTCATCGAGTGTATGGGATTCGGATTTGTCAAAAACCACGGCAATTTTAGTGGGAACGGAAAGTCAGGGCGTTTCTGATTTTTGGCGAGATAAAGGACTGAATATCAATGTGCCCATGTTTGGCAAAGTGGATAGTTTGAATGTCTCCGTTGCAGCATCGCTGTTGTTGTATGAGGCGAAACGACAAAGGGCGAAAAAATAGGGAATCAATGAAACAGATCGGGATATTGGGTGCGGGACGCAGTGCAGGATTTCTCGTTGAATATTTGGGGTCTTATTGCGCTCGGGTTGGTCGTGAACTGTATGTATATGACTTGGATTTTCACCGATTGCAGCAATCATTTGTGGTGAACGATAAGACACATTTGGTGGTAGCTGATTTGTCTAATCCTGATGTTGTCTCCGATATATTGAAAAATTTGGATGTGGTTGTAAGCGTGCTTCCTCCCCCAATGCATTTGCCCGTTGCCAAATTATGTTTGGAACATGGGTGTCATATGTTTACCGCGAGTTATACATCGGAGGGGATGCTGGCCTTGGACGCCCAAGCCAAGGAGAAGGGATTGTTGTTTATGAACGAACTGGGTCTTGATCCGGGTATCGATCATTTGTCGGCCAGTAAGTTGTTTGACCACGCAAAATCTCTGGGTTTGGAGGTAGTGACATTTGAAAGTCATTGCGGTGGTCTGGTTGATGAGGCTTGCTGTGAAAATAACCCGTGGAAATATAAGTTTACCTGGAATCCCACCAATGTGGTGTTGGCAGGACAAGGCGGTTCGAGTATTTGGAAGGAAGAGGGGAAGGTGATGCAGCTAGACGGTCATTTGATATTCTCCAATGCAAGGGAAATTGAAGTGCCTGGAATTGGGGTATTTGATGTGTATGCAAATCGCAATAGTCTGACGTATGAGAAATTGTATGGACTCACTGGGGCGAGGACTTTGTTGAGGGGTACGTTGCGACGAAGGTACTTTTGTGCGGCATGGGATGTTTTGGTGGTGCAAGGATTTACTGATTCACAAAGGATATTGTTTGATGCGTCGGAAGTGGGTCGTTTGATGGCTCAAGT
>DDYM01000068.1:20095-23276 GCA_002347985.1 Bacteroidetes bacterium UBA2234
AATACAGACTTGTGGATTGATGGGTTGCGGAGATCGGGTGTGGATTTGACCCATATTGAGGGGCACTTGCGTTTTTTGCAACTGGAATTGGGCTGTCCTAATTTGGTGATTGCGGATAAGTCCAGTGCTCAGATATTAGAGCAGATTTTGTTGGATCGCTGGGCATTGGAAGCAAATCACCGCGATGAAGTTGTAATGGTTCATAAATTGGGTCTTCAAGATTCTTCGGGTGCAGAAAAACACTGGTATTCTGTCTTGAAAGTGATGGGAGAAGGCGGCGATAGAACAGCGATGGCAAAAACGGTTGGATTGCCTCTTGCGATGGGTGTGGAAACTTTTTTGGAAGAGGGGAGTGCGTCTCGTGGAGTGTGTTTGCCGTTTGATAAATCGTGGTATGCGCCAATTTTGGAAAAGCTTGAGCATCAAGGAATTGTGTTTGATGAGCACTTGATTTAAGTCAATTATCCACAACCCGATTTTACGCTGAGTTTTGGCTTTAATTTTGATAGTCCAAACCCAAGCATATGTTACACTCTAGGATTTATTTTTCGGCCATTAAAAAATCGTGCAAATTGGTTGTTCTTACGGCTATCACTATGATGATGTCGAGCGGATTGTTGGCTCAATCTAAGCCTGCGGCACCGAAATCAAATCCGGCGAAATCACCCGGTGCACCGGTTGAGAAGGCTCCTGGTAAAGTGGCCGTTAATTCAACTGAGAGAATTGATTCGGCAAACCTAGGTCCGGTGATCTTGGCAACAGATACAGTTTTTTCGGTTCAAGAAAAATTAATGGGTCATACTTCATCCACGGAATCCTTGGCGATTTCTCCAGATGGAAAATGGTTGGCTACTGGGGGTTGGGACAGAAAGATTTTGCTTTACTCAATGGATTCGATGGGTGGATTCAAACTGGCAAAAACATTTACCGGCCACAATGGTGCGGTTACTTGTTTAACCTTTGATGCGGCCAGTACTTTGTTGGCGTCGGGTTCAAAAGATTTCTCTTTGCGAGTTGTGAATATTTTGGATGGTTCTTTGGTTTTTCAGACAATGGATCACAGAGATGCGATTACAGCGGTTGAGTTTGAAGCTACCGGAAAGTTCGTATTAACTGCATCTATGGATGGAACGATTCGTTTGTACGATATTGTGAATCCTACGAACAATCAAAAGCCACGTCTTTATACGTACGGTAAACCGGTGAATGATTTGTTGACGGCACCCAATGGAAAGACCTTTTTTGTGGCAAACAATGGGAATAACAATGTGGAATCTATTGATTTTACAGGGAAGGTGTATCAAACATTTACTGGTATTCATACAATGCCGGTGAATTGCTTGGGGCTTTCGAATAACAAGAGAATGCTTGTTACTGGTGGAAACGACAAGTCGGTGGTGATTTGGGATATCGCCACGGGGAAACCTTTGAAAACACTATTGGGTCATACTTGGAAAGTGAATTCAGTTGCTTTTACGAAGAATGATCAATACTTGGTTTCAACGGGAAATGATGGCGAGATTCGTGTTTGGGATGTGAATACGGGTGTTTGTGTTTCGGTTCAAAAGAATTTGATCAGTACTGCCAAGGAAGCCAAGTTTACTCCCAACAATAAGTTGATGTTGGTAGCCGGTAAAATGTCGGCCCAAGGCGCCACTTTCGGTGCAATTGTATATCGCACGCCTCCAATTTGGACAAAAGCGAAGCCTGCTCCGGTTAAGCCTGCACCAGTGAAATCTGCGCCGGTAAAATCGGCCATGCCAGCGGGCTCAAAAAAGTGATATGTCCATAGGAATGACAGATTCCTATTTGTTGAAATGTAGATTCGTGTAGATCGAGTCGTCTTCTTTAGATTTGTTTTATGTCTGATCAAAGTATCAATAGTGGAAAAGCGCCCGAGCCAGTGGGGTTGTATCCTCATGCCAAACGCGTAGGCAATTTGTTGTTTTTGAGTGGGGTGGGTCCACGGGAGCGCGGGACAAAAAAGATTCCGGGTGTCACCTTGAATGAGGCTGGTGAGATTGAGAGTTACGATATTGAGACCCAGTGCAGGAGTGTATTTCAGAATGTGCGATGGATATTGGAAGATGCAGGAAGTTCTTGGGATAAGATTGTAGATGTAACGGTTTTTTTGACCAATATGAAGGATGATTTCCCTATCTACAATCGCTTGTGGGCAGAGTATTTTGGGGAGAATCCTCCTTGCAGGACAACGTTAGAAATCAATTGTTTGCCTACGCCAATCGGGATTGAGCTGAAGGTGTTGGCCACGATTGATTGAGTTAAATTTATTTGTTGATAATGGGCGTTGCATTTGAATCGTTGCGCAATCAGTTTTTGGATTATATCGCAAAAACAAAACGCATGTCGGTTCATACGGTTTCGGCCTATAGCGGCGATTTAAAGCAGTTTGAAGATTTTTTGGAAACCCAGTATGTGGCTTCGCTGGCGGAGTGCAAGGCGATTCACATTCGGGGTTTTATGGCGATGTTGTTGGAGGCGGGGTTGACATCGCGCAGTGTGCATCGCAAAGTGTCGAGTGTAAGGGGTTGGTTTAAGTATTTGCGCAAACAGGGGTTGATGGTTGGCGATCCAATGAGCAAGATTATTCTGCCGAAGATGCCGAAGATGTTGGTGAAGGATATTCCCGCGTTGGACTTACACAATATGTTTGCGAATTTTCCTTGGAACGAGGTGGAAAATGGGGAGAGGGATCGATTGTTGTTGCTCATGTTTTATACCACCGGGATGCGATTGAGCGAATTGATTGGGTTGAAGGCAGGGGATATTGATTTCCATAGAGGGAGTTTGCGCGTGTTAGGGAAGCGGAATAAGGAGAGGATCATTCCAATGCATCCGGAGGTGGTGGATTGGCTCAAGGATTATATGGGCAATCATGTGGGCGTTTATCTCTTTGAGACAGAGAAGGGGGAGCCATTGTACCCGATGTTGGTGTATCGATTGGTGAATCGGTATTTGAAGTTGTTTTCACACGCGGCGAAGACGAGTCCGCATGTATTGCGTCATAGTTTTGCGACGCATATGTTGAACAATGGGGCGAATTTATTGGCGATTAAGGACATTTTGGGTCATGCAAATTTGTCGGCCACCCAAGTATATACTAAGAATTCTTTTGAGAAGTTGAAGCAGATCCATGCTTTGCATCCGCGGAAGTGAGTTG
>DDYM01000068.1:23314-30618 GCA_002347985.1 Bacteroidetes bacterium UBA2234
GGGTGGGTGATTGTGGTTTGGGAGGAGTAATGCTTCCGAAGAAGAGTTTGAGGTTTCGGAAGTGGGTTGGGGGTTTCCGAACTGAGTTTGGGGTGAATGTAATGAGTTGGGGAAGCGAATTTGTAAATGGAATTTTATTCATGGGGGGAATGAAAAAAAGCCACCCGAAGGGTGGCTTTTTTAGAAAGTCTATATATGACGCGATTGGACAAGCCAATGCTTTACAAACGGAAGCTTATGCTTCTACGTCTGCCATTTGCATTTTCTGCTTGTAGGCGGCACGAATCTTCTGCATACGCTTAGTAATGCAGGGCTTTTCGAATGCCTGACGAGCACGAAGTTCTTTCACAACACCAGTTTTTTCAAACTTCTTTTTGAACTTCTTCAATGCCTTCTCCAGCGAATCGTTTTCTTTTACGTTAATTATAAGCATGTTAAATTTTTATTTGGGTCACAAAAATAGATGTTTTTATCGATAAAGGCAAGTTCTTTTAATCTTTCAAGATGTTTCTTGAAATTACAAGTTTTTGAATTTCGCTTGTACCCTCGCCAATGGTGCAAAGTTTGCAATCTCTGTAGAATTTTTCTACCGGGAAATCTTTCGTATATCCATAACCACCAAAGATTTGCACGGCTTCGTTGGAACAGTATACACTCACCTCGGAGGCGTAGTATTTTGCCATCGCGCCTTCTTTGGTCATATTCAAACCTTTGTTTTTTCTGTCTGCGGCTTCTTGTGTGAGCAATTCGGCGGCCTCAATTCTGGTTGCCATGTCGGCCAATTTAAATGCAATCGCTTGGAAATTGGAGATAGGCTGACCAAACTGCTCTCTTTCTTTGGAGTACTTCAATGCGGCCTCATAAGCGCCTTTGGCAATTCCCAACGACAAAGCAGCGATTGAAATTCGACCTCCATCAAGAATTTTCATGGCTTGGATAAATCCATCGCCGATGTTTCCCAAAATGTTGGTTTCTGGAACTCGACAGTCTTCAAAAATCATTTCTGCTGTTTCGCTGGCGCGCATTCCCAATTTGTTTTCTTTTTTGCCACCTCTGAAACCTGGAGTACCTCTTTCAACAACAAATGCTGTAATTCCCCTGGAATCAAGCAATTCTCCGGTTCTAGCGAGAACAACTGCAACATCTCCGGTGATGCCATGGGTGATCCAGTTTTTTGATCCGTTTATTACCCAATGGTCTCCATCCTTCTTCGCAACACATTGCATACGCAAAGCGTCAGATCCTGTATTTGCTTCGGTTAGTCCCCAAGCACCGATCCATTCTGCGGTTGCCAACTTGGGTAGCCATTTTTGTTTCTGTTCTTCGTTTGCAAAAGCCAAAATATGACCGGTGCAAAGACTATTGTGTGCAGCCATTGAAAGTCCTACACTACCACATACTTTCGCCAATTCCTCGATGGCAGCGGCATACTCAAAATATCCCAATCCAGAGCCATTGTATTTTTCAGGTACCAAAACTCCCATCAAACCCAATTCTCCCAGCGCTTTAAAAATGTGAATCGGGAAGGTTTGAGATTCATCCCATTCCATCAAGTGTGGACGTATGTTTTTGTCGGCAAAATCGCGCACGGTTTGTCTCACCATCGATACGCTTTCACTGTCTTGGAAATTCATCATAATATAAGTACAAAGATATTAAACCATAGGCTTAAGTGATAATGGAATGAGTCATTTCTTTGAAGAAATTTGTGTGTGCACCGAGGGCTTCGTCTAGTGGAGATATGCCTAATCAATGAACTTTAAATACGGCGCGATTTTTAGTTTTTCCTCGGTTGTAATTCCCTGCATTTTTTGCCAAATTTCTTTGCTTAGATTGGGGTGCTGTTGCAAAAATGGCCCAACGATTTTCGCTTTACTAGGACCGATGTATGGGTGTTTATACAGTTGCTTAAAATCTACTTTTGTATTGAGTTCAATTAATTTACTGGGATCAATTTTAATTCTTTTCGATAACGTTTCGATAAGCAAGGTATCGATTTTAGGAATTTCCATCAACTGAGAAGTAACGTAAAACCCACCGAGCCTTTCTCGGAATTTTACAATTTTTCTTGCTGTAGAGGGTCCAATTCCCGGCAAATCGTCGAGACTGGCACTGTCGATTGCATTGATATCTATGTTTGCAGGAAACGGATTTTGTTGCGCAACAATTTTGGATAGTTGTGGTTGCAATAATTGCAAATGACTTTTATCTGTTTGCGATTTTCGCAACTCCAGCAACAGGGCAAATGCCAATTTGTTTGATATCGGTTTGTTTGGTTTTGGATTCCGGATCCATTGATCAATCTCATTTTTTTCAAATTGATTTTTTCGGAACGATCGAAATTTTGATCTGGAATATTTGTGCCATTCGTTTTTGTCTCGGGTGGCAAACCCTTTGGGGCCTTGGAGTTCCTTTAAGGTTTGAATGCGTTGGGCTTGGGAATGACATCGGATAATTCCCATAATAGAAAGGGTCGTTATGGCGAACCAGAACGACCCTTGAGTGATATTTTTTCGTAATCCTAACACCGCAACCCTGTCCAAACGACAGAGGCGAAATTAGGCGAACTCGGCCAATTTTTCTTTGCGATATTCGCCAGCGTCCAATTTGTTTTTGATAGATTTAAAAGCTTGGATCGTCTCTTGAACATCCTCCAAAGAGTGCACCGCGGTAGGAATCAAACGCAAAATAATCATTCCTTTGGGCACCACAGGGTAAACTACGATACTGCAGAAAATGTTGAAATTCTCACGCAAGTCGTGGGTTAAGTGTGTGGCCTCAGGAATTGTTCCGTTCAACACAACCGGAGTGACCGGAGTTGTGGTAATGCCAATATTGAAGCCGGCTTCTTTGAGTCCGTTCTGTAAAGCGTTGGTGATTGTCCACAGTTTCTCCTTTAGTGCAGGCTGTGTGCGAATCATTTCTAAACGTTTAATTGAGCCAACAACCAAAGGCATCGGCAAGGCTTTCGCGTAAATTTGAGAACGCATATTGTAACGCAAGAATTTAATCACATGTGGCTCAGAGGCGATAAACGCTCCAATGCCGGCCATTGATTTTGCAAAAGTGGAGAAGTAGATATCAACCCCTTCAATGCAATCTTGTTCCTCTGCGGTACCTGCGCCTGTTTTTCCCATCGTGCCAAAACCATGGGCATCATCAACGAAAAGTCGGAAATTGAATTTGCTCTTTAATTCAACGATTTCTTTCAATTTTCCTTGAGAACCTGTCATCCCGAAAACACCTTCAGTAATAACCAAAATCGCACCGCCAGTGGTTTCAACCATTTTGGTTGCGCGCTTCAATTGTTGCTCTAAACTCTCAATATTGTTGTGGTTGTATACGAAACGTTTGCCCATGTGCAGACGAACGCCATCGATAATACAAGCATGCGATTCTGCATCGTAAACAATTACATCATGGCGGTCAACGAGCGCATCAATAGCACTCAAAACACCTTGGTAGCCATAATTCAAAAGGATACAATCGGGTTTTTGTACAAAACTCGCAAGGTCGCGTTCTAACTGCTCATGGTAGTTGCTGTTTCCGCTCATCATACGGGCTCCCATTGGGTAGGCCATACCGAATTGAGCGGCTGCATCCGTATCGGCTTTCATCACATCGGGGTGATTCGCCAAGCCCAAATAATTATTTAAACTCCAGTTCAAGCGTTCTTTTCCGCGGAAAATCATGCGTGGACCAATCGGTCCTTCCAATTTAGGGAATGTGTAATAACCGTGTGCGTCGTCGGCGTGTTGACCCAAAGGTCCCATACGCTCATGCAGTTTGTCGAATATGTCTCTCATGATAATTGACTACAAATAGATTGATGCAAATTTAACAGTGTAATTATAATAATCGTTTCAGAAGTTGTTCTCCGTTTGTGAATAAGGTGAAAATCGACGTTTTATTTGTGAAATTCTGATTTGAATTCTATCGTCCCACAATAAAAACACATGGACTTTTACCCAGCGATTCTACTTTTCGTTTCCAAGCGCTAATGGGTTGCGTTAAAATGTGTTCCGAAGGGCCTTGTAGGTCTTTTGCGATACACAATAGCATGTCTTGTGGTAAATTTTTACAGAAAAACTGCAGCAAGCGATCTGTGCGATAAGGCGTTTCAATGAATAAATGACTGTGCTTGTCGGTGGCCTTATTATTCAATAAAAGCGTGAGTTGTTTGAGTTCATTTTCATTGATTGGTGGATAGCCATGGAAGGTGAAAGTTTGACCGCTCAGTCCGCTACCTGCCAATGCGAGCATCAAGCTATTGGGTCCCATGATGGGTTTTATGTCCCAACCCCGCTGATGTCCGATTTTAACCAGCATCGCCCCTGGATCGGCAATACAAGGCATCCCCGCTTCAGAAGCAACCCCAATCAATTTGGTGTTTTGGATTTCTTTTAGAAAGGCTTCCAATTGTTTTTGAGGCGTGCGGGTGTTGAGTTCGAAGATGTCGAGATCGTTCAATGGAATCCCCACTTTCAGGCTCGATAAAAATCGTCTTAGAGTTCTGGCATCTTCGGCCACCCAATGTCGGATCGGCGTGATTGAATCTATATATTGCGGCGTATTCATCCACAACCAACTGTTCTCGCCAATGGGAAGGGGGACTAAAATCAATTGTGTATTGTTGCTCTCTCCTCTCACTTCTGCTGATTCTTGGGTGGTTGAATTGAGGGCCGGGTTCTCAAATTGTGAATCTTCGATGTTTATGTCGTCCATTGCCGCAAATTTCACCTTTATCGATGTAAGTCTATAATTTATCTTTTGTCCATGGAAAATTGTCATTTAACGGTAAGCAAAATTTATTCGCTCGGGTTTATCAAGTAACTTTGTGTCGTGAGTTTTATAAATCGACTGAAAGCGCGTTGGAACGTGCAGAAAGCATGGATGGTTTGGGTGATCTTGTTGGTATTTGCCTTAACAGGTTTTACGGTGATGTATCTAAAGAAATTCGTGAAGCCTTATTTGGGTGAAGATTGGTGGGTTGATATGGTCTATTACATATTGATACTGCCTGTTTACAATCTGCTATTGTTGTTCTATGGATTTATTTTCGGACAGTTCAAGTATTTCTGGGCTTTTGAACAGCGATTTTTTAAACGAATGTTCGGTAGAAACAAATGATTACACGCGAATCCGTTCTCAAAGCGCTATCTCATGTAGACGATCCTGATCTAAAAAAAGATTTGGTGACCTTGGGTATGATTGAGGATTTGGTGATTGGCGATAAAATTACTTTTACCATCGTATTAACCACGCCTGCATGTCCGATGAAAGACATGATGGTGAACGCTTGTAAAACAGCCATTCGAATGATGGTTGATGCAAACGTTGAAGTGGAAGTAGCAACTACGAGTCGTGTAAAAGGAAGCATTCCACTGTCTGAAACTTTGCCCGGCGTAAAACACGTTATTGCGGTTGCTTCTGGTAAGGGTGGCGTAGGCAAAAGCACATTGTCTGCTAGTTTGGCTCTAGCCCTCAGCGGTATGGGTGCCAAAGTAGGTTTGTTGGATGCCGACATATATGGTCCGAGTGTGCCCACCATGTTTGGGATTTCATCTTCTCCAGAAATGTACATGAAGGGGGAAAAGCAAATCATGATTCCTGTAGAGGCGAAGGGGGTGAAATTGTTGAGTATTGGATTGATGACGGCTCGCGGTCAAGCAATTGTTTGGCGAGGCCCGATGGTTTCTTCGGCGTTCCGACAGTTTGTGCAGGATACGGATTGGGGGGATTTGGATTATTTGATCATTGATTTGCCTCCAGGAACCGGTGATGTTCAATTGAGTTTGGTGCAGAATGTTCCATTAACCGGCGTAGTAATTGTTACAACGCCACAAGAAATGGCTCTCACAGATGCGCGTCGTGCGATGGGTATGTTCTCCATGGAAGCGGTGAATAAGAAGATACTTGGCGTAGTGGAGAACATGAGTTATTTCACACCAGAGGATGCGCCAGAAAAGAAATATAGACTTTTTGGAGAAGGCGGAGGAAAGGCGTTGAGTGAAGAATATGGGGTTCCGTTTTTGGGGGAATTGCCGTTGAATCCGGCGCTGATGAAACGAATCGACGAAGGCTGTTTGTCTTCAGATTCCATCGAATTAAAGCCCTATTTTCAAGTTGCAGGTGCCTTGGCTCAGCAAGTGAGTATGTTACAAATCGCAAAATAATATTACTTTTGTTCGTCATGAGTGAAATCAATCAGCAAGTAGAACAAGTTTTGGAGACGATGCGTCCCTATTTGCATGCTGATGGTGGCGATGTTGAATTGGTAGAAGTGAGTCAGGAATTGGATGTGGTACTTCGCTTAACAGGAGCATGCAGTACCTGCAGTATGAGTGAAATGACCATGACGGCGGGAATCGAAGAGAGCTTAAGAAGAGCAATCCCCAATATTGGGAAAATCACTGCATTAAAAAATTAGTCATGTTAACCCGCCTTTGGATTGCCTTTAAACAATGGGGGGAATCAGAGGGTAAGCCTTTTTTGGCAACGCAGGCATTGGGTATTCCAGTGGTTGCATTGGTGTTTTTGACCATTCGGGCTCAAATGCACAATCATGTGGCATTCAATATATTGTTAGCCTCAGACCCTCCCGATTGGAGTTTCATTGTTGCGGGTTTGATTGTGATTGTTTACGCCGCCGATTTTATTTCTGATGCAATTTCTTGGGATGGAATTGGAGTGAAATTCGTTTCTTGGCAGTTGATTTTGGCGGTGGGGTGGATTTTGTTGGGCAGTTTCGTTGTGTTGACGCTAACCCTAGTTTTGCCGTTATTTGGTTTTGGTGCGCGCGATGGGATGGGTTTTCTGGATTTGTTATGGAGTCTTCGCGATTTGATTTTGGGAGGGTTGTTGTATTGTTATCTAAAATGGAGAGGGGGGGCGTGGCTCGCATTTTTGGGTCCAGTACTCATCGCTTTTGTTTTTGATTGTGCCGTTTTTCGCGGTTTGCCTTCCGATGGGTTGATATTGTTTTGGATTCAGGGATTTTGTGTTTTTCTGTTGAATGTTTTATTGATGCAGTTCTTCGAGAAAGACAAAGATGCGGTCTCCAATACGCCCAATTTATGGATATTGTATTCCGGCAAGATGCTGAGAATGTCTGTTGGGTCGCTCTTTTTATTGACAATAATCTTTTGGGTAATCAACGATTTAAACGGTGATGTATTTGATGGAGTTCCGTTCGGTACAATTCTATTGCTTGCGGTTTATGGATGGATGTTTATTTTTCCTTCCGCATTTAAATTATTCCGATGGTATCGGGTGTTAATTGACGGGATGCTGGTTTTTTGGCT
>DDYM01000068.1:30646-32829 GCA_002347985.1 Bacteroidetes bacterium UBA2234
GTGCTGCCAATCAAAATGCTGATTTTTCCGAGATCGATTTGCTGGGTGTTTGTGAAAGCTAGGTTGTCAACAAACATCGCCATCGTAAAGCCAATTCCCCCTAATATTCCAGCGCCGAATAACATTGTTTTATTGATGCTGCTGGATAGGCTTGCGATTCCCAATTGGATGGCCAATAGACTGAATAGGAAAATGCCAACGGGTTTGCCAATTAATAATCCGAAGAAGATTCCTAAGCTCTCGGGTGAAAGCAGCGCTCCCGTCATTTCGGAATTAATTGTGATGGCCGTATTTGAGAGTGCGAATAATGGTAGGATCAGATAAGTGACAGGCCATTGGATTTTGTGTTCAACACGGTATGATAGGGTAGCGGGGCTTCCTGATTTGAACGGTAAAGCAAATGCGAGGATTACACCAGCAAGGGTAGCGTGGATACCGCTATGCAGCATGCAGAACCACAATGAAAGTCCGAGAAATAGGTATATCCAGAAATTCTCATTCCCTCGTCGATTCAAAAGGTAAAGTACAGCGCAAATAATGGCAGTAAGAATCAAGTAGAGGCCGGAAAATCCGTTGCCATAAAATATTCCAATCACCACAATTGCACCCAAATCATCAATGATTGCTAGCGCGGTCAAGAACACTTTTAGCGCTGGGGGGACACGATCGCCCAAAAGACTCATAATGGCGATAGCAAAGGCAATGTCTGTGGCTGTTGGAATTCCTACACCAGAAATCGATTCGGGGTGATTGAAGTTGAATAGGAAGTAAACCAATGCGGGGAAAATCATGCCGCCGAGGGCTGCCATTACGGGTAACATCGCCCGTTTTCTGCTGCTGAGCTCCCCGATATATAGTTCTCTTTCGATTTCTAATCCCACCAAGAGGAAGAAAATGGTCATTAAGGCCTCGTTAATCCAACCTGTGAGACTGTGTTTGAGGTGAAAACCTCCCAAATTACTCCCGATTTCGGTCTTCCAAAACGATGTGTATTGTTCAGCGATGGATGAATTGGCAAGCAATAGCGATGTGATCGTGGCCAATACCAAGAGGATGCCCGCGGACTGCTGACTTTGAAAAAACTCTTTGAATAAAGCGGTTAATCGAAAAGTATTGTTGTTTTTTGACGGTTGATTCATTGCTGACTTGGGTTAATGGGTGAGGTTTTCGAGACGGTCTTTCATTCCACTGAGCCAATGTTCCTCGCATCGCGCTTCGTACACGTCTGTGTGTCCCACCAATAACAAATCATCGTTGCCTGGTTTTCTGTAGGTGTGGTTTGCTGGTTTGTTGCAAACATGACAGATCGCTTTGACCTCGATTTTTTGAGTGGCCAATTTTTTGAGCGCACCCATCGGGCCAAAATCTCTTGCCATATAGTCTTTATCGAGGCCGGCGGCAACAATTTTGATCTGATTCATCATCAATTCGCCGATCACTTCAACGATAAAGGGTCCAAAAAACTGGACCTCATCTATGTAGATTTCTTTGGTAAATTCATTGATCAACGGATAGATTTCTTCTGCTTTTGTAATGCGATGAGCAAGCATTTGAATTCCGCTGTGTGTATTGATTGTGGTGGCATTGTACCGTTTGTCGAGCAAGGGCTTTACCGCCAACTTTTCCTCGGCACTGCGCAAGCTTTCGTTGTATAAACCAATCAACTGAGTGGTTTTTCCTGCAAACATGCAACCGTGGATAAGTGTAAATTCTCTCATGACGAAATTTCAAAGGCTGTTGTAACTTGCCGCTACCAATGGAAGCAAATAAAACTCCCCTGTTAGAAGTGCTAAATAACTTAGCAAGTATACATCACGAATTGCGAAACGACCAAACCCAATTGATGGATATTGATAAGTTGGGTCGACTTAAATTATTGGCCGCGCAATTGTATATGGAAGTGGATATCGAATTGCTTTCGATGGAGTTTCCGGACCTTCAGGAGCCGGTGGCTGGGTTAAAAGAAGATGAATCGTTTGAGGCGGAGTTGGATTCAGTTTCCGACGTTGTTATCGACTTGTTTGTTCCGGAGGCGGAAAATACAAATATGGAATTGCCATTTGCAGAAGTCGCAAATGAAATTGAAGTGACAGAAGAAGTATTGGCATCGCCGGAAGCAGTGATCATGGAATTTGAGGCGGTGGAAGAGGTTGGAATTGTTGAAGAAGTTACGGCGGTGGAAG
>DDYM01000059.1:0-41410 GCA_002347985.1 Bacteroidetes bacterium UBA2234
GGGACCTGGCGAATCATTCCACCGGCTGCCATATCGCGATAAGTGATTCTCATATTTAACAACGCGTCTAAGTTGTTAGCATCCAATTTCTTGATGCGAACCATAATAGGGTAGTCGTCGTTTTCATCTTTGAACTTACTCGCTTCAGTTCCATAGATACTTCCTCTCAAAGCCATTCCAATTTGGGCGGTGCTTATACCGAATCTGTTTGCACGTTCACGATCGATTTTGATGATAATTTCAGGCTTAGAACTAATGAAATCTGTCTTCAATTCTTCTACACCAGGAATTTTCTTTTGATCAAGCAAAGTCTTTAACTCTGCTGCAGTTTTAACCAAAGAATTGAATTCATCGCCGCGAATCTCAATGTTGACAGCTTTTCCTACCGGAGGGCCGTTTCTTTCTTGTTCAACGATAACTTCAGCGCCAGGAATGGTACCAATATTAGATCTAATTTTCTTCAGCATCTCAAGTGTGCTACGTCCTTCTCTTTTTTCAAAAGCTACGTAAGCTACTGTGATTTTGGCTTTGTTTCCTGCCGTGGTGCGATCCCCACTTTGTGGATCGGTAGCACCTACGGCAACGTTAGAAATAACGCTTTCAACCAAGGGATTGTCTTTACCAATGGTTTTGAAAACGCGTTTTTCTGCAATTTTCAATATACTATCGGTGTGTTTGGCCGATGTACCTGTTGGCATCGTTAAGTAAACATATGTGAAGTTTGGCTCTGCCTGAGGGAAGAAAACCACACCGGGCTTGCGCACTGCAGTAATCACAAAAGAGGCAATCAATAAAACAATTGTTGCAAAAATTGTCTTCCGCGGACGGTTTTTCTCCAACAAATAGGTAATCATCTTTTCATAACTGTTTTGAACCGATGGCCAAGTTTTGGTTTGGAATTTCACGATTACGTGCCTCAACCAATAGTGGTGAGCCAAATAAACCAATAACAAACTCAAGAAGAAGTTGCCAGTTCCAAATCCACCACCAACATAGCCCAAAATCGTAATGATTCCCATGACAATTGTAGTTCTGCGCACCGCCTTTTTGGTTTTCTCCTTGTCTTCTACAGCATGTTCGTCTTCCATGAAATCAACCGCAAATACAGGGTTGATAATATAGGCTACCAGCAACGAAGCCAACAATGTGATGATCAATGTAACAGGTAAGAAGAACATGAATTTACCCACGATGCCCTTCCAGAAAGCCAAAGGCACGAATGGGGCAAGGGTAGTCATTGTACCCGATAATACCGGTAAGAATACTTCACCTGCTGCTTTTTTAGCCGCTTCCTTGATAGGCAATTTTTCTTTATGGAATATGCGGTGGGTATTTTCGATAACAACAATCGCATCGTCCACTACAATTCCCAACGCCAACAAGAATGCAAACAACACAATCATGTTTAAGCTGAAGCCAATGGTTGGCATAATTAAGAATGCAATGAAGCAACTCAATGGAACCGAAAGGGCGACGAAAATTGCGTTTGTTGCACCCATGAAGAACATCAAAATCACGGTTACCAAAATGAAACCAATGATAATCGTGTTGATCAAATCATGTACAGTTGTTCGTGTTTTAACCGATTGGTCGCCAGTGAAAACTACGTCCATTTCTTTGGGGTAGGTTCCGTTTTTTTGCAAGTCCTCTATGATTTCATGACATTTATCGCTGGTTAAAATCAAGTTCTCTCCGGCGCGTTTCACTACATTCATGGTAATTACGTTTTTGCCTTCCAAACGCGCATAGCTTTCCTTCTCTTTAAATCCATCCACCACTTGAGCTACGTCTCTTAAATAAACGGTAGCACCAGTTCCTGTGCGAACTACGATGTTTTCTATTTCAGTTTTCGATTTAAATTCACCACTCACACTCAATGAACGCTGCATTTGGTCTACATCGATGTTACCGCCAGAAATACGCATGTTTTCATATTGAATTGCGCGGGTTACATCGTCCATCGTTAATCCGATACCTGCCATTGCTGTCAAATCCAAATTCACCTGCAATTCCTTATCTAAGGCACCAACAATGTCAACACGTGTGATGCTTGGCAAACTCTCGATTTTGTCTTTTGCAATTTCGGCATAGCGCTTCAACGACTGTAAATCGATGTTACCACTGATGTTGATGTACAAAACAGGCATGTCAGAGAAATTGATTTCCTGAACAATTGGGTCTGTTTTCAAATCACTTGGTAAATCGCTCTTGGCTTTGTCAACCTGATCTTTCACCTTTTGCTTCGCCAAATCCACCTTTACATCAGTGTCGAATTCTACCGTAACGATACTGAAATCCTGAATCGAATTGCTTTTGAGCTTTTTTACACCACTGATGGACTTGATTTTCTTTTCAAGTGGCTTTGTGATTAGGTTTTCAATGTCCTTGGGAGATGAACCAGGATATACCGTTTGAACAATAATTGTCGGAATTACGATATCAGGGAACTGTTCTTTGGGCAAAGAGTTGTAGGAAAATATCCCGGCGATACTGATAAATATCGCCATGATATAAATGCTGGTTTTGTTATCGATACTCCAGCTCGTGGGCTTAAATTCTTTGAATTTGCTCATCTGTTTGGAATTAATTGCCCTTCATCCACTCACCAGTGATGGCTTGGCCGTTGTTCAGTTCTTGGTATCCGGTGGTAATTACCAAATCACCTTCGGTCAATCCGCTCAATATTTCAGTTTTGCCATCGCTGCTTTTGCCGGTTGTAATCGTTCTGCGCTCGGCAACAAATGCACCTGCTTCACCTTTTGCATTCTTTTGAGGTACAGCTAACACAACATAACTGCCATTTTCGGTGGTTTGGATGCAATTTGAATTTACGCTGATGGTATTTGCATTTTCGTAATCAACGATTTTCAATTTTGCAATCATGTTCGGCTTCAAATTGTCTACGTGTGGCAACTTGGTCTCAACGCGGAATGTGCGATTCAATGGGTCGATGTACTTAGATGCGAAAGAAATTTTCGCATCAATTTCAGTTTGAAGGTCTGGGAAATAAATTTTGATTTTATCGCCGGCCTTCACCTTCTTAGAATATGATTCTGCTACATCGGCTTTGATTTTGATATTGCTTAAGTTCATGACACGGAACAAGGGTAGGCCAGGGGCTACGGCTTGACCCACTTTTGCATCTACACTTTCCAAGGTACCCGTAATTGGGGCCTTGATGTTGTACATGTCGATTTGTGTTTCCAACGTCTTCATGCTCTTTTCAAGTGCTTCTTTTTGGTTTTTCACAGAAAGATATTGTACTTCTGTTCCCACACCTTTTTCCCATAGTCTTTTCTGTTTTTCGAAAAGGGTAGTCACATAAATCAATTGTTGTTGCAATTCGTTGCGACCTTGGGAAATGGTTGTATTGTCCAGTTGAGCCAAAACCTGACCCGCAGTAACACTTGCTCCTGGTTGAACCAATACTCTTACGATGGTTCCAGGTACTTTTGGCGTAGCGATGGTGCTCTCATTGGCATCCGCCGACCCTTCAATCATGATATAACTTTGGAAAACCCCTTTGCTGATGGTGGTGATTTCAACGGCTTTTCCATTGTTATTTCCTTCTTTTTTGTTCAATTCCTTTTCTAGGGCACTGGCTTCAGATTGTAATTTTGCAATCTCTTTTTTAAGTGCATCTAATTTTGCTTGCTTGCTGTCTTCGGCGGTTTTTTTGCCACCGCATGCGCTAAAGGCTAAAGTAGCCAAAACACTGAATAATATGATGTTGCGTTTCATGGATTTTTTTATTTTAAAGGTGTTCCTGTAGTTGTTCTATAATCGATTTTTGAAATGACGAGATCGTAAATGGCATTCATGTAATTGTTGTTTGCAGTGCGGAGCTCTGTTTCCGCTTGCATGATTTCTAAGGTGCTTCCAACCCCTTCTTTGTATTTCAAAGTGGCTTTGTCGTAAATCTTTTGAGCCAAGACCAAATTTTCTTTTTGGTTGATGGCCTGTTGAATGTTCACCTCATAGCTGTTCACCACGTTGTTATATTCAAATGCGGCGTAACGCTCAAAATTTGCCATATCATTCTTGGCCTTTTCGATTTTAATATTCGCCTCGCGAATTTTCGACTGTGTCAATCCGCCCGCAAAAATGGGTACTCTAAGATTAAAGCCGTAAACAGAAGAGGGAACCCATGAATTGTTCACAGGCAAGTTGCTTTGAAAGAAATTGAAATCACTGCGCAATGTACTTTTCTGATTCTGGTAGAATCCAATCAATGAAGGCAATGAGCTTGCTTTGTAACGCTGCTTGTCCAAATTTCCTAAAGTGATGCTTTGCTCTAGCAATTTGTGTTCGATGCGATTGCTGCTAGAAAATGTTGTTTTTGTGATGTCCTCAATACTCAAAGAATTTTCTAGCTTTTCAAGGTCTTCGGTCAATTCAATTTCAGTTTCTAAAGGCAATCCCATTTGCATTTTCAAGGCATTTTTGGTGATGACAATGGCATTTTCCAACTTTTCTTTTT
Organism: Bacteroidetes bacterium UBA2234; assembly: GCA_002347985.1. Taxonomy (GTDB): domain Bacteria; phylum Bacteroidota; class Bacteroidia; order NS11-12g; family UBA955; genus UBA955. Next base: position 4,481 of record DDYM01000059.1, read on the forward strand.
GCAGCTGAAGATTTCTCAATGAAAGCGTCAATCTATCTACGTCCAACGTTTCAACAAAACCCTCTTTGTTCATTTCAGTAACATCGTGAAGCGATTTCTCTAGCAATTTGATGTTGGTTTGAATCAAGTCTAGGTTTTTCTGAGTAGATACTGCGGTTACATAGGCTTTGGCGACATTCAATTGTGCGTCGCGCAAGGCTTTTTGCTTCAACAAATCGCTCATCCCCATGAAGGCTTTACTTGCACGTAACCCAACGATGTAAGTTCCATCAAATAGCAATTGGTTTACAGAAATTGCGGCATTGCTGCTGTATTCCTGTTGAAATCGCAAAAAGATAAAATCAGGCGCCGAAGACCCCGGGGTTTTGGTGAAGTTGTTTACCCAGTTACCAGGGATTGTAAGATACTGTTGGAATCCGGCAGAAGCACTTACCTGAGGCAAGCCATAAGAAGTAGTCTGTTTTACGGTTTCCTTCGCGATTTGCACGTCGTACTGTGCATTTAAGTAGCTGAGATTGTTCTGCTCCGTGAACGCCAATGCTTCTTGGAGGCTGAACTGTTTGACCTCCTGCGCGCGCAACGACAATTGGGCGAGGAGAAGTGAAAGGATGACTATGCGTTTCATGTTAATTTTTCTAAGGTTTGTTTGTCCAATTGATTTCATCCACGATTTTGAGTCCCTCTAATGTTGAAATACCTCTTAGGTGGTAACGGATGATTTCAACGACCAAATCGTTTTGGGGAATTTGAAGACTGTTGAGTTCAATGCTTTCAAAAACGCTGAATGACAGCATAGAGAAGCTATGAGCAATAATTTGCGCATCAAAATCGTTGCGGTAGTGTCCTGTATTTCTGCCGAGTTCGATGTTCTGTTTGATGTGATTTACGATATGACTGCTTCTGTGCTTTTCGAAAATTTGGAAGCTGTTGGGATGATACTTTTTTAAATCATACATCATGCTGGGGCTAAACCGTCGTTGATTGCCGATGATGTACTGCGTGATTTTGTACAACTGGTAAATGGGATTTTCCTCAACAGCAATGATCTCACTGATGGCTTGCTCTGTTTCTTGCATGTGCGATTCGATCGTACACATTACCAAGCTCTCTTTGTCTCTAAAGCATTTATAAAGTGTCTTTTTAGAGATCGAGATTTCTTTGGCAACATCGTCCATGGTGACACTTTTCACGCCAAAACGACTGAACAATCGCTCTGCGGTAAGTTGGACTCTATGCACCAATTCCATAAGTTGGCGCAAAATTAAGAATTAAAACCCACTATGGAAACTATTTCTGTGTTTTAAGTTTCCAAAGTAAGGTTGAATTGACTGTGAATCGACAATTAGTGCATTTTTGCCGACCAAGGGAGTAGGTATTGGGGGCCTTGCAAGTATTGGATCTGATCGATTTGTTGTAAAGTTTTTAGGTCGATGCCCGTTGTCTTAGCGATTGCGCGGAATTTCGCTTTGTTTACTTCATCGGCTTGTAAGATCTGACTTAGCCAATCTTCGTTTTCTGGGAATTTTACAACGCGGTAGTCTTTGATTTTGGCTTTTCTAGCAGCCGAGGTTATGGCTCTATCGATACCTCCCAAACCATCAATCAACCCTAAAGGCAATGCGTCTTCAGCAGTGTAAACCCTTCCTTCTGCCAATTCAGAAACTCTGGCTTTGGTTAAGTTTCGTCCGTTGGCAACAGTCGTGATGAAGTCGTCGTAGATACTATTCACCATCAACTGCATTTTTTCTTGCTCTTTCGCACTAAGCGGTCGGTCTGGTCGCCATCCGGCCGACAATTCACCCAATTCAACCGTTTGATAATTGAGCCCCATTGTGTTCCCAAATAATTTCTCTGTGTTTGGTAATAGGGCAAATACGCCTATGGAACCGGTAATTGTGTTAGGCAGGGCGAAAATACTATCCGCAACACAGCCCATGTAGTATCCGCCGCTTGCTGAAACATCGCCAAATGAAACAATTACAGGCTTTACTTTCTTACAAGCAATGATTTCATGTGCCATCTCATCGCTAGCAAATGCGCTTCCTCCCGGTGAATTGATACGTATTACAATGGCCTTGATGCTAGCATCTTTTTGGGCTTTGTGTAATTGTGTGATAAATGTTTTGCTGCCAATCTGCTCATTGGGATTTTGCTTCCCAGGCATGATTTCGCCCACGGCATAAATCACAGCAATTTTGTTTTCACTGTAGGTATAGGGGTCGGCGTCTTTTGCATATTTCGCAAAATCAAACCAATGGGCTGATTCAGGTCTCATTTTTGCAAGTTTGGCGGCGACATTTTTGGCTTCGGTTTCATATTCCAATGCGTCAACCAGCCCCAAAGATTTCGCGTCTTTGGGCAATTGAGCTTTCGATAGCATTGCGATTTGCCAGACAGTATCCATTGAGAGTTTTCTACTGCTTGCGATGTTTTTAATTTGGAATTTATAGAGTGAAGTAATGTAGGCGGTCACTTGTTCACGATTGGCATCGGACATTTCCTTTTGAATAAAAGGCTCCACCGCGGATTTAAATTTTCCTACACGAAATACCTGAAAGTCCACACCCAGTTTATCGAATAGCCCTTTGTACATGACGAATTTTGCCGAAATTCCATCCACTTCAAGAAATCCTCTAGGGTTTAATATTACTCTGTCACAAGCCGATGCAATGTAATAACCCAATTCGGAATACAGTCCGCTGTACGCCACAACTGTTTTTCCTGATTTTCTGAAAAGTAAAATTGCATTTCGGATCTCTTCCGCTGTTGCCATGCCACCCCCATAACTGCCACAATCCAAATAAATGCCTTTCACTTGGCTATCGGTGCTCGCCTTTTTTAATCCATTTATTATGTCGTCAAGTCCCAATGAGGGCGCTTCATTGCTAGCCGCTGATATGATATCGTCTAATGGGTTTGAAGTACTTCTTTCATTCACTTCTGCACCTAACGTCATATTCAATATGGTAGCTTCCGAAAGTTCTTCTTCCTCTTTGCTGCTCATTTTTGAAGTGAGACCCGAAATGAAAATACCAAAAACAAGGGCAATGGAAATGATGCCGAGCGCGAAACCGCCCAATAGTGTAATGAAATACTTGAGAAACTTTTTCATGGTAAGAGTTCCAAATTTAAGATGCGCTTTACAGTTTATTTATATCATTCGTTAAATCGAATCATTGTGCGGATGAAAATTCGGTTTTCCTTGGTTATATAGGCAATTCCCTATCAATGCTTTAACTTTGTTTTACTTTTAAATGAAAGTTATGATAAATTTCAATCGTTGCAAATGGGCCCTGATAGCCATTTCTCTTTTCTCCACCGGTAAAGTGTATTCGCAACAGCCTTTGGGTTTGGTAGTGGGTGATTTAAATACACCGTATTCGGTATTTATGAATCCGGCGAATGTTGCATCGAACTATTCGAAAAGGTTTTACGTGAATTGGTGGGGTACATCATTGGAGGCACAGAGCAGCTTTGCATCGTCTTGGAAGCATGAATCGAGCAGTTTGAGAATGGATCAAACATGGATGCCTAAATCACAAAATCAAAATTGGAGCCTGAATTATTTGAATGAAACCTATGGTCCGTCTATGTTTTTTATGGCCGACAACAAAGTGGGTTTTGGATTGGGTGTAAAAGCCGTTTCTGGTTTCAATTTTCAAGGAGTGAGTCCTGATTTGGGGAATATTTTGCGTTATGGAAGGTCGGCCTGGGATAAAAACATCGGTGGAACCATCAAACAGCAAACGCCATTTGCGTTCAATACGGATAAATATCAAGAATGGTATTTGTCGTTTGGTTCCTACGCCGGCGATGCAAGTGCCAGAAAAGGATTTTCTGCTTTCAAATGGGGTGCGACTACAAAATTGTTAATTGGAATGGGTGCGGCGCATTTGAGTGCTAGCACGATGGAAGTTCAATATCTTGGCAATAACAATCTGCAATTCAATCAATTGAATGCATCTTATATGTATACCGATGCCCAATCTGCATCAAGTACCATGAATGCACCATTGGGATTGAAATTTGGTTTGATGTCTGGCGTTGGCGCCGGTGCTGATATCGGTTTTATGTATGAATTAAGACCGGGGATGATGTTGGATTTACATTCATTTAGCGGATGTGAACGAGAGTTGAAACGAACCTATAAAGTGAAATTTGGCGCAAGCTTAACCGACATCGGTTTTATCGCATACGATGGTTCTAGTAATACGGTTGGCGTTTCCAATTATAGTTATAAAATGGATTCGGCATTTTCCATNNCAAATAGAATCAGCGGCCACAAAATTGCCTTCAAACACGCAGAGATCTTTTACTACATACACGCCAATGGCCTTCAATATGCAAATGGACATTCGTTCTGGAAACTGGCACTTGGGTGGTTATTTGGTTCACAGTTTAAAGCCGGTAGATATGCCAGGTCTTCGCAGATCATCGTCGTTGAGCTTCGTTCCTAGATATCAGTCAGAGCGATTTGAATATGGCATGCCTATTAGTCTTGCAAACGATTATACGCAATTGCAAGTGGGCGGTTTTGTGAGATTTGGTCCAATCATCATTGGAAGTAACAACCTTTGGGGGTTGGGCAATTTTATGAGAAATACGGGTACACAAGGTGCCAGTTTTTACATTGGATTTAGGTCTAAGATTGGGGATTGTAATCGCTATACGGATCAATATGATGTTGTTTCACAAGATTCTACAGTGGTGGTGAATGAAGAGATAAAAGAAAAAGTGACACATGATACAATTGTTAAGATTGTTCGAGATACCATCGTCAAGACAGAAATTAAATCCGTAATAAAACACGATACAGTGGTGGTGAATAAAAATACGCCAACACCTATCAATCCTGTGGTTCAACAAGCATTGAATGATTGCAAGAAAAGGGAAGAAGCACTGAAAAAACAACTGTCCGATATCCAATTAAAAGAAGTTGAAGCAAGCAATAAAGCCAAAAATTGTGAAACGGATCTTGTGAAATGGAAAGGCGATTATGATCGCTTGAAGGCGGACGATGATCGAATTCGTTTGGAGTTGGACAGGGTGAAATTCGAAAATGATCGACTCAAAGCGGAGAATGCTCAACTGAAGGCCGTAGCAGTTACGCCAATAGATAAACAAGCCAAACGATGCGACAGTCTGTTGCAAATTGAGTTGTTGAAAAATCAGAAATTGGCCACTGACTTAGCCATCGAAAAGTCTAAATCCAGCAATTGCGAAAAATCGTTGATTGAAGTGAAGAAGCAAATCGATGTGCTTGCTGCGGAGAAGAAACGATTGGAAGATCAATTAAAAGCTGTAACAGTGGGTGAGGACTGCACACCNNAATCTGCCAATTTGAGTGCCGAACTGGAGACGTTGAAAAAGTCAATTGCCGACATCAAACAACAACTATCTGCGGAACAGGCCAAAACCAAAGATCTTGAAGCCAAATTGAAGTTGTGTATCCCCAAGGATCAGTTAGACAAAGCTTTGACTGATTTGGAAGCTGCAAAGAAACGCATCGCCGAATTGGAAGTAGCGCTCAAAAATGCATCTTCAAGCAATGATTGCAGCAAAACTCGCGATTCGCTTTCTCAGGCCTTAGTGGATTTGGAATCCAAGAAAAATGCATACGACGCTTTAATGGCTGAATATCAAGATTGTCAAAAAGCCCTCAAACAGCTAAAAGCAGATTTGAAAGCCTGCGAGGACAAATTGGCTGCGGCAGGAAGTAGCACGAGTTCTTCGGAAATTGATGCGCTGAAATCTGAGATTTCTAAATTGAAGATGACGATTACTCAACTCAACGGGGAAGTAGATGCCGGTAGAAAGAGTTTGGATGATTGTCAGAAGTCCATCGACGATAAAGACATCGCTATCAAAGATTTACAAGACAAGTTAAATGCAAAAACAGCAGAAGTAAGCACCTTGCAGTCCCAACTCAAAACAGCCCAAGCACAACTTCTAGATGCGAAAGCGAGATTGGCCAAGTGCGAAGAGGAGAAAGCAGCTTTGCAGAACAATGGATCGGGTAATGCACCAACTGGCAGCGGTACTTCGGGTGGAACAACTCCCGGTGGATCAACGCCGATGGGCGGTGGTAATTAAAAACTGCCGTAAAGTCTGATGTTGATGCGTCTACCGGTGAGATAATCCGGTACACCATATCGGTTGTTTTGTAGGTCCTTCACCCAACTATAGCCGATCACATTGTTGATGTCGAGCAAATTGAAAATGTCGATGCTTAACCAAGCATTGCTCATACCCATCTTCGCCACCCACATGTATTTCTTGGGTTCGAAAATTTTGCTAAATCCTATATCTACACGACGATAGGGTGGAATGATGTTAGGCGTTGTTGTATAACGGGCTTTTCCATCCAAGTAGTATGGAATACCTGTTCCAATATTCATGGTCAAATTCACTCTCAAACTCGGATTGTTCGGCATTTGATCCTGGAAAACAGCACCCAAATTTACACGTCGGTCTGTGGGTCTACGCAAATAATCCGTTGTGATGGAATTTCCTGTTTTTTCATCGTTGTAGGTGATTTTCTCCTTGGTTTGCATGATTCCCAAGGTAAACCAACTCTCCAGCCCTTTTGTGAATTCTCCGTATATCCTTTGGTCAACACCCCAAGCAAATCCATTGGCTGAATTGGTTCCATAATATCGAATTCGAATATTGTCAAATAGGTAAGGGACCAAATCTTGATAGCCCTTGTAATAGGCCTCGGCTGTGTATTTGAATTTTCTACCACCATTGAAAAAGTATCGCTCGTAGCCCGTAACTACATGCCAACTTTTTTGCGCCAACAATCTACGGTTCAATACGCCATCGAAATTTCGCAGTTCTCTGTAAAATCCTGGCTGATGATAGGCCCCAATAGCCAATTTATAAAGAACATCCGGCTTTTTGGCCGCATCTGAACGCTGACGTTCATTGTATGATTTATGGGGTTCCCAACTCAAACTCATTCTTGGCATGATTAGCATCTCGTGATTCACGGTCCAATATTGAGTTCTTACACCGGAAGTAAGCCAAATTTGCTGACGCTTGCTTAATCTCCACTGACCGGCGAGGTGGGCCTTTCCTCGGTATGAATTCAAGGTGTTCTTGGCTAGGATATAATTGTCGAAAAGAATACTATCCTCCATTCTTCCAAAGGGTGCGATGTTATATCCTGCGCTATCGTTGTAATACCACTCAGCGATTTTGTCGTCTACACTCTCTTTATTCAATCGAATGCTGTAATTCCAAGAAAATGCATCGGTGGTTTTACCAATCTTTCCGATGTGGGCAAATTGGGTAACGCCCGACATCATTCTGTTTCTACCATGGTCGATGTAATACCCGTACCCCAGCGTTTTTAGTGGTTTTCCGTAGGTCTTCGACCCCATGTCGCGATCCAATTGCGATAAATAATACAATCCCTCCACATCGAACACTTCTTGCTCTTCAATGGACGTGTGATTCAACATCCATTTGAATTCATTTTTGATATTCGGTGTGTAACGCAATGTCAATGAGCCCATCCCATATAGATATTTTAACGACTCTTGTCCACCCATTCCCACATCCAACTGATAGGCATTTTGGATGGTACCAAATGTTGTACTTCTGCTTGTTGGGTTTAACGTGTAATTGTTGCTTGCGAGGTTTCCCAAAAAATCGATGAAAAGTTTGCGATGCAGTTTATATGTGACTTGGGTTTGCAGGTCATTGAAATGCATCGAATAGTTGCCTTTTACATTCAATGTTTTTGTTAGTAGAGAGTTGTTGAAATTTCGAATTCCTAAAAATCCAGAAAACCGGTTCTTTTTGCCACTAACTGTAGCGCTGCTGAGCATTGTGCCTATGGTTGCACTGCCTTTAAACGAATCGGGACGGATATAATCTACATCCAAAACCGAGCTCATTTTATCGCCGTACTGCGCTCCAAATCCGCCTGCACTGAATTTTACGGATTGGACCAAATCCGAATTGATAAAACTCAGTCCTTCTTGCTGACCGCTGCTGATTAACTGGGGTCTGAGAATTTCAATGTCGTTTACATAGATCAAATTTTCATCATAATTTCCACCTCTCACAGTGTATTGGCTCGACATTTCATTTCCTGATGATGCCCCGATGAAAGTTTTCACCAAAGATTCAATGCCATTTCCCATGGAGGGGTTCAGTTGCAATTTTTGGGGCTTGATTTCTTCCAAAAAAGGTCCGCCTTGAGAAATTCTGATTCTTACTTCCCCAATTAGGTCTAAGCCACTTCCTAGGGTAATTGTTTGTAAATCAATGGTTGGATTGATGTTTTTTGGGGTTCGCGTTGTTTGGCTATCTCTCATTGAAGGATTTAGCCATTTGTAACCAAATACTTTTTCACCGTTGCGATATCCAAAAATGAGGTCGCCTGGAAATAATGTTTCCGAAGGAGTGAAATAACCTGCCGAATCCGTAATCCCGATTTGTGAATCGTCGGAAAGCCGGATTTTGATCTTGGCAAGACTCACATTCCCTTGCGATTTTGAAAGATCCTGAACTACTTTGCCTCGCTGAATCACTTGCTGGGCATTTGCCGCAACAAAAAGCAGGGTTAAAAGTAGAAGCGACAGGATATGTTTCACGCAAGTATCTAACGCAGAAAAGATTGCGTTATTTGATTAGTTGTTTGAGTTCTGCGATGGTTTGTGTTGGGTTTGCACTGCCAAACACGGTATTGCCGGCAACCAAAACATCGGCTCCAGCATCGGTCAATAATTTGGCATTGTTGAGAGCTACACCGCCATCGATTTCGATAAGTGTGTTGGTTCCTGCTTCATTGATCATGGCCTTGAGCGTTTTTACTTTGGCATATGTGTTTTCGATAAAGGACTGACCCCCAAAACCGGGGTTTACACTCATCAAACAAACCAAATCACACAAATACAATACTTCTTTGATTGATTCCACCGGCGTATGAGGATTGATCGCAACACCTGCTTTCATCCCATGATTTCGGATGTTGGTGAGGGTTCGGTGTAGATGTGTGCAAGCTTCAACGTGAACCGTTAAGATATGAGCACCAGCATCGGCGAAGGTTTTGGTATAACGATCGGGGTCCACTATCATCAAATGAACATCTAACGTTTTCTTCGCTTTGGCTTGCAGGGGCTTCATGACAGGGAAACCGAAAGAAATGTTAGGCACGAATACGCCATCCATGACATCAACGTGAAACCAATCTGCTTCACTTTGATTTATCATTTCGATTTCATCGTACAATTTGCCGAAATCGGCGGAAAGGATGGAGGGTGCAATCATTCCTGGCATGATGCAAAGTTAAGAGGATTATGCCTTCAAAGCCAAAAACAAATCAATGCATTCTTTGGCTTCTTTTACATCGTGTACTCTCAAAATATTGGCTCCGCGATCCAATGCTGCCATGTGCAATGCCGTGGTTCCGTTTAGAGCCGTTTCTGGGGTTCCATTGAGTGTCTTCCAAATCATTCCTTTTCTGGAAATTCCAACTAGCAAGGGTTTGTTGAATTGTCTGAATTTCTGCAATTGATTCAATAGCTGGAAGTTATGCTCAGTTGTTTTGCCAAAACCAAATCCAGGGTCTATCACCCAGTTGGCAAAATCTGCCTTTTTGTATTCAAGTTTTTTCTGATTGAAATACTCAAGAATTTCACCCATCAAATCGTCGTAATGAGGATCATCCTGCATCGTTTCAGGATTCCCTTTTTTGTGCATCGCAACATAAGCCACTTCGTTGTCAAACACGGTCCTAAACATCTTTGGATCATTGTCGCCCGCGGCGATGTCGTTGATCATATCGATGCCCAAACCAATGCAAGCCAATGCCACCGAACTATAATAGGTGTCCACGCTGAGCCACGCTTCGGGAAAAGCTTTGCGAATTGCTCTAACAACAGGTGCAACGCGTTCTAATTCTTCACCAAAACTAACTCGCTCGCTTCCTGGTCTAGTGCTTTGTCCACCAATGTCGATGATGGCAGCGCCCGCCTCAATCATTGTACCGGCCTGATCTACGGCTTGCTGTTCCGTTTGAACTCGACTTTTTCCGTAAAAAGAGTCAGGAGTGGTATTGAGAATGCCCATGATTACGGGCGTTGTCAACGATAGCTTTTTTTCTTTTGAAAGTAGGAACATGGTCTTATTTGATCACTTCCTTTGGATTGCCAACCATCAATTCTGGGCGAACCCATTCGTTGAATTGTTCTTCGGTCAACAGTCCAAGTGCCAACGACGCTTCCTTCAATGTTAAATTCTCTTTGTGGGCTTTCTTTGCGATTTTCGCGGCGTTTTCATAGCCAATGTGCGTGTTTAGCGCGGTCACTAACATCAAACTTTGATCCACCAAACGTTGGATATTGTCTAAATTGGGTTCGATGCCTATTGCGCAGTTGTCGTTAAAGCTCAAGCAAGCCTGACCCAATAATCGAGCGCTTTGAAGCATATTTGCCGCAATAACGGGTTTGAATACGTTTAATTCAAAATGTCCTTGAGAGGCAGCGAAAGAAATGGCCACGTCGTTACCCAAAATTTGAGCGCAAACCATGGTTAATGCTTCAGGCTGCGTTGGATTTACTTTTCCTGGCATAATTGAACTACCGGGCTCATTTTCTGGGATGATAATTTCACCAATTCCACTGCGGGGTCCAGAACTCAACATGCGAATGTCGTTTGCTATCTTGAAACAGCTCATGGCGGCGCGCTTGATGGCACCGTGCAATTCTACCATTGCATCATGGGCTGCTAGCGCTTCAAATTTATTTGGTGCAGTTACAAAAGGCAATGCAGTTTCTTCTGCAATGTACTTGGCAACCAATTCAGAATAGCCAGCAGGTGTGTTTAAGCCAGTACCAACAGCGGTTCCACCCAAGGCCAACTCAGCTGCGGTAGGCAAAGCACGATTGATTGCATTTACACCATTTTCCAATTGCTGAACATAAGCACTAAATTCCTGTCCCAAAGTAAGCGGTGTAGCATCCATGAAATGGGTGCGGCCAATCTTTACGATATTTTCAAACTCACGTGCTTTGTGTTTTAAGGTTGTTTTTAGCGCTTGAATTCCAGGCAATGTGTAATCTACCACTTGCTTGAACACGGCAATGCTCATCGCTGTAGGGAATGTGTCGTTCGAACTCTGACTCTTATTTACATCATCGTTCGGGTGCAATACTTTTTTATCATCGTCCAATTTTCCACCACTCAAAACATGAGCCCGGTTGGCGATGACTTCATTTACGTTCATATTACTCTGGGTTCCAGAGCCCGTCTGCCATATCACCAATGGAAATTCAGAATCCAATTTTCCTTCGATGATTTCGTCGCAAACCTTGCAGATCAAATCGCACTTTTCAACCGACAATACACCCAAATCACGATTGGTTTTGGCGGCACTTTTCTTCAATATACCAAAAGCACGAATGATTTCCACCGGCATGCTTCCTTCGGGTCCAATTTTGAAATTGTTTCTGCTGCGTTCAGTTTGGGCGCCCCATAAAGCGTTTGCAGGGACTTTTACTTCACCCATGGTGTCGTGTTCAATGCGATACTGTGTCATAATATTTTACAAAGATAAAACCCCACAGCCACACTTGCGAAATTGAATATGCACCATCGCGTTTTAAAAAATTAGACAGCGAAAATGAATCGTTCATAAAGCGAATCGTCCATTTACAAAAGCCCTACACCGATTGACTATATTTGTCCCAATATGTCTGAAAAGAAATTACTCGATGCTTTAAGTTATCATGCCGATGGAAGGCCGGGAAAAATTGAAGTAATATCAACCAAGCCTACGCAAACTCAATTCGACTTGGCTTTGGCTTATTCTCCGGGTGTGGCGGAGCCCTGTATTGCGATTGCAGAAAACGTAGACGATGTATATAAATATACCGCCAAAGGGAATTTGGTGGCGGTGATTTCAAATGGTACGGCAGTATTGGGTTTGGGCGATATTGGTCCTGAAGCGTCCAAGCCGGTGATGGAGGGAAAAGGCGTGTTGTTCAAAATTTTCGCCGACATCGATGTATTTGATATCGAGTTGAATTGTAAGGATGTAGACCATTTTGTGGAAACGGTGAAAGCCATGGAGCCCACTTTTGGTGGAATCAATTTGGAAGATATCAAAGCCCCAGAGAGTTTTGAGATTGAGGAGAGATTAAAGGAGGCATTAAATATTCCAATCATGCATGATGATCAGCATGGAACGGCAATAATTTCTGCTGCCGGTCTGATCAATGCGCTGCGATTGGTTGAAAAAGAATTGAGCGAGGTACGCATCGTAGTAAACGGAGCAGGTGCCTCAGCCATTGCGTGTACCAAATTGTTTGTGTCGCTCGGAGCCAATAAAAAGAACATCGTAATGCTCGATTCAAAGGGTGTTTTGCGCTCTGATCGAAACGATTTGGACAAATATAAGAGTCAGTTTATCACAGAAAGAGACCTGAATACATTGGAAGATGCTCTGGTTTCTGCTGATGTATTTGTGGGATTGAGCAAAGGAAATATTCTAACCCCAGAAATGATTTTGTCTATGGCGGAAAAGCCCATTGTCTTTGCGATGGCAAATCCAACGCCTGAAATCGACTACCATTTGGCGGTGGCAACACGTCCCGATTTGATTATGGCTACTGGCAGATCAGATTATCCCAACCAAGTAAACAATGTATTGGGTTTCCCATTCATTTTCCGAGGTGCTTTGGATGTGAGGGCTACAGCAATCAATGAAGAAATGAAATTGGCCGCAGTACGAGCCATCGCCGATTTGGCGATGCAGCCCGTGCCTGAGAGTGTGATGATGGCCTACAATGAAAAGAATTTGAGTTTTGGTCCGCAGTACATCATTCCAAAGCCGATGGATCCTCGATTGCTAACAACGGTGGCTCCCGCCGTGGCAAAAGCGGCCATGGATAGCGGTGTTGCCAAGCACCCCATTACCGATTGGGAAGGGTACAATGCTCAGCTGCGCAAGCGATTGGGGATTGATAACGACTTTGTGAATCGTTTAATGACCAAAGCGAAAACCAATCCAAAGCGTGTGGTTTTTGCCGAAGCCGATCACATCAGAATCTTGCGTGCCGCAGAAATTGCAAAACGCGATGGCATCTGCGAACCAATATTGTTAGGAAATCCTGAAGCCATCCAGAAAATGATGGATGAGAACTTTATCGAAATTCCTGGCGTTCAAATGATAGATCCACGGAAACAGGATGAACAACTCAAAGAATATGGCGAATTGCTATTTCAAAAGAGAAGTAGGAAAGGACTCACAGGATTTGAAGCGGAATACCAAATGCGAAATCGGAATTATTTTGGTTCGATGATGGTTGAAAGTGGAAAAGCCGACGCTTTTATTAGTGGACTTACGAGGAATTACCCAATTGCACTCAGGCCTGCTTTGGATTGCATTGGCATGGTTCCAACAACCCATCGGGTAGCAGGAATGCACATTATGATGGCCAAGACGGGTCCTGTGTTTTTTGCCGATACTACGGTGAACATTGATATGGACGAAAATTCAGTTTATGAAATGGTAGGATTGGTACACGACCGTGTAAAATCGTTTCAAATTGAACCACGCATTGCTTTGATCTCGTATTCAAACTTTGGAAGCTCTACCGGAAAATATCCGTCCATGATGCAAAAAGTTGTGAAACGATTGCATGCGGACCGACCAGAAATTTTGGTGGAAGGAGAAATGCAACCTGTATATGCCATCGATGGCGATCTTCGTAGCAGGAGATTCCCCTTTAATAAGTTGGGCGATAAGTCGGCCAACGTATTTATTTTTAGTGGATTGAGCTCTGGAAATGCTGTGTATCAAATCATGAGAAGCATGGGTAATATGGAGGCAATTGGTCCTGTGTTACTTGGGTTTAAAAAGTCGGTGCATATACTTCATCACAGTTCTTCGGTTCGCGAAATCGTCAATATGGTAGCATTGGCGGTGGGTGAGGCCCAAGACAAATAATGTTGTTGCATGGGAGAAATACCAAATATCGAATTTGAATTTGTTGATTGGGGATCGGTGAAATATGTGCAATCTTTGGCATTGCGCCATGAGGTTTTGCGCAAGCCGTTGGGGTTGGTGTTTGATGCTTCGATATTCCCTGAAGAGCGGGGAGATATACATTTGGTAGCCAATCACGGCGATTGGTTGGTGGGTTGTATGATTCTTACGGAGACTGGCAAGGATTTGAAAATGAGACAGGTAGCGGTTGCCAATAAATACAGACGTTGTAAAGTGGGTGCGCGCATGGTTGCCATGGCCGAAGCGAAAGCCATCGATTTGGGAAAGCAAAAAATGATTTTACATGCCAGAGATACTGCCATGGAATTTTATCTTTCATTGGGTTATTCAATCGTAGGGGACTCATTTGAAGAAGTGGGTATTCCACATCATCGAATGGAAAAGTCCTTTGTCTAAGGGAATAGAGTTTTCCCCGATTTTGATGAGCATCGACAAAGAATAAACTATCTTTGTAAAACATACATTCATGGAGATATTAATCACTGCCTTTCAGTTCATTTTAGCGTTATCGATTTTAATTACCCTGCACGAATTTGGTCATTATTGGGCCGCTCGAGCATTTGGAATCCGCATCGAGAAGTTCTTTTTGTTCTTCGATGCTTGGAATATTAAGTTATTCAGCTTCAAAAAGGGCGATACTGAATATGGGATGGGTTGGTTGCCGTTGGGTGGTTATGTGAAAATTGCTGGTATGATGGATGAGAGTCTTGATACCGAACAGATGAAATCTGAGCCTCAGCCATGGGAGTTTCGCAGTAAGCCGGCTTGGCAGCGTTTGATTGTGATGGTGGGTGGTGTAACTGTGAATTTGATTCTTGGAATCATTTTGATGGTTTCGTTGACATACTCACAAGGTGAATCTTATATCCCCAATGAAGCAATCAACAACAAAGGAGGCGTTTATGCCAGTCCAGTAGCGCGTTCAATGGGTTTTGCAACTGGGGATCGAATCATCTCTTTAAACGGCAAAAAAGTAGAGAATTTGGATGCCGAATTTGGTGATCCCTCGTTTTTGATGGCGGATAAAAAAGTTGTAGAGATTCAAAGGGCAAAATTGGTTGTATCGCCATCGGCAGATTCTGCGCAGCCTTCGTCATCCCAATATGTGTATTTTGACACCACTTTGGTATTGCCTACAAACTTTGATGAATTGTTATCGAAGAAATCTGAAATGCCCTTTTTTGCCCCTCGATTGTCGTTTGTGGTTGGAAAACTCACCGGCGGTGGCAATGCATACAAAGCGGGTTTTGATGTAGGAGATGCCATCGAAAAAGTGGAAGGAAAGGATGTGCTTTCGTTTTTTGAATTCAAGGAGACCTTGGTGAAGTATGCGGGTCAGCGAATCAAAATGCAGGTGAAGGATACACTGGGTAAAACCACCGTTTTAACGGTTGATGTTAATGCCGATGCTACAATTGGATTTCAGCCTAAGTTTTCGGGTTTTGAGAACGATGAAAAGGTGATTAAATATGGTTTGGGCGAATCGGTAAACAAAGGAGTTTCAAGATCTTTTGGTTTGATTGGTGCCAATGCAAAGGCTTTGGGAAATGTTGCCTCAGGTAAAACGGATGCTTCAAAATCTTTGGCAGGTCCGGTGGGCATTGCACAAATGTTTGGCGGTACTTGGGATTGGGTTAACTTCTGGACGCTAACGGCGATGCTTAGCTTGGTGCTAGCTTTTATGAATATTCTTCCGATTCCGGCCTTAGATGGTGGACATGTGATGTTCTTGTTGTATGAAATTATCGCAAGAAGACCGGTGTCTGAAAAAGTACTTTATGTAGGCCAAGTGATTGGGATGGTGATTTTGCTATCCTTGGTGGCATTCACCTTTTGGGTCGACATCGCGCGCGCTCTGGGATTGTAATATGCAAAATGCGTTTGAATTTTTTGGGCTTGCGCCTACGTTGAATGTGGATTCGAAAGAAATTCGCAGTCGGTACATTGAAATTCAACGTAAAGGACACCCAGATTTGGTAGGGGATGACGGCTCGGAATTAAATGTCATTGAATTGGCCAATCGCTATTACGAAGAACTTCGATCGCCACGAGGCATTGTGAAATCCTATCTGATGGCAATGAATGTGGCGGATTTAAATCAAAACAGACTGCCCAATGATTTTTTGTTTGAAATGATGTCGTTAAACGACGAAATCGATGAAAAACATGCGGGTGATGAAGCGGCGGGTAGTCGCGCTGAATCGATGTTAAATCAAGCAGAGGCGGAATTAGAAGTGACATTAAGCCAATGGAAAGATGTTGAGTCGCCCAACTTAGAAGCATTGATCGAATGGTATCAGAAATCGAAGTATTTAGATCGTTTGCGCAAAAATTTTCTAGGAATTGAGGAGATTTAAACTCATCCATGTAATTTTACAACACTATGTCAACCCGCACGCAACTCAAGAATCATCATGAAATCCGAGTAATTTTTCAACGGATGGCTCTAGAAATTGCGGAATCTTTTGCGGACCAAGAGGATTTATATTTTGTAGCTATCAACGAGCGCGGAATGGCAATTGCGTTGGAACTGAATCATGAATTGAGTAGGATTTTGCCCGATTGCAATATTTCCTTGGGAAATGTTCATTCTACGGAAGATTACAAATGGGAGGGAATTTTGCCCAATATGGTGGCGATGTCAACCCCTGTAATTATTGTAGACGACGTGATTCATTCGGGAGGAACTGCGATGCAAGTTTTGGTTGATTTGTACGAACATGGTTTTGAAACAATCAGAACCGCCTTTTTGGCGCAGCGCGAGCATCGCGATTATCCAATTCAAGCAAATTTCGTGGGCGTTTCAATTGCTACTACCTTGCAAGAGCATGTTTTCTTCAACAATGAGGATCCTGGGGATCTTCAACTGTACCTGATTTGATTAATTATACAGGTTCTTAATTGTAATTTAGTTGTCATTCTGACAACTCTTTAGAGGATTATTTGTTATTTTTGAATTGGTGAATATGCGCTACCTATTTTTCGTGCTGTTTTGTTTGCTGATAGGCAACGCAAGAGCTACGCACATTGTGGGCGGGGAGATGGGTTATAAGTATCTGGGCAATAACCAATACAGAATTCGATTGGATCTTTACATTGATTGTCAGAACGGCAATCCCAGTGCCATTCAATCCGATGCTACGGCATATATTGGTGTGTTTAATGGTCAAACCCGAAACATGATTGGGGGGTATCCCAAACAGGTAAATCGTCAGGGTCCTAAGCGTGTTGTGAAAACCAATTACAATTGCATCGTTCAAGCGCCTAATGCCTGTGTTGATCAGTACTGGTACGAAGTGACATTTACCTTGCCACCCATTACAGGGGGCTATTATATTTCATTTCAACGCTGCTGTAGAAATGGTTCCATTAACAATTTGGTGGATCCGGGTGGAACGGGTGCAAATTATTGGACCTTAATTCCGGATGCTAGAACGTTATCGAACAAAAAAGAAAACAATTCTGCCGTTTTCAAGGAGTTGCCGCCCAACTTTTTGTGTACCAACACACCGTTAAAGTTCGACCACAGTGCGATTGATGATGACGGCGATAGTTTGGTTTACGAGTTATTTAGGCCCTACACCGGTGGAACAACCAACGCACCACGTCCGGATCAAGGAGCCAATGGAGATTTACAAATGCCACCGTTTTCTCAAATTACTTGGGGCGCAGGTTATATCGATACAAATCCAATCAATGGAAATCCTCCTCTTCAGATTGATTCCAAGACCGGTTATCTAACTCTCACACCCACAAAAACCGGCCAATTCGTAGTAGGGATTTTGGTGAAAGAATATCGAAATGGTCAGTTGATAGGTACCACACGTCGAGATTATCAGTTCAACGTTCAGAGTTGCGTGATTGATGTAGTGGCTTCCTATTTCGTGCCAACATTTATTTGCGGTTATCAGTATAAGTTTCAAAATAAGAGTACTTCAGCCCAGCGTTATCATTGGGATTTTGGGATAGATAGTTTAAAAACTGATACTTCAAATTTGCCAAGTCCAACCTTCACCTTTCCCCATGCCGGGAAATTTAAAGTGAAGTTGTATGCCTACAAAAACAAGTGTTTAGATAGTTTTTTGGCTTATGTTACTGTGATTGAGCCATTGAAACCCAAGTTGCCAGCAGATACAATTATTTGTCCTGGTGGTTCAGTGAAATTGAAATCGAATATCAAAGCGGAAGCATACAAATGGAGTACCGGCCAAACCACCGATTCAATCATTACAAAACTGGAGGGCTGGGTTTATTTGGATGTATATTCAAAAATTTGTTATTGGAGAGATTCAATGAAAATCACCATTGACAGAGCTATAGTGAATGCTTTGGGTGATACTACCATTTGTAGTAACGATCCAATCAATAGGGATATCTATGGTGCCCCAGGGATGGCGAAATATACTTGGAGTAACGGCGCTACAACACGAATTACCACAGTGAAAAAAACGGGTAAATATTACCTAACAGGAGAAACTGTAAATAAGTGTAAATCAATTGACTCAGTCACTGTTTCGCAATACAGTCCGGTGAAAGTAGTTGTTGGAGATACCACCGTTTGTCCTTCCGTTGTTGTCACCTTTGATTCCAAAATCAATACGGGGGGAAATACTTCTGTGGTTTGGAGCGATGGCGCATCGGGTAGAACTGCAAATATTTCATCGCCGGGATTGTATTGGGTGAAGGTTACAGTTGGACTCTGCTCCACAAGAGATACATTTAAACTCACGAACTTTCCTTATGAATTTAAAATGGGCAATGATCTCAGATACTGTGAGAAAATTGATACCACTTTAACAATTACATTGCCCAATGTTACTCAAGTGGTTTGGAATAGGGAGATTACAGGTCCAGTGTTCCGTTTAACGGCTCCAGGAAAGGTAGTAGTTGAACTGCATAATTCTTACGGCTGTCCTGAAAAGGATTCCATTGATGTGAAATTATTCCCCAATCCAATTGTTGATTTGGGCCCAGATACATCGTTGTGTTTGTCTGAAACCCCAACTTTAGACGCCGGTCCAGGAATGATTTCCTATTTGTGGAATACGGGAGCAACATCGCAAAAAATTATTGGCTACGATAGTGGTTTGTATTGGGTAAAGGTGAAAGATCCGGAGGGTTGTGTAAATCGTGATTCAGTGAATTTGAATAAGCGTAAAGATGCTTTTCCGTCGATAATTTTTATGCCAAATGCATTTACCCCCAATGGTGATGGCAGGAATGATATGTATCCGATGAACCAGTATATGGTGAAGGGGTCTTTGTATAACGTAAAATTGTTCAATCGCTGGGGTGAGAAAATTGCAGAATTCACCAATCCCGATATGAACTGGGATGGAAATATCAATGGAAAGCCGGCACCAGAAGGGGTTTATATTTTTATGGCCTATTGGATTGGTTGTGACAATGAAAAGAGGTCATTGCAAGGCAATTTCACTTTGCTTCGCTAGGGTTAATTTCCCTAATTTTTGGAGTGGTTTGATGAGTTTGTAAATTTGAGTATGGGAAAAACTGTTATAAAGAATGCGAAATTGGTATCAGACAATAGAGTGTTTGATGGGGATTTATTAATTCAAGATGGAATCATTCAAAGAATTGATAGTCATATCGATGCGACAAATTCAGATGTCGTAGATGCCAATGGTTCTTATGTGATGCCCGGAGTGATCGATGATCAGGTGCATTTTCGCGAACCCGGTTTAACACATAAAGCTTCTATATATACAGAGAGTAGGGCAGCATTAGCTGGTGGAACTACTTCCTTTATGGAAATGCCCAATGTGAATCCACAAACGATTACCAATTTTCTATTGGAAGAGAAATATGAGTTGGGTGCTGCGAGTTCTGCAGTGAATTACTCTTTTTATTTGGGGGCCACGAATCACAATTTGGAGGAGATTAAAAAGGTCAATCCAAACAATGTTTGTGGCGTGAAAATCTTCATGGGCAGTAGCACTGGCGATATGCTGGTGGATCAGCCTCATGCATTGGAAGGGTTGTTTGCCCATTCTCCCATATTAATTGCCACCCATTGCGAATGTGAAAGTCGCGTGAAGGCAAGATTCGCAAATTCTGTCGCCTTTTTTGGTGAGGAAATCGCTCCGGAAGAACACCCGGTTATTAGAGATGCAGAAGCTTGCTATCTATCATCGTCTTACGCCATAGAATTGGCAAATAAATACGATGCTAGATTGCATATTTTGCACATTTCAACGGAGAAAGAAACACATCTTTTCAGGAATGACATTCCCTTGGCTCAGAAAAAGATTACAGCGGAGGTTTGTGTTCATCACCTACATTTTTGTGACCGAGATTATATCAAATTGGGGAATCTGATTAAATGCAACCCAGCGATTAAAAAGGAATCTGACCGTGCGGCGTTGTGGGAGGCCTTGTTGGATGATCGATTTGATGTGATTGCAACGGATCATGCGCCACACACTTGGGAAGAGAAACAGAATAAATATGCTCAATCACCATCGGGATTACCATTGGTGCAGCATTCTTTGTCGATGATGATGGATTATGTAGATGCAGGTAAAATTGGTATCGAAAAAATGGTTGAAAAAATGTGTCATAACCCAGCTATTTTGTATCAAATTCACAACCGAGGATTCTTAAGGGAGGGATATGCTGCGGATATCGTATTGTTGGGTAAGAGTAGCGAACCGGTAAACAAGTCGAATCTGTTATACAAGTGCGGATGGTCGCCTTTGGAAGGACATCAATTCAAATATCAACCCCAAAAGGTTTGGGTAAATGGGGTATTGGGATACGACGGTGGATTGACAGAGAATTACAATGCTCAACGATTGCTGTTCAATCGGAATTAATGGAGTTTTGAGCGTTTGACAAAGAACGCAGTCAAGGCTTGTTCAATGGGTTTTGATACATCTGCGATGAAACAATCTATTCCTAATTGTATGCACTTTTCGTTAAATTCTTTATTGCGTGCAGTTTCCATTTGCTGATAAGCCATTTGAATTTCATCGGGTTGTAATTTGATGAATTCGTTGGTTTCTAAATCCATGAATTTAATAGGGCGGTTTCCCGTTGAAAAGCTCAGGTTTATTTCTTGTTCGGCGTGTTGGATTTGAATGAGAAGGACTTCACATTTTTGAAATCGTAGCATTGCCATATATTTCCAAAATGAGGCCTCGGCTTCCGCCTCGGCCGTTCCCCACAAAAAATCACTTAGAATTACTACCAATTGTCGTCTTCCCACATGTAAAATCGCTTCCTCCATGGATTGATTGGCTACGGAAGTCGTGGTTTTTTGTGTGGCTTTTTCTGATAACCACAAGGGACTCAATGATAACAACTGTTGTTGCAAATGACCCCTGGTACTTTTGCATGCGCTTTTGTAATAAAATCCTTCGTTGTTGTATAATCCCAACGAAAAGCTGTCTTTCTGCTGTTGCAATAGTCCGCCAATGACCCCTGCCGCCAAGGTGCCAAATTTCAATTTGGATTCTGATTTCTCGGGGAAGCGCATACTCCCAGAAGTATCCAGCCAAATGTGGGCCTTTAAATTTGTTTCTTCATCAAACTGCTTGATGTATTTTTTGTCCGTCCTGGCCAATAATTTCCAGTCGATGTTTTTTACACTTTCCCCCGGATTGTAGGGTCTATGTTCTGCAAATTCTACGGAAAAACCGCGAAACGGACTTTTGTGTAAACCGGCTACAAATCCTTCTTTGGCTGACGTTGCCAACAATTCAAAATTGGAATAGGACTGAATTTCTTCGAGTAACACAGTTATCGTTTGATTTTATTTGATGGTCTGTAGAAATTTTTGGTGGGGGTTCCATAAAAAAGGCCGGCGAGCCGGCCTTTTTTATGGAAATTTTTTGGATTATAACTGAGCCTCAATTTTAGAAGCAATGTTCTGCTTTGGAACCGCTCCTACAATTTTATCTACCAACTGACCGTTTTTGAAAATCAATAGGGTAGGAATACTGCGAACTCCGTAGTTCATGGAAATGTCTGGATTTTCATCCACATTCAATTTGCCAATTACCGCCTTGCCTGCATATTCATTTGAAAGTTCATCGACCATTGGACCGATCATGCGGCATGGACCACACCACTCTGCCCAAAAATCTACCAATACGGGTTTGTCTGATTGCAATACAACTTCGTTGAAGTTACTGCTTGTGAATTTTTCTGCCATTTTGTTGATTTTTTATATTTACGAATTTAAGAAATTTCTGTCGTTTAACCGATAATTTCTTTCACTTTCGCAACACCAATGCCAAACAACGCATAGTCGTAAAAAATGGGATCTTGCGGACGAAATGCACGCAATCTGTCGGTCAGTTCCATACAAGCCTGCCAATCTGACTTATCGCGATGAAGCAATCCGAGTTCCATAGCGATGCGTTGTACGTGGACATCCAGCGGACATAGGAGCTCCGACATTGAGACCCTCGACCAAATGCCAAAATCTACCGGAGACTTTTTGCGAACCATCCATCGGAAATACATGTTTAAACGTTTACAGGCACTTCCTTTGATGGGAGAGGCCAAGTGTTTGTCCGTCCTACTTTGATGTGGAAACGCGGCCCATGCCGTTTGAAAAGCGACGAGGGCTTCAAAAATGTGAGTTCCCTTTGGCGCCTCAAGTACAGATGGGGTGAAAAACAAATCCTCCAAACTCGGCGCCCCTGCATAGTGCTGTTTGAAAAATGAAATCATCGAAACTACATCATCGCCATTTAATGTCCTATGAACAAACGACTGAAATCGCTTTAAATCGGAGGGCTCGTGTTGTGTGATGAAGTCGTAAGGTGCATCGTCCATCAAATGCATCAATTTTTGCGCACTTTTGATGATGGTTTTTCGTTGTCCCCAAGCCATAATCGCCGCAAAAAATCCAGCAATTTCAATGTCTTGCAGTCTAGAATATCTATGTGGGATTTGAACGGGATCGAATTCTACAAAAGCGTTTTCCTCTACCTCTTTGGCCCAAAAATCCAACAAGTCCTTAATCTCGAGGTCTGTCATTGTTTTACAACGGGGTATTTGGGAAAAAGAAATAAATGCTTGCGGTCAAAATGCCTGTAACCGATCACTTCAAATGCTAGGTAAAGATTAAACCTTAGCCAAAGCCCCTTCAAGATCAGCTATCAAATCGTCTACATGCTCAATGCCAACACTCAAACGAATCAAACTGTCTTTCAAACCATTGGCTTCGCGTTCGGCCTTTGGGATACTGGCGTGGGTCATCGTTGCTGGGTGACCTACCAAGCTCTCAACACCGCCCAAACTTTCTGCCAATGCGAACAATTGCGTAGATTTAAGGAAGGTTAAGGCCTTTTCAATGGCATCGTCTTTCAAAGTAAATGAAATCATGCCTCCGAAGTCTTTCATTTGCTTTTTCGCAACAGCATGGTTGGGATGCGATTCAAAACCGGGCCAGTATACTTCGCCCACTTTAGGATGATTTTTTAGCCAATGAGCCACTTTTGCGCCGTTTTCGCAATGACGTTGCATACGAATATGAAGCGTTTTGATTCCTCGTAACGTGAGGAAGCAATCCATCGGTCCAGGGGTTGCCCCGCAAGAATTCTGAATAAATGCCAAACGATCTTTCAAATCATCGCTCGAAGTACATAAAACTCCCATCACAACGTCGCTGTGGCCATTGATATACTTCGTTGCAGAATGCATTACGATGTCTGCTCCCATTTTGGCGGGATTCTGCAAATAAGGAGAAGCAAACGTGTTGTCTACCACCACGATGCTGCCAAACTCATGACCAATTTGAATCATCAGTTCAATGTCAATAATGCGCAACAACGGATTGGTAGGAGTCTCTACCCAAACCATTTTGGTGTTTTTGTTCATTACTGCGCGAACGGCTGATTCATCGCTCATATCTACAAAATGAAATTTGATTCCATATTGAGCAAATATCTTAGTAAACAAACGATAGGTGCCACCATATAAGTCGTTGGTGCTCACCACTTCGTCGCCCGGTTGTAGCAACTTCACACATGCATCGACAGCACCCATTCCTGTGCTGAAACACAAACCATGTTTTGTACCTTCCAAAGCCGCTAGGTTCTTTTGTAATACATCGCGGGTTGGATTTTGGGTACGAGCATATTCATATCCTTTATGGTCGCCAGGGGCAGCTTGAACATAAGTGCTTGTCTGAAAAATGGGGGTCATGATTGCACCGGTAGTAGGATCAGGCTCGATGCCTGCGTGCAAAACCAAAGTTTCTATATGATTTGAATTCATGTTTGTGGTTTATTTTGGGTTGTTAGCGATCAATCGTGTTTGCCCCTTGGAAGGATACACATCAATCAAATGCGAAATTACGATTTAGGTTCAATGTCTTTCAACACTTCTTCCACGATGCGAGGAAAATGCTCTCCTTCAAGTTGATGGATTTTCTGGGCAACATCCATAGGCGTGTCATTTGGATCGATTTTGCATGTAGCTTGAAAAATGATTGCACCCTCATCGTAATGTTCATTCACCCAATGAATGGTAATGCCCGTTTCAATTTCTTTTGCATCAACAACGGCCTGGTGAACGTTCATTCCGTACATTCCTTTGCCTCCAAATTTTGGCAAAAGTGCGGGGTGGACATTTAAAACATGAGGGAACTTTGAAAGTAACCTCAATGGAAATTTCCATAAAAATCCTGCCAACACAATTAAATCGGGCTGATAACTGCTTAAAATCAAATCAATTCGATCTCCGGTTGTCCATTCTTCCTTGTTGAATAACTCCAGCGGAATGCCCAATCTTTCGGCTCTTTGTATCACTCCGGCACCTTCAACATTGCAAAATATTGCGCTAATCTGGATAGATGTTCCAATAAAGTGATTTACAATATTCTCGGCATTGCTGCCACTTCCGGATGCGAAGATTACAATTTTCATTGGGATAAACTGCATTGAGAAACCATGATTTCCAATTCTCGCATTAAGCGATTTCTTGGTTGGTTGGGTGCAAAAATAAATCCATCCACAGCAATGTATCGATGATTTGCTTCGTCGCGAAGTAGTCTACGTAAAAATGGCCCCCTTCGGTTTGTATTTAATTCTGTTTGCCAACCACTCATCCAATATTCTGTTCCGTAAATTCCTTTCACTTGCCACTGTCTGATTGGGAACTGACCGCTTTCACTGATTTCAGCCCAGGTTCCCTCTGCCGTTCTAAGGTATTTTTTTGTCAGCTCATTTCTTACATTTTTTTGATTCAACATAGAATCTGTCATTGGAATGAACTGGAACATTACATTGCTATGGTAGTTGTTGGTTTCTTGCCTCAACCATAAAAAATCGTTCGCTTTAGAGACCAATTTGAGCTCAGCTGATAAGACCGGCTTTATTGAATAATTGGCTTCAATTGCTCCCGAAATACTATCACTGTAGCGATTTTGAACCAAGCATGGATGATGGTTGCCCGTCTTATTTGTTTGGGTGTTTTGTAACTCAAATCGCTTGGTTAGGTGTAGTAGAATTTGCTGATTTGACTGGAACCAAAGAGAATTTAAGTTCTCACCCGACGAATGGGTATCGTGAATAATCAATACGATTTGCGGGAAAGACCAAACATTGCTAATCCAAGTGCATTCGATTTGGTTGATGGTTGTGTCCTTCAGAATTACTTTGGGGTGCTCTGTGTTTTTTTGAGAAGATTGGGTAAGATCTTCAAATTTGCCTTTGGGATCCAGAATCCAAACCAATGGCGCGGAGCGCAAATTGTTTCCTGTTGAAATGTCTTCTTCCTCCATTTGAGAAAAACTGTGCAACTCAAATTCAAAAAGTGCTTCATAATACCCCGGATCCGATTGCGGGAGATTCTCCTCAAATCGAATTAAATTACTATCGGCAGCCCACTTCGTTTGCGTAAAAATATCATTTATACTGTCTTCAAAGTGTTCTGGGTAGAATACGGTAATTCGCGCCGCAACGCCAATAGCTGTGTCTTTTTGAACACTTTCTGATGAATTACAACCAGATCCAATAAAGATGAGTAATACAGCAGCCAATCCAATCCCAACTTGGAATTGCTTTCGGAATTTAGCCATTAACGGTGTTTGGGTTTTTGGATAATCAGTCTCTGGCCAACTTGAATGTTGTTAGACCTCAAATGATTCCATGTTTTAATTTGGGTTACAGTCACACCATGAGTTCGCGCCACTTGACTTAATGTTTGGCCTCTTCTCACTACATGTATACTTCTAGAATTACTGCTCGACTTCGTAGGCGCATGATACGCAGCTTGGGTTGCGCCGGCTACTTGAGCACCGCGGGGAACCGATTTGGGGTAAGCGTAGGGTGCACGATAATTGGAAGGTACATAAGCACCTTGGAATTTTGCGAATACCGCGGCACTATCAAATCGATCAATGAAATCCATACTCGCAGAATAGGGCATCAGAATAACGCTATTTGTTGCCATGTCTGTGTTGTGATTCAACAATTCCTGATTCAATCCAGTCAAATTGTGCTGACTTCCCAAATATTCATTGATTTTCCCCAAATGCATGGTGGAGTCGATTTTGGTGGGTGCCAAAACGATACTTTGGTCGTTATGATTCGCATTTTTCCCTTTCTCCGTAAAGTTCAAAACGTATGCAACAGCGATAAACTTGGGTACATAGTTTTGGGTTTCCTTGGGTAGGAATGGCAAAACCTCCCAGAAATTGGTTCTTCCACCGCTCCTGCGAATGGCTTTTTGGACGTTTCCAGGACCGCAGTTGTATGAGGCGATACTAAACAGCCAATTGTTGAAAATTGATTGTGAATTGGCGAAGTACTCGCATGCCTTTTGTGTGCTTGCTACAATGCTTTTGCGATCGTCGCAAGGATAACCAATTCGCATTCCCATGAGTTTTCCTGTGTAGGGCATGAACTGCCATAGACCAGTGGCTCCGCACCATGATACTGCGCTTGGATTCAAATTGGATTCAATGACTGAGATGTATTTTAACTCAGTAGGTAGTCCATTTTTATCCAAGATTTCCTCAAAAATGGGGAAGTACAATTTCATTCTTTCATGGATTTGGTTGAAGTAGCCATCGCCGTAACCCAAATAATATCGAATATGTTGTTCAACAAGCCGGTGATATTGAAAAGGAATCGTACTTCCGATTTGCAACATCATTTCTTCAAATTCACGACCGTTGCGATATCTCTGTTCTCCGTGGTTTACAGGCGAGTGAGAAGGGATATTGCCCAGCAATTGTTGGGTAAGGCTATCAATTCTTGAAATGTGGTTGTCGCCCATTGGATTTAAAGGGGCTTGAGCAAACACGCTCGAGATGGTAATAAACGCCAGTGTTAGAGATATGGAAAACGGTTTAATCATTATTTTCAAAAGTAACTCAGTTTAAGTTCGCTTCGAATAAGCAAAGACTGAGCCAAAATTTATGGGTGCTAAACAAATGTGTATATTTGTAAATATCTAAAGTTAGGAATGGTGTTAAGCCTTTACTATCTTAGGGGTACTAAAAATCATACAGTCCGTGGCAGTGTCAAAAATTAATATCTCACCGGAATCCCAAGCGCAGACCCAATTGCAGGCGGTGGCGCAGTTTTTTAAAGGCGGTTCTTTAAATATTGGAATTCCTAAAGAAGTTACCTTTCAAGAAAATCGGGTGCCATTAACACCGGCGGCAGTTGCCTATTTTACAGGAAACGGGCATCGCATCGTTATCGAATCTGGGGCGGGTAGGAATGCGAATTTTTCCGACATTCAATTTAGTGAGGCAGGCGCTGAAATTGTTCACTCAAACAAGGATGTATACGCTTGTGATACCATTTTAAAAATCGATCCTCCTACACTTACGGAAATTGAGTTGATGAAACCCGGTCAGTTGTTGATTTCTGCCCTACAAATCAATCAGTTGGATTCGGTTTTGTTGCGCAAATTGATGGAGAAAAAAATCAATGCCATGGCCTATGAATATTTGGAAGATGACGGTGGTACTCGTCCAATCATCCGTGCAATGAGTGAAATAGCCGGAACTGCGAGTATTCTAATTGCGGCCGAGTATTTGAACAATACCCACATCGGCAAAGGTGAGTTACTGGGCGGTTTTGCGGGTGTTCCTCCTACACAAGTTGTAGTGATAGGTGCTGGGGCTGTGGGAGAGTTTGCCACGAAAGCGGCATTGGGATTGGGTGCAAATGTGAAGGTGTTTGACAATAACATGTACAGACTACGTAGAATTCAAAAATCCTTTGGTTTTCATTTATATACGAGTACCATTCAGCCTCAAGTGATCAAAAATGCGATCGCAAGTGCCGATGTTGTGATCGGTGCATTGGCCGGAAATACCGCGAGAAGTCCGATTGTTGTTTCTGAAGATATGGTTATGAGTATGCGACCTCACTCGGTCCTTATCGATGTTGCGATTGATAGAGGAGGGAATTTTGAAACAAGCGAAGTAACCAATCATGAAAAACCGGTGTTTCACAAACACGATGTAATCCATTATTGCGTCCCCAATATCGCTTCTAGAGTTAGTCGTACCGCCAGTTATACACTCAGCAATGTGTTTACCCCAATGTTGGATGAAATGGCACAAATGGGTGGTTTTGGAGATTTTCTAAAAATGAAGGCTGGCGTTCGCAAAGGAACCTACCTGTATCGCGGAAGTCTTACCAATAAAAATTTGGCGGATAAATTTGGAATTAAATACCACGACATCGATTTGATGGTGGGATTGTTCATGTAAATGATTACCCGATTTGATGATGCATTTTCTC
This sequence comes from Bacteroidetes bacterium UBA2234, assembly GCA_002347985.1. GTDB lineage: Bacteria > Bacteroidota > Bacteroidia > NS11-12g > UBA955 > UBA955. The sequence goes on from DDYM01000059.1 coordinate 33,242, forward strand.
TGCTTTTATGCTGGAGAAATGTGTTTCAACCCGACTTGCATGGGTGTCGGTAATTAAAATTTGTCCAAAAGAAGTTTCTCCAACCAATTCAATCAAACGTTGGGCTCTATCCGCATCGATTTTCTCAAAAATATCGTCGAGTAATAATAGAGGACATTTCTGCGTCACCGATTGAAAATATCGATACTGGGCCAATTTTAACGCGATAATAAAACTCTTTATCTGACCCTGTGATCCAAATTTCTTTAGTGGAAGTCCATCCAAATTGAATTGTAAATCATCTTTGTGTATGCCGAAGGTTGTTCGTTGTGCGGCGGAATCAATTCGATGATTGTTGTACAAAATATCGGCAAAACTGCCTTCGCTCAGTGTGCTTTCATAGTGCAATTCAGGGGTTTCTTTTCCCTGACTGAGTTCCTGATAAATGGGTACGAAATATTCTAAGAACTTATCAATAAACTCTTTTCGCTTGGCATAGATCAATTCTCCGGTTGGAATGAGTTTTGAATCGAAACTGCCCAATAAATCTGGGTCGATGAATCTGCCTTGCATATTTTTGAGCAAAGCATTTCGCTGGTCCAATGATTTTTTATAGGTACTTAAATTTTGTAAGTACGATGCATCAATCTGACAGAGACTGAGATCCATGAATTTCCTTCGGTCCTCACTGCCGCCTAACACCAAATCGATATCGTAAGGTGTAATAAAAACGGTTTGAATCAATCCAATATGGTCCAAAAGTCGCGGATACGACTTGTCGTTTTTCTTGATTGTCTTTTTACCTGTTTCAAATTGCACCAAGATTTCAGCCGGCATTTCGCCTTCGAATTTTCCTTTGATGGTAAAAAAGGAATTTTGATGCTGTATTAGCTGACTGTCTATGCCATTGAAATAACTTTTGGCGTTGGCTAAGTAGTGGACCGCGTCTAAGATGTTCGTTTTGCCGATGCCATTGGCGCCCGTGATGGTATTAATTCCATTACAAAATTCCAGCGATAACTCGTTGTGATTCTTAAATTGAAACAGTTGTAATTTGGATAAATACACAGAGCAAAAGTAATTGAAATGGTCGGAATCGTGTTGATTTGGTTGCTGTTTGAGTTATGCTAAATTGTCCACATTGCGAATGGGTTTTTTCCTTTTGATTTAACTTCGTTACTTCAATCGCATGCCAGTTTTTTCTCATTTACACGTACATACCCAATACTCCTTGTTAGACGGGGCAGCGAGTATCAAGAGCTTGGTAAAAAAAGCCAAAGCCGATGGTATGCCTGCGCTGGCAATCACCGATCACGGGAATATGTTTGGCGCGTTTGAATTCTATCAAGCCGTTACTGTCGAAGGATTGATGCCTGTGATAGGCTGCGAGTTTTACGTTGTTGAAGATCGCTTTCAGAAATCATTCACTCAAGGAGCCAAAGACAAGCGATACCATCAGTTGTTGTTGGCGAAAAATCAAAAAGGGTATGCCAATTTGAGCAAGCTTTGTTCATTGGGTTATCTGGAGGGGTTGTACAGCAAATATCCACGTGTGGATCGCGCTCTAATTGAACAATATAGCGAAGGACTAATTGCCACAACCTGTTGCATCGGAGCACAAGTTCCGCAAGCCATATTGTGGAAAGGAGAGGAAGAAGCGGAAAAGATTTTTTGCGACTGGCATAAGATTTTTGGGGATGATTATTACATTGAGCTTCAGCGACATGGCTTGGAGAATTTGGATGGAACTGGGATTTCGCAAGAAGACATCAACCAAACATTGCTCAAATTTGGCAAAAAGTACAATGTGCATGTCATCGCAACCAACGATTCTCATTACACCGAAAAGAAAGATGCCAATGCCCACGATATTTTACTGTGCATCAATACAGGAGAATTTCAAAGTACGCCCAAAGCTACCAATGAAGAAGGAGGAAAGGGAACTCGATTTGCGTTTCCAAACGATGAATTTTTCTTTAAATCACAAGCCGAAATGGAAGCGCTTTTCCATGATATTCCTGAGGCGTTGGACAATACCAATAGACTGATATCGACCATTGATCCCCCGAAATTATCCAGGGATATCGTACTTCCCAATTATGAATTGCCAGTAGGGTTTGACGATCAGAATGTTTTTCTGAAGCACTTGGCATATGCCGGATGTAAAAAACGGTATGGCGGCGTGATTCCTTTGCCCGTTCAAGAAAGATTGGATTTCGAATTAAATACAATAACCCATTCGGGATTTGCTGGATACTTTTTGATTGTTCAAGATTTTACCACTGCGGCACGAGAAATGGATGTTTGGGTTGGCCCTGGTCGTGGTTCTGCCGCCGGTAGTTTGGTGGCCTATTGTCTGGGAATTACCAATGTGGACCCAGTGAAGTATGATTTGCTTTTTGAGCGTTTCTTGAATCCAGAAAGGGTGAGTATGCCGGACGTGGATATCGACTTCGACGATCAAGGCAGAGATCGTGTGATACAATATGTTGCCAAAAAGTACGGTGAACGTAGAATTGCACAAATTATCACTTACGGTACGATGGCTGCCAAAAGTGCCATTCGCGATGTAGGTCGTGTTTTACAATACCCCTTACAAAGCACCGATAGATTGTCGAAATTGGTAGTGGGGAATTTGAATCTTCAAACATTGTTGCATGCCAATCCCGATGATTTGGCCAAAGACGATTCTAAGAACTTAAAGCCAGAAGAAATCGATGCAATTCGGGAAATTCAAAAGGTTTATCAAGGCACAGACGATGCATCTAAGGTGCTCCACGATGCCGAGAAGTTAGAGGGTAGTGTCAGAAATACGGGTGTTCACGCTTGTGGAATCATTATCGCACCTCAAGATATTGAAGATTTGGTTCCGGTGGCGTTGTCTAAAGAATCCCAGTGGATTCAGGTGCAGTACGATGTAAACCAGATTGAAAAAGCGGGTCTTCTCAAAATGGACTTTTTGGGACTCAGCACACTCACCATCATGAAGGATGCCATTCAGCTCATCAAGGAGACAACCGGTGATGAAATAGAATTGGATGCAATTCCGCTGGATGATGCAAAGACGTATGAACTGTTCCAACGCGGTGATACAAATGGTGTGTTTCAGTTTGAAAGTCCGGGGATGCAGAAATATATGCGTGAGCTAAAGCCAACGCAATTTGGGGATTTGATTGCCATGAATGCTTTGTATCGACCAGGTCCGTTGAAGTACATTCCGGATTTTATCGACAGAAAACATGGCCGTAAACCGGTGGAGTTTGATCTTCCTGAAATGGAAGAATACCTGAAGGAAACCTATGGAATTACGGTTTATCAGGAGCAGGTGATGTTGTTGAGTCAGAAAATCGCTGGATTCTCTAAGGGTAAAGCCGATGAGTTGCGGAAGGCGATGGGTAAGAAGAACAAGAGCATCATCGACAAGTTGAAAGGTGATTTCATGGCGGGGGCAACAGATAAAGGCTATCCTGAGAAAGTACTGGAGAAGATCTATTCTGACTGGGAAGAATTTGCTCAATATGCCTTTAATAAATCGCATTCTACTTGTTATGCGGTGATTGCATTTCAAACCGCTTATCTGAAAGCCAATTATCCGGCTCAGTTTATGGCGGCTGTTTTGAAAAGCAACATGGGTGATATCAAAAAAATCACCTTCTACATGGAAGAGTGTCATAAGCAGGATATCAAGGTTTTGGGTCCTGATCTGAATGAAAGCAGAAGTGTTTTCACGGTGACAAAAAGTGGCCAAATCCGTTTTGGATTGAGTGCAGTGAAGGGTGTGAGTGAGGTTGCTGTGAATGAAATCTTGAAAGAGCGGGATGAAAAAGGGCTTTTTAAGAGTTTATTCGATTTGTCAACGCGGGTAAACTTGAGGTCTGTAGGGAAACGTACTTTGGAATCCATGGCCAAAGCCGGAGTATTTGACTTTGATCCGCGATATCACAGGGCGCAATATGTGAAGGAAGATTCGAACGGTGTAAATGGGATTGAACTGGCCGTGAGATATGGTACCAGGATTCAGCACGAGCGATTCACCGGTCAGATGGGTCTTTTTGGTGGCGGTGCCAATTTGGACAATGAAGAGCCAAAATTGCCTCAAGTGGAGAAAATGACGTTGTTAGAGGAATTGAAAGAGGAAGAGGAATTGGTTGGGGTATTCTTGAGTAAGCACCCTTTGGACGATTTCAAATTTGTATACGACAGCATCGTAACGCATTCGGTGAAGGAGTATCGAGAGAACCTCGAAAACAAGACGCCAATTGTTTTTCAAATGATGGGGATCATTACCAGTGCAAAGGAATTCATGAGTCAAAAAGGTAATCCTTATGCTAGATTCAATTTTATGGATTACTCGGGTACAGTAGAGATTTCTATTTTTACGGATAAGTATTTGAAATTCAAGAGTTTGATTGACAAAGATTACATATTGCTCATTCAAGGGCAGACGGATTATTCCAAAGCCAAGGATGAAATGCGGTTGAATATCAACGCGATGCAATTGGTGTCGGAAATTGACGCGATGGCTCTTTATCGGTCCGTTCATGTTGAAATGACGCCATCAGATTTGGAGCAAGGAAAACATCAAATAGTAAGTGACGTACTCAGTCAATTCCCCGGGAAATGTCCGTTGTATTTCAATTTTTATGATGCAGACGACAATATGACGGTGAGGATGGTTTCCAAGGCAGGGTTGAATTATGTGTCCGAGGTTCGGGCCATGTTGGATGAAATGGAAGTGAAATACGCTCCTAAGTTGGATGATCGTTGGGTACCCGAAAGAAAAGATGAAAGTCGCCGGTTTTACAATAGCTAGGAACATCGTGAAAGCGGATTATCCGCTGCGGGAGGCTTTGCTTTCTGTATTGCCCCTATGCGATGATTTTGTGATTGCGGTGGGGAATTCGGACGATGGGACCAAGGAGTATTTACAGGCGATGCAAGAGCCGAAAATTCGGTTGTTTGATACCGTTTGGGACGACAATAAACGTGAAGGAGGAGCTGTTTTGGCTGATGAAACAAACAAAGCGCTGTCGCATGTTCCGCAAGACGCCGATTGGTTGGTTTACATTCAGGCCGATGAGTGTTTGCATGAAAAGTACATTCCTATGGTGAAGGCAGCCATGGAAAAATACCTTCATGATGAGGATGTAGATGCCTTGTTGTTCGACTACCTGCATTTTTATGGGAATTATTCCATGGTGGGCGATTCAAGAAGATGGTATCGCAATGAAATTAGAATAATCAAGAATCATCGAAATATTATTAGTTGGAAAGACGCCCAAGGATTTAGGACGGCGGATGCGAAAAAGTTGAGAGTTGCCCATTGCGGAGCCAGCATATACCATTATGGCTGGGTGAAGCATCCCAAATTCCAACAGCAAAAACAAGCACAATTTCATCGTTTATGGCACGATGATAAATACATGGCGGAGAAGGTGTTGAAGTCGGATGAATTCGATTATTCAGGGATCGACTCCCTAACTCATTTTGATGGAACTCACCCCGAAGTGATGATGCCTAGAATTGAGGCTATGGATTGGTCGTTTGAAGTTGACCCTACAAAAAAGAATTTTGGTTTGAAAGCCAAGCTGCTTTATTGGATTGAGAAGAATTTTGGATGGAGGGTAGGAGAGTATAAAAATTATCAATTGATCAGATGAACGAAAACAAAAGAGTGATAGTGATTGGGGCTGGTGCATCAGGATATTTTGCGGCCATTCGTATAAAAGAACTTTGTCCGTCCGCCGAAGTATTAATTATGGAAAAAACCGGAAAGACATTGGCGAAATTGCGAATCAGTGGCGGAGGAAGATGCAATGTAACGCATGATGTAACGGGCAATGCTCAACTGTTGGAGAATTATCCGAGAGGGAAGAATTTTTTAAAGAAAGTATTTTATCGTTGGGGTGTTCCCGAAACCCGAGAATGGTTTGAGAAAAATGGTGTGCCTTTGAAAGTAGAAGAGGATGGTAGGGTTTTTCCTGTGAGTGATTCCTCCGAAACCATCGCACAGTTACTGGAATGGAAAGCCAAGAAATTGGGAGTGGAGTTGATGCTTAATTCCTCTGTTGTAACCATTGTTCCAATGCCCAAAGAGGGTTTTTATCGTTGGCAAATCAACACCAATACCAGTGGCAGCGAGATGGCTACGGATGTGGTTATGGCTATGGGCGGTTTCCCCAAATTGTCACAATACAATATGATATCTACCCTTGGTATTGATATCGTTACCCCGGTGCCCTCTTTGTTTACATTCAACATAAATGAAACCACTTTGCATGATTTACATGGAGTTTCTGTGGTTGATGCGAAAGTGAAGTTGGTGGGTTATCCAGAAAGTTACAACGGCCCATTGATGGTAACCCATTGGGGAATTAGTGGTCCTGCCGTTCTGAAAACAAGTGCTTGGGCCGCCCGTTGGCTCAATGAAAAAGCCTATGTCAATACGGTTTTGGTATCTTGGGTCAATCTTTCTGAAGATGATTTTAGACAGCAACTGAACAACCAGATTAAGTCCAATCCCAAAAAGTTGATTTCAAATTTGGGAGTGGAAGGTGTGCCAAAGCGATTGTGGGACTTTATTCTAACCCGAGCTCAAACACCTGTCACCAAGCAAAGTGCAGACTTGAGTAAATATGAATTCAACAAAATTGTAGAAAATGTAATTCGAATGCCCTTTGAAGTGGATGGAAAAACTACCTTCAAAGAAGAATTTGTAACTGCAGGTGGAATTGCCTTGACTTCGGTAGATCCCAACTCTATGGGGATTAAAAATCAACCCGGTTTATTTGCTACTGGGGAGGTATTAGACATTGATGGAGTCACCGGTGGATTTAACTTTCAAGCGGCGTGGTCAACGGCTGCAGTTCTGGCCGAAGCCATTTCGAAGTAAATCTTATTTGTCTGTGAATTTGTAGCCCAAACCACGATGACTCAAGAAATAGCGAGGGTTTTTAATATCGTCCTCAAAGTACTTCCTAAATGCTAAAATGAAATTGTCAATCGTTCTAGTGCTTGGAAATACGGTGTAACCCCAAACTGTCTTTAAGATCTCTTCCCTTGTTACCACCTGGTCTTTTCGTTCAACGAGCAAACGCAAAAGTTGAGCTTCTTTTTTGGTAAGCTTGAACTCACCATCTACGCCTATCGCCTTATAGGAGTTGAAATCAACGTGGTTGTTACCAAATTGAAATTCCATATAATTTATGGTTGCATCCTCCCGGTGGGCACGCATGAATATTTTCTGAACGCGAAGCAAAAGTTCTTCCAATTCAAAGGGTTTACTCATGTAATCGTCGGCACCTGCTTTGAGGCCATTGATCCTATCTTGAGCAGTATTGCCAGCAGATAGAATCAAAATAGGAATGTTATTGCTTGATAATCGAATGTGGTGGGTAGCTGTGAGTCCGTCCATGCTAGGCATCATGATGTCCATGATGATCATGTCGAAACTCTCTGTCTTCAGCTTATTAATTGCAACTGCGCCATGGGGTGCCAATGTGACCCGATAGCCTTCGGCTTCTAAATTGATTTTCAATAATTCGGCGAGGTCTATTTCATCCTCGACGACTAAAATTCGGTAATTGCTCATTCCATTCTGAAGTCGCTAGCGTTGACGTTAATTACAAAAGTTGAACCTTTCGGATTGTTTGCTAGTACTTCGATTTTGGAACCATGGAGTTGAAGAATTTGTTTTACCAAATACAATCCAAGACCAGATCCTGGCCTACTCCTTGTTTTTTCGTTACCCACTCGATAGAACTTTTCAAAGATCCTAGTTCGTTCAGTTACCGGGATGCCAATACCTTCATCTGAAATCAGAATTTGGCATTGGTCATGATTTGTAACTGTTCTCACGACAATATTAACGGCATTTGGGTCACTATATTTTATAGAATTAGTGAATAAATTAATAAATACGATTTTCATCATTGAAACGTCGCAGAATATTAAAAAATTTGATGGTATTACTAAACGAATTTTTAGCATCTCGTCATTTGAAAATTGACAATCCACGAGAGCACTTTGAATAATTGCATCACAAGACTCCCATTTTTTCTGAGGAATTGGCAGACTATTCTCAAATTGCGTGGCTAAAAGCACGCGTTCCATCATCCCAGAAAGTCTGTCAATATTTTTCTTAGAAATTTCTAAAACTCGATCTTGTGATTCCTTGTTTTTGTTGCGAAT
>DDYM01000059.1:41455-56582 GCA_002347985.1 Bacteroidetes bacterium UBA2234
GTTTTTTGCAAATTGAATCGCAATATGCGGTCGATGTAGATATACATCGCAAGGATGATAATCAATGTGATTATTCCTATTACGATGCCTTCTCCAAGCCAGGCCATGGATTTACGTGATAATCGGGAGTCTAAGTCTTCTAGTATCTTGGGTTTAATTATAACCGTGAAGTTGGCAACGTTATTTTGAGCATCAAAGTTTGATTGAATTTCAAATTCGTTATAATTATTAGTTGCAAATAATTTAATTTTTTCGTTTAGTGATTCAAATTCATTCTTATTTATGTTTTTACTTAAAAAATATTTATTTTCATAATGATATTTTATGTCGAATTTGGCTGCAATTTCCTCCACACAATTCTTGAGCTCTGATTTTAGAATTTTTTGCTCCAGAAGTGTTTCTGTCTGCGTATACTTCAAAAGGGAGAATGTCCACCATCCCAATGCCGCTATCATATAACTTGCAATAAAAATTGCGATTCCAGTGAGTATTTTTCTTTGAGACATTTTTGGTGATAGTTAAGTTATTGCCTTATAATTCACAAAGTTCGTATTATTCAACCGTAGATTTTATCTTGCAGCAATACTAATTTGAGTGCCCATAGAATATGGATCAGAAGAATACAATTCAAGAAATTATTTTAGAAATAAGTGCCGCATTGCCTGATTTGGAGTTGATTTCAACGTCATCAGAAATGGAAGATTATGGCTCTGATTATACTGAGGATCTATTTTTTCCGCCCGCAATTGTTTGTTTTCCTTCCTCTGCTGAGCAGATAGCAATTCTCGTTAAGATATGTAATTCCAAAGGCTTTCCTATTTACACTCGTGGAGCTGGTACAGGATTGTCGGGTGCTTGTTTGCCGGTGAGAAATGGACTTGTGTTGAGTACGAAAAAATTAAACCGGATCATGGATATAGATACCAAAAACTTAACGGTTACGGTTGAATCTGGGGTCATTAATGCAAAAATCAAAGAAGCCGTTGAAGCTAAAGGATTGTATTATCCGCCAGACCCCGCCTCTCAAGGTAGTTGTTCGATAGGTGGGAATTTGGCTCACGGCGCGGGGGGACCCCGCGCCGTGAAATACGGAATCACCCGGGATTATGTTTTGAACCTCGAAGTGGTGCTTCCCACGGGTGAAATCATATGGACGGGTGCGAATACGCTGAAAAATTCTACGGGATTCTCACTAACGCATTTGATGGTAGGTAGTGAGGGAATGCTTGGAATTATCACAAAGGCGGTTTTAAAATTGATACCAAAGCCAACCCAAGAATTGTTATTGCTTGCGGCCTTTTCTGACCTAGAGGATTGTGCCTCAGCCGTAAACGCTGTGCTACTATCGAAGTTTAAACCCTGTGCAATCGAATTGATGGAAAAGTCGGGTATCGAAATTTCAATGAATGCAACCCAAACACCTTTTCCAATTCACGAAAACGCCGAAGCCTACCTGCTTTTTGCTTTTGATGGATTTGAAGGCGATGATCTGTTTGAACAAGCAGAAGGCATTTTTGAAATTTTAGACTCCTTCAAGGCTTTGGAAATTTTGCCATCGCCCAATTCAGATGTGGCTGCCCAATGGTGGAAAGTGCGTCGTTCCATTGGAGAGACTGTAAAGCAAATTTCTCCATACAAGGAAGAAGATACCGTTGTCCCTCGATCTGAAATGCCTCTGCTACTGAGGAAAGTAAAAGAAATAGGACAGAGGTATGGCTTTCAATCGGTATGTTATGGTCATGCCGGTGATGGCAATCTTCATGTGAATATACTTAGGAATAATCTCACCGATGAACAATGGCAAATAGAGATTCCCAAAGCCATAACTGAAATTTTTGAACATTGTAAAAAAGTGGGTGGTACAATTTCGGGAGAACATGGAGTGGGCCTCGTTCAGAAAGATTACCTACCCATTGTATTCGGAGAATCGCATTTTCGATTAATGCACGGCATCAAAAACACATTCGACCCCAATAATATTCTAAATCCTGGAAAATGGTTGGATTAATCGAGGGTGCGGATCGCGTGATTTGAAAATGCAACTGCCTTTTCTGCGAATAGAACCTTGGTCTTAGCCCATGTATCAAGAAACAATTCTGAATTTCTGTAGGCATCAAGGGCTTCCTCATTCTCCCACAGACTCAATGTACTTATTTGATAGGGCTTGTTTGTGGTTTGCAATAGCTTCAGACCCAAGCAACCGGGGAAATTTCGAATATGAACTTTAGATGAATCAAAAACCTCGATAAAAGCATCAATTTCGTCTTCTCTAAAAGTCATTGTAACGATACGATGAATCATGGTGCGAATTCTAATAATATGTTGCGTCCTTCAGTTAAACTCAAATATTGTACGGCAGAGCCCGCATTTACAGCAACTTGTAAAATATCACCATAACCAAACAAGCATAGTTCCATCCCCTCCATCACATCATTATAGCCATTGCTCAATTGCTTGATTTCCATCGAATGGCTAATTCGCAGTCGAAATGCACGACCTTGACCGATTTCCTCAAAAGTTTGTCGGTTAATATTTAAATAAGCGTTGCCATAATAATCATTGTAAAGCACGGTCAAGTTCATTACGTTGTTCGATAGCGTAGGTGTTGGTGGAGAAGATCGAACCAACATTTCTTTAATTTCAAATACACCATCCAATTGCATTTTTGCGTCAATCAACCTCTGAAGTGCCGGTACATATACTTGTGACATCGCATCGGTCACTTGGATTCCCGTTGGATTAATGTTGTAATAAACTACGGAATCATCATTAAAGAACAACGGAAGCAAGCCGTTGTCTGGTGCCAGAAAATACGAACCGTTCCACTGCGCCAAAACAAATCTAGGTGCCATTCTACTCATCGTTCCAACGCGACAAATATGAATACTGCCAACAGGGAATTCGGGAACAACCAACTGCAGAAAAACAGATTGACCCAAGATGTGCCCTTTTTTGAAAGGTTGCGGGCTAATAACAGCTCTATGGGAGGGGAAAAACCTGGCTATCCGGGCCTGTGTAACTGTATAATCGGGGGATTCAACACTAAAATCGCAAAGCACATGGATGATGGCATTGGAATTTAGGTCTTGTGAATTCATGATTTTAGAAACAGTTGAGAGTTCGATTCAATCGATACCATTGCAAATATATAACCTGTCGCCCTGTGGTTTAACCATACAGAACAAATAGATTGATTATTTGCAACAACTTTTCTTACCGCTTTTGCCCGCAAGTGGAGTGGGTTTATATCCAGTTTTCTCAATTTCGACTTTTCCTTCCACCAATTTGATGATTTGATCCATGCCTACATTTTGGAAAACCTGTTTGTTTTTGGGATTTCCCTGCCAACAAACTTCAATGGTTTCAATTTTCGATGCTTTGCCTAATCCCGCTTCCAATTGAATGCTATTTGCACCGAAAGATCCACCTGAACCTACTACGTGATAAAAAGATTGAAGCCCAGTAGGCGTTACAACAGTAATTTTCACTTTAGAATTTTGTGCGTCTCTAGGGCCTTTTTTGCCCTGCAACTGCAAAGTAATCCAATGGTTGTTGTGGTTTGGGTTGGCAAACAATGCATTGTGCGCATTATCGCCTTCAACCGCGCCGCCCAATGTGGTGTAAACATCTTGATCCCCGTCGTTGTCTAAATCCCCAAATGCAATACCATGGCCTTTTTGTAAGTGTGCCATGCCTGAAGAGTGCGTAATCTCAGCAAATCTCTTTCCTTCCATATTCTTGAAAACTCGGTTTGGAACCAGTGATGTGAATTCGAAAGCGCCGGTACCAGCATAAATATCTAGCCAACCATCATTGTCGATGTCGCCAAAGCTGAATCCCATCGCAAAGGTCTGCTTCCAGAGGTTTGCTTCTTTACTTACATCAGTAAATGTTTCATTGCCGTTGTTCTTGAAAAGTCTTGATTTTTCAGCAGTGCTTGGTTTTCCGAGTAACTCTAATGCGGCTTCTTCGCCCACGTGCGACAATTTTTCTGCGGGGAATGAAGTGCAAAAAATGTCCTCAAAACCGTCGTTGTTATAGTCAAATACAATCGCTGGGAAACTCTGTTTGGGTAATAAAACACCTGCTTTATCGGCGATATTTTCAAATTTAAACTTCTTGGATGTGCCAATTCTACCACGATTCATGAAGAGTTTGTTGTCGTAATTCAAACAAGAAATAAATAAATCTTGTAACCCGTCATTATTGAAATCAGCCCAAATTGCGGCTTTTGCATATCCGAAATTTCCAGCCAGACCCCAATCGTCTGCAACGTTTGTAAATGTCTCGTTGCCATTGTTTATATATAGCTCACAAGGGTATTGGTTGTTGTCGTTGTTCTCATTGGCGATAAATACGTCAAGTAAGCCATCGTTGTTTACATCTGCCCAAGAGGCAGTTTCGGTTGGACAAAAACTAACCATACCGGCAGAAATGGTAATGTCGCTGAAGGTTCCATCGCCATTGTTTCTCAATAAACTGTTGGGCCATTCGCCACCTTTGTCTAACCAGGCACCTCTTAAGATTAAGATGTCCATAAAGCCATCGTTGTTAAAATCAGCTTGTTTGGCGTTCAATCCACCCGTGATTCCCATCAACATGGCTTTGTCTGTTTCATCTACAAATCCACCTTTTCCATCAGACATGAATAGTTTTACGTTATCTACCAATCCATACGAAGAACAGAAGATATCCAAATGGCCGTCGTTGTTAAAATCCTCTGTCATTGCGGCACCTGCGAGACCATTTACGTCTACGCCTAGGTCAACTGCTAAATTCTCAAATGGAATAAATCCATTGACTTTTTCGTCAAGTGCATCAAAGGCAATGAGGTGTTCCTTGGGCACTTCTGTTGGATATTTTCCCAATGTCATGTAGGCAATATTCATGAGCCATTTGCTCTGCAAATCCTCGGGATAAATGCGTAATATTTGATTATAAACCTCAATTGCGCTTAATGAGCCCTTGGTGTTTTTGTGAAAAGCAGACGACTTCAACGGTAGAATGCAACTTGCAGAGTTATGGTTAGAAACACAATTGTCGTTTTCTCCCATTCTCAAATAACCAACCGCCAATAAATCGAATACAACTTTAAATTCTGGGTCGTTCAACGCTTTCTCAGGTCCACCTTGGTAATTGTTAATCATCGCGGTGAGTGTTTTGATCGCTTCTTCCGTATTTCCGGCATTCAATAACTCAAAGCAATACTTGGCTTCCCATCGAATTATGTCAACTGAATTGGTGTAATTGTGCTTTTTCTCCATCATTCGCGCGGCACGACGACCACTCAAGTAATAATTGATGTCTGGATCAGCATTTTGATTTAAACTATCGAGCAGTTTGGCCATTGCCCTGTTGCCGTCAAATCGAGGGTCCGTATTTGGATCAATCTCGTTTTTACAACCTGATGAGAATAACAGTATGAATAAAGTTACTAACGTGAATAAGCGAGTCATTGTATTTTTCATTCCGATTAATGTCCTGCAAATATCGTTGATTTCGAATGTGGTTAATTTACAAACGGTCGATTTTGTTTATAAAATGACATGATTGGGACCAATGATAATCGTTGATAGTTTGGTGAAAAGTTATTGCGTCTGACAGGGCTTGGGGTTAAAGAAAAAAAGGTTTTTCAACTAGGTTTGTAAGGATTAATAACAAAGATATTGTCTGAAAGAATCTACACCCTCGACATCATCGACCCACAATTGTTTTACGGGCCGAACAATTTGCATCTAACCATTATCAAATCGAAGTTTCCCAAGTTGCAGTTTGTGGCTCGGGGGGATGAAATTAAGATTTTTGGCGATGACTCTTCGATGGATGCATTTCAAGTGGCGATGAAGCATTTGGAGAAAGTGTTCATGAAGACCAAGGAAATCAATGAACATATCGTTTTAGAAGCCTTGGAAGGAATTGAGATTGTGAAGCCAGAAAATGCTGGTGATGCACCTTTGATTAGTACGGGCGATGTGTTATTGATTGGTACCCGAGGTCAGCAAATCAAAGCGCGCACAAGAAACCAGGTGAAAATGGTAAACGCTGCGCGGAAGAATGATATCGTTTTTGCCATCGGTCCTGCGGGTACTGGAAAGACCTACACCGCCGTTGCCATTGCCGTGTTGGCGTTGAAAGAAAGAGAAATCCGCAGAATTATTTTAACTCGCCCCGCCGTTGAAGCAGGCGAAAATCTAGGGTTCTTGCCTGGCGATTTAAAAGAGAAAATCGATCCTTATTTAAGGCCACTCTATGATGCCCTTGAGGATATGATTCCCAACGACAAATTGAAAAGTATGGTTGAAAGTCGTACCGTGGAAATAGCTCCCCTGGCTTTCATGAGAGGTCGGACATTGGATAATTGCTATGTAATCCTTGATGAAGCGCAAAACAGCACAGACCTACAACTGAAAATGTTCCTCACAAGAATGGGTCCCAATGCCAAGTTGATCATTACTGGCGACCTTACGCAAATCGATTTGCCCAGAAAACAACAAAGTGGTCTCGGTAAAGCGTTGCGATTGCTCAATAATATCAAAGGGATTGCAAGTATTCAATTGGATACAGATGACGTGGTTCGACATAGACTCGTCAAAGAAATTGTACATGCGTATGACCGTGATGCTGAATGTGAAAAAGATTCGGAAAGCATTAAGTCGTAGCTAGTTATTTTTGTTGTCAATTAATTTCATGGCCTTGAACGCACTTACGTCAACCAATTATAATTTTAAAAATCAAACCCAATTTTATCGAGGTAAGGTAAGGGATGTTTACACCATCGGTAGTGATTTACTCGTTATCGTGGCATGCGATAGAATCTCTGCTTTTGATCACGTTTTGCCGCGCAGCATCCCGCACAAAGGTCAAGTGTTGAATGCGATTGCAGGTTTTTTTTTAGACAGAACGGCTGATATCGTTCAAAATTGGAAAATCAGTACTCCAGATCCTCATGTGACGATCGGACATCGTTGCGAAGCATTGCCGATTGAATTTGTGGTTAGAAATTATCTCACCGGGCATGCTTGGCGGGTTTACAATGCAGGAGGACGTGTTTTGTGCGGGAACGAATTGCCCGATGGGTTGAAAGAAAATGATCGATTGCCCAAACCCATCATTACTCCAGCTACAAAAGCGATGAGCGGCCATGATGAAGATACTTCATACAACGAAATCCTTGAAAAAGGCATCTTAACAAAAGAGCGCCTAGACGAACTGTGTGAAATCACATTTAAACTGTTCGAAAGAGGCACCGAAATCGCGGCTGAGAAAGGCCTAATATTGGTTGATACAAAATATGAGTTTGGAATAAAAGACGATAAAGTGATGCTGATCGATGAAATTCATACCCCAGATAGCAGTCGTTTCTTTTACGCAGATACGTATAGCGAACTGCAATCAAAAGGTCAGCCACAACGACAGTTGAGCAAAGAATTTGTGAGAGAATGGTTGATGGCAAACGGTTTTCAAGGGTTAGACGGTCAGGTCATTCCAACAATGGACGATGCGTTTGTGAATAGTATCACCGAGAGATATGAAGAGTTGTATAAAGCCATGACTGGAAATGCATTACAAAGACGTTCCTATGATAATGTAATCGAGGAAATCGAAAATAACATTAATCAAACTTTAGAGAAATTATAAAGATGAAAAAATCAATTCTAATGGCTTTGGCAGCCGTAGCGTTATCTACTCAGGTATCTGGACAAAACGTTAAGACGTACGCAGGGAAGCAATATTTAGGAAGTGGAGATTATAACTCTACACCCAACAATAATTTGGCGGATGAATTATTCTCAATGCCCATGGGTATTTGTGTTGACAATAACAATCGCTTGTGGGTAACCGATATGCATAATGTCATGATTTTGGATGGGGGCACGAGCAGAATCAGAGGAGGCTTTTTGGGCGATCCAACACAACCGGGCGCAATTGGTATAGACAATGGAACAGGTACTGTGAGTCGTTTCAACATGCCATCTGGGGTTTGTGTAAATAAAAACACCAATGATGTTTACATCGTGGATACAGACAATGCTTTGATCAGAAAAGGGACGCAGTTTGTCAACGTTTCTAATGGAACTGTTTTTTCGACCATCGCGGGGAATTATTCCTTCACTGGAGATCATAAAGATGGTTTAGTGGCCGATGCTTATTTCAGTTCACCTTCAGACATAGAAATCAATTCTGTTGGAGAAATGTATATCTGTGATTTTGGAAATGAAGTGATTCGTAAAATTTCTTCAGGTAAGGTTACTACCATCGCGGGTAAGCCTAAAACCTCTGGTGATGCCAATGGCGTGGGTAGCAACGCGATGTTTTATGCACCTTCGGGCATTTTCTTGGAAGACGATAACAATATGTTGATTGCTGATCGTAATAACAAGAAAATCAAACGATTAAATTTAAAAACCAACGAAGTGACCACTGTGATTTCTTCAGGCTTGAACATGCCATCAGACATAGTATCTGCCAATGGGAAAATCTACATCGCCGATGAAACTTGTATCAAAGTATTTGATGGTACCACTTTGAAGGTATACGCAGGACAAGCATCTACGGTTGGATATGTAGACGGTCAAGCGAAGGATGCTAGATTCGGATATCTAGGCCTGTTTACTTACCGAAAAGCGGATTCAGCGTTTTTTATTACAGACATTTCAAACAACGTAATTCGCAGATTGACATTCCAAGATCCTCCAGTGGTTGATTTTGTAGCTAATAAAACAGCGGTTAACGTGAGTCAGACGGTGGCTTTGACATCTACTTGCAGTAACAATACGATTTCATACGCATGGTCGATTTCTCCCAATACGTATACTTTGCAGTCGAATTCTAAGTTAACAGACAAGAACATTTTTGTATCGTTCAGTGCGGTAGGTTCATATACGATCACTTTTGTTGGTGCCAATCTGTCCGCCGATAAAACGCAAGTCGTTAAATCTAACTACATAAACGTTTCCAGTTTGTCGGCTGCAAAACCCATTGTTGATTTTGCTGCAGATATTACCAATCCAATGACAACTCAAACAGTTAGATTGGTGGATTTGAGTGATAATTTGCCAACATCTTGGACTTGGAGTATTACGCCAAACACATATACGCTAATGAACGCTACAACATCAGCGAGTAGAAATATGGATGTTAAATTCAATGCTTTGGGCAGTTACAGTGTTACTTTAAAGGCAACAAATACAACGGGAACGGATCAACGCACGAAAACCAACTACATTCAGGTAGTATTGAGTGCAAATAAGGATTTGCCGGTGAAGCAGGTAGTTTTTTATCCCAATCCAGCAAAAGGGGTTTTGAATATTTTGGGAATCAATTCAATCGTTTCTGCCACTTTGCAATCGTTGGATGGTAAGAGTGCGCCCGTGTCCTTTGAAGGCAATCAGATCAATTTGTCTGATGTTTCTGCTGGGATTTACTTTGCTACAGTGAAGGATGAATCGGGCAGGGTGTATCAAACCAAAGTTGTAATCAATCCTTGAATCGAATTTTAGATATCATCAAAAAAAACCCGTTGAAAAACGGGTTTTTTTTGATGTCCGCCATATCGTTCGGCCTCGCATTGCTGTCGCAATGGCTCGGCCGAACCCTCCTCATTCACATTCAATCCAATCCTGAAATCCCGCCCTCAATCAAACCCACTCTCCAGTCCGCGGGCTTACAACAAGACATCTCGATTTCTTCCTATTACTCGATTATCATCTGCATTTTGCTGCTCCTGCCCAAACGAGCACAACTTATTGCCATATTTCAAGGGGTGTTTCTCTTTCTGCAATCCATTGTAATTCTAATCGACTACTACTTACTTAAATCATGGTCCACCAAAATCAATCGCCTGGCCCTAGATTATATCGCTTATCCCCAAGAAATTGTGAATTCCGTTGGGACCCATGAAAGATTTTATATCGTACTTTTTCTGGTGGCTTTAGTACTTTTTTGCTTGGGATTGGGCAAACTAATTCTATCGATTTGCAATAGCTCCAAGCTCAATTTTTCTAGCAAATGGATTCAATTCCCCTTGGTTCTGATTTTTATCGTTGGCGCCAGGGGTGGAATTGCTTCCGTTCCTTTGAGTCTAGGTAGTGCACAAAAAACAAACAACGGATTGTACAATGCCCTGTCAACCAATTCTTTGTGGAATCTGTTTCACGCCTATCAACAACCAACCCTAGATCAAAATATTCAGGCGGCTTTGATGCCAAACGCAATGGAAAAAAGTGCCCTGGATAAATATATGGGGCCCGATACTTTTCCCGGTGGCTTAAAAAGAATGCCGCAAATCATTCGAAAAGGATCAAACATAATTATCGTTGTTCTTGAAGGAATAGGGGAGCATTGGTTGGAACGCGATCCGTCCGAGTCGATTACACCCAATTTGCTCCACCTGGCGCAAGATGGAATGTGGTTCAAAAAAGCCTATGCTGCCGGTGATCGAACCGATAAAGGCCTGGCGGCTATATTTTGTGGATATCCATCCCAGCCAGTGAAAGGAATATTAATGGACCCTTCAAAATGGGGGGCATTGCACCAACAATTTTTACCCTCGGAGTTTCAAAAACAAGGTTATAACACGAATTTCTATTACGGGGGCGACCTAGATTTTGCAAATATGGGCACCTTCCTAAAGTTCGTAGGATTTCAGAAAGTCAATACGTATCCGAATTCTGTGAATTCAAAATGGGGCGTGAATGATCTTGCGATGTCCAATTTGGTTCTCAACGATATCAAACAGTTGCCGCAACCTTTCTTCGCCTCTTGGTTGATGATAAGCAGTCATGAACCGTACGACGTGGTAGAAAATCAAGATTTATCCGAAACGGAGAAATTAAAACTATCGATTCGATACTCAGACGCGGCCTTGGGGAAGCTCGTAGACGGTCTCAAACGATCCAATTTGTATGATTCAACCGTTATTGTTGTAGTGAGCGATCATAGCAAATCGGTTGGCTTGCCAGTAACTGAAGATTACGAACAGGAGTTTTTTAGAATTCCGTTGATGATTTCTGGAGGCCCAATAAGAGATATGTATAGAGGCGTAGCACCGCATTTAATTGTGAGTCAAACGGATCTTTATGCCACCTTGACAGAGCAGATGTTGGGGAAAACCGACAAAATGCCATTTTCTAGAAATATGATTTATGCCAATCACCCCGGAATGGCTATTTCATTCACCGATAATAAGGCTGTTTTGGCTGCGAGTGGGTATAGACATTACCTATTTATGGATGCTTTTGGATTGAAAACACCCTCAGATTCTTTGGTTTTGGGACTTCAATCACAATTAATTAGAGATTATTTTAAAAAGTAGTGTAACATTTTTATCCATTTGTCGTCCATGTGTTATGGCATCAAATTTGCCAAATAGAAAACCATGGATAAACGATTGAAAAAGAATTGTACCATCATCGCCACCTTGCTCACAATGAATGTGGTGGGATTCTTTGTAGCAGAAGCATATTTTTCATCTACATCCCAGACTGCGCATATAAATCATAGCGTATTATTTGAATTGTTCGATCTAAGTCCAAAAATGGTAGCGCCGTCAAAATGGCTAGAAATGGGCTTCGAGTTGATCAAAAAAATGAAGTAATTACTTCCAAATTGAAATGCCTTTAGGGACACAAAAGCCGTTTCATAAAATATTTTCTCAATCTGAGAAAGTTCTTACCCAATTCAAACTTTACCACGTTCTTTTTTGGCTGATATATTCGGTTGTCATTGCGGCCGTAATTCGAATTGGAAACTCCTGGGGCGATTCCATTTTGCGTCAGTTGCCTATTTTGGCTACCCATGCCATCGTTGTTTATTTCAATCTCTATTTTCTGGTACCTCGGTTTCTTCTGAACAGGAACTACGTATCCTATATTTTTTCAGCGTTGTTGCTCATAAGCGCGGCGTCTTTTCCAATTTCTATTTTAACCTATTCTCTGGTTGCCAATCAAGATATTCAAAGTGTTGTTTGGTCTTCGTTTTTCTTGTTTTTAATTGGTTTGGGATTGTTGTTTAGTATCATTTTGTCCATGACGTTAAAGTTCTTAAAAGATTGGTATGATGATCAGCAATCAAAAAGAGACCTACAAAAGATGCAATTGCAATCAGAATTGAAATTTTTAAAAACACAGATCAATCCGCATTTTTTGTTCAATTCGCTCAATAATCTATATGCTCTTACATTGATAAAGAGTGATTTGGCACCTCAGGTTGTATTGCGTTTGAGCGATATCCTACGTTATGTTTTATATGAAACCAGCGAGGGCAAAGTGGATCTGCAAAAGGAGCTGCAGCATTTGAGTGATTTTGTCTCATTAGAACAGATGAGAGTAGGCGATCGAGTGAAAGTAGAAATCGACCTAGAAGAGCCTATGAAGGACTTCCTTGTAGAACCAATGCTTTTTTTAACGCTCATTGAAAATGCTTTTAAGCATGGGGCTCAGTCTGCCTCGGAAGAAGGGTGGGTGAAAATCACGGGTACTTCTTTGGTGGGTGGATATAGTCTATTCGTCGAAAACTCCAAACCCATTGAATATCAAGCGTCAGCCCACGGCGGCATTGGGCTTGACAATTTAAAGAAGCGCCTAAATTATATATATCCAGAGTCCCATGAATTAATCATCGTAAACGAAGAATACAAATACAGCGTTAAACTAAATATCGAATTACACTATGCCGAATAATCCAATAAAAAGTATTCTCATTGATGATGAGCCCTTGGCACTTGAAGTTCTGAAGTCTCATCTTATGAATTTTCCAAGAATTGAAATTGTGAATACTTTTTCAAATGCTTCGGACGCGCTGTTATGGCTTGGATCAAACCAAGTAGATGTTGTTTTTACTGACATTCAGATGCCGGGGATTACAGGCTTGGAATTGGTGAAAAATCAATATCCCGCACCACATGCGGTTATATTTACAACAGCACATACCAATTTTGCGGCAGATGCTTTTGAGTTTGAAGCCCTAGATTATCTGCTAAAGCCGATTTCGCCGGAGAGAATGGAGAAGGCGATAAAACGACTGGAAGAGTATGTTTCAATAAAGCGGGATTCGGATGAAGATGTAAGTGTAAAACCCGATTTTGTATTCGTTAAGGTGGACGGTCAGCACCAGAAAATTGCCTACAACGACATTCTCTATGTTGAGGCATTTGCGGATTATGTNNATGGAATCTGCTCTACCCGAAGATAGATTTGTGAGAATACATCGCAGTTATATTGTTTCAAAAAGTCATATCGAAGCAATTCAGAACAACGCGGTTGTGATAGGACAAAAGCATTTGCCGATTGGGAAGAACTACAAAGAACTAGTGCAATCCATCGTAAATCAAGCCAAGCTGAAATAAATTTCAAGTCGTTTCTATGCGGTGATACGAGCCGTTTATAAAGATTTTTTTATTTTTTATTTACTTTTTACACAATGCAGACAATTCCAACTGCTTGAATATCATTTAGTTGACTTTTGTTGGTAATGGAAGTGTCACAATCGGTGGTTTAGTTTACAAATCGAGTAAAATATCGGCCTATCGATTCAGTTAATAGAGCAAAACCCTTGAATTCTGACGGGTTCAGAGGGGTTTTGACAATTAAAAAAAAATATCATTGTGGCGACATTCGATTACAACAAAATTAAAAATTTGGCAGCAGCCAAAAGGATTCCAATCAAAGAACTGGCTCGTAGATGTGATTTGAGTGAGCAGGGGTTTCATTATATGCTAAAGAAGCATACCATGCGTGTGGATACATTGGAGCGCATCTGTGCAACATTAGAAATCACAATGGTGGATCTTTTCTCAGATGCCCCTGTAAGTACTGCCATTGGTGGTGTGAGTCATGAATCACTCGTTTCTGCCAATACCGAATTGATGCAGAAATTAGATATCATCATTGATTTGTTGAAATCAGAGAAGCGATAACCCCCTGGGACTTATCGTCTAAATTCAATTATCCAATTATTCCAGCATATACCTCAATGGCTTGCTGTTTTAACTGAGCCCAATCCAACTTTGATTGAAGTTGAGTTTTTCCTTGCAATGACAGCCAATGAAAAGCCCCTTCACTGGGGATGTTTCCAACCAAGTCGTCTTTTGCCATAGGGCACCCACCAAACCCTCCGAGCGCTGCATCAAATCTCCTGCAGCCATGTTGAAAAGCAGCTTCTACCTTGTCCAGCCACTCATCGGGTTTCGCATGCAAGTGAACACCAATTTGAACATGCGGTAACTTGTGGTGGATTGTAGAAAATAATTCTCCCAATTGGTGGGAATTGGCATTTCCAATGGTATCAGATAAAGAAATGGTTCTTATGCCTAAAGATGCGATTTTAGAAGCCCATTCAGCGACTTCAATGGCCGACCACTCGTCGCCATAGGGATTGCCAAACGCCATGCTCAAATAGCAAACCACTTCTTTGCCACTGGCAACGGCGATATCTTGAATTCTTGCCAATCTGCGAAAAGCCTCTTCTCTTGATGCATTGGTATTTCGCTTTTGGAACGTTTCACTCACACTTAGCGGGAATCCCAAATACTTGATTTTGGGATAGGCAACAGCGCGTAGCGCACCTCTTTCGTTGGCCACAATCACCAGTAGTTTTGTATTGGTTTCGATTTGGCTTATCGCTTGAACAACCTCGGCCGTATCCGCCATTTGGGGAATGGATTCTGGATTTACAAAACTGCCACAGTCTAATATATCAAACCCTTGTTGTAAAAGGGTAGTGAGGTATTTGATTTTTAAAGTTGTAGGGATGAAGTTCTTGATGCCTTGCATGGCATCGCGCGGACATTCTACCAAAGTCAGTCGTTCCGCCGTCATCATGTCGCAATTTACTACAAGAAGTCGAAGAAATACTGACTAATCTTTTTGTATAAATGAACTCGATCTGGTCCAACTACGTTGTGTTTATGGCCTGGGTAAACGAAGTAATCGAGTTGGGCATTTTTTGCTTTCACCGCTTTGTCTACAAACATCAAGCTGTGCTGCCAAACAACTACGTCATCATCGGCCCCGTGAATCATCAATAATCGGCCTTGTAATTTGTCTGCGTAATTTAACAAGTTGTTGGCTTTGTAACCTTCTGGATTTTCATCAGGACGATCCATGTAACGCTCGGTATACATGATTTC
>DDYM01000027.1 GCA_002347985.1 Bacteroidetes bacterium UBA2234
CCTTGCTTTATGGGTAGGAGAAATAATACATTCTTTTGTTAAGAATTGATAAAGTGCTTTGAATCTTCGATTTATAATTTATTTTCGTGATTCATGCGGTCGAAAATGGGTTCATTTTTTACCAAGTGAGGGTAATGCTTAGCGCCCAAAATGGAGGCAAATTTTAAGAAAATAATATGGAAACATCAATTACTGAAAGCTTAAAGCAAAAACAAACGTATCGATTAGAATTTTTCGGCCAGGGTTCAGATTACTTCGGAATTATGATTGTCAATTGGCTCTTGACACTCTTTACCTTCGGATTTTATTACCCATGGGCAAGGGCGAAACGATTGAAATACGTTTATGGACAAACCGCCTTAAACGATGAAAGATTTCATTTTTCTGGCACTGGAAAGGAAATGTTCCGTGGATTTATCAAAGTCATATTATTTTATGTTGCCGTGTTGTTCATCTATGGAATTATCATCAGTGTTTTGCAAACGCCAATATTTGGTATACTCTTTTTATACCTCGCGATGTTTGCCCTATTGCCCTTTGCGATTCATGGTTCATTGAAATATCGACTGAGCAGAACCTCTTATCGGGGAATTCGATTTGGTTATCGCGGAGATCGCAAGGAGCTTACTCAGAATTTCCTGAAGTGGGTATTTTTTACAATCATCACATTCGGCATCTACGGTGCATGGTTGCTTATGAATATCCGTCGTTACACCCAGTCAAATATTCGTTATGGCGAAGTTGAATTTTCATATGACGGCAATGGGGGTGATTGGTTTTGGCTCAATTTGAAGGGCTATTTCCTCACAATTTTTACGCTTGGTATTTATGCATTTTGGTGGCAGAGAAACATTTTTGCTTACTTCATAGACCATATGGCTATGGCTAAAGGGGATCAGAAAATCCAATGTCGGTCTTTAGCAACCGCCGGTGGGTTTTTTGAACTTTTGGTGGTGAATTTCTTGCTCACCATTTTTACTTTGGGCTTTGGAAAGGCTTGGGCGGATATGCGTACTCAAAGATTCCTTTGCGATAATATCGTTATGGAAGGCGACATCAACATTGATGAAATTCATCAAACGGAAGAAGAATATACCAATGCCTTTGGTGAAGATGCGGTTGATTTCTTCGAAATTGATCTTGCCTAAGAATGTTGAATTCTTTCGAAGCCAAATATTTCGACGGAAAGTCGTCCTTGCCTCAACAAATTAAGGTTGCTTTTCAAAACGATATCCTTGGTTTGCAGTTGCAAATTAGTCGTGATGAAAAAATCAACTGGTCATTGACAGATTTGAGATTTGAACGGTTTGGGAATCTGGTTGAAATACGCAATCAGAATTACGCCGATGCAATTCTCAAAGTTGAAAATGCAGCGTTTGCAGAAGAGTTTTATTCTGCGATGAAAAGGGAAAGGCGGGTTGATATTCATACTCGCTTAATGGGCCTTGGTTTGCTCAAAATCTCAGGAATCGCTCTGGGTTTATTGGGCTTGATTGTAGGTGCCTATTTTTACATTCTTCCACCCATTGCCGAAAAATCAGCGGCTTTGTTGCCCGAGAGTTTTGATGATAAAATCGGCAATGTATTCATTGAAAATTATTTGGAAAAGGTGGAGGTTGACACAGCAAGGTCAATGCAATTAGAAGAATTCGCTTCACAGTTGAAATTGAAAAATCGCAAGTCCTTGCGATTTACTGTAGTGAAATCTGAAGAAATTAACGCATTTGCGCTTCCCAACGGACATATTGTTGTTTTTTCTGGCATTCTGGATAACATGGAAAGTGCTGATGAACTTGCTGCTTTGTTGGGTCATGAGGTTACCCATGTAAACGCCCGACATTCCACAAAAATGCTTTGTAGAAACTTGGCGGGTTACATGTTGGTTTCGTTATTGTTCAGCGATGTGAACGGTGTAATGGCTGTATTGGCCGAGAATGCACAGCAGTTACATTCACTGTCGTATTCACGAAATTTTGAGCAAGAAGCTGATGAACAGGGATTGAGGATTTTGGTCGATAACCATGTGGATCCCCGAGGCATGATTCAGCTATTTGAAAGGTTGGAAAAGGATAATGGAGTTTCCATTCCTAAAATTATCAGTACGCATCCACTCACTGAAGACAGAAAGGCCCATATGGAGGAAATGATTGGAACAATGGATTATCAAGTAGTTTCCAATCCCAAGTTGGTATCGATTTTTAAAGAATTGACAAATTAGGACGTTCGTCGTTTTTGCGACAAATATTTATTTTTAATCCTTCGTAAATCGCCATGTAAGGCCAACCAAGAAGTTGCGTGGGGCCTGAGGAAATACAAATACTTCCTGTGTGATGTCTCTTGAACCGTACATATAGCCCCAGGTATAGCCATTGCTGACATATCGATTGGAGAACATATTGATGCACTGGGCCTTGATCGCTAAGGATGTTCCGCCCTTGAACTTATGCGTGTAGTTCACAGTCATTTCACTGAATTTATACGGATTTAAACTGCGAGATACATCGCCCGTGTTATCCAGAAACTGACGTCCAACCCACTTACTCAACCACATTACATTCCATTTTTTGAACTGTGATTGTATTCCCAAAGCCCCTACCATATTGGGTGAATAAGCGATGGGTGCATTCTTGTAAACGGTATCTACGGCGATTCCTGTTGCGTAGTCCTGCCATGTAACTTTGGATTCGGGTATGATGTTTTGACTTAGCGATAGGTTGCCTACCAAATGGATGAATTGACGTTCGTAATAGGCGTGGTTGGCCACAGAAATGTCCTTCTGCCACAGTACGTATTGACCTTCGAATTCCAAACCGCGACGGTAACTCAAATCTACGTTTTTGCGCAGCGGAGTTCCCACATCGTTCACCGCACCGGTTAGTACCAACTGGTCTTTGTAATGCATGTAATACGCGTTGATGCGGATGTGGTTGTCCTGACTTTTACCGTTCAAGGTAGGTAGCGACGGGAAAGTTGAAAGGTAGGAGAGTTCTCCATTTACCATTCGCTCTGGGCGAGGAACTGCACCGTTTGGGTTATCGGTGAAATCTGACCGCGCAGGTTCGCGATGAGCTACTCCAACGTATCCTGTGAAATGGTGGTGGGTAGCATGTTGCAACTGGAATCCAGCTTTTGGATTAAAAAACAAGAAGTTCCCCTTAAAATCAATGTTTCTCAGGTCATTGTCGGTCCCACTTCCCACATGGTATATCTTTCTTAATTGCAGATCTGCAAATACATTTCCGCGGGTTTTGTTATAGGTTTTACCCAATGCAAATGGGTGATTGTACTTGGCAAAGACGTTTACATCGGACTTGTTTCCAATCCCACGATAATACTCACGGGGTGGGTTTTGCTCAGCAATCGGTAGTGCTAGGATTTGTGTGACTTGGCCGAAATGATGACCATAATATTGGTTTGCACCTATGCCCAGTAAAAGATTGTCTTTTTGAAACGCGATATTTCGGTGCAGATTGATTCCGATCAGGTTGTTGCGTAGCCATCTTCTACGAACCAAATCCGATGCCGAGAGCAATACGGTTAAATTGGTATCTCCAGCCATGCGGATGGGGGGAATGTTATACTTTGAAAAGGCATCGCCGTATCGAAATTGCTCAAAATAGCCTGTACCAAAAGTGTGATAAAGTGTGGCCGCGATTTCCTGGGTTTGTCCATTTTTGCCTTTGTAAAACTGCGTAAGATACAAGTGCTGATGATGTTGCTGATAATTGTCTGATTCGTTTTTATACGTGTAGTAGTTGTATGTATTGGGATTCGAATTGAAAAGATTGGCACTGTCGATTCCGTTGCGATAAGTGGCCCCGCTAAACCCAGCATTTCTCAAATAGTGATTTTGTAGTGCCGCGAGATGGGTAGAATCTGCGTTTTCGCCCATGTTATACTTTTCGACGGGCACGCCCCACCATGATTGATAGGTGTTTTCTTTTCCTCCGAAAGCCAAGAATTTGATTTGGGTGGTGTTGATGTCGAATATTTTGGATTGCTTGCTGTTGGATAGCAATTCGCTGCCTGAAGGGTTGGTGGGTTGCGTTCGCGCTTTTTTGGCCTTTTTCTCGTAGGCGATGGATGTTTGATAACCCACTAGATTTGATGTGGCACGATCCACAAAGCCATTGGATAGAATTTCGCTGAGTCGGGCGTTGATAAATAAGGTTTCTGTATTCGAGATTTTAATTGGATTAAATGCACCTTTTAATGTTGTTTTGATGGTTCTGTAATTACCTACGCTTTGGTCGATTTGGTAGTAGGGTTGACGGCTGTTACTCTCAGTTCCAATGGCCAAGGTGGCCCCGAATGCTCCGGCTCCGTGTGTGGAGAGTCCAGCTCCTTTGGTAAGCGACAAACTGCCGATGGATGAGCTTAGGTCGGGCATGTTGACCCAAAAAGTACCTTGACTTTCGGCGTCGTTGATGGGTACGCCATTGATCGTAATGTTGGTTCGGGTGGCATCGGATCCCCTAACTCGGATCCCTGAATATCCTACGCCATTTCCCGCATCTGATGTAGTAATTACGTTTGTAAGTGATTGGGTGAGGAAGGGAATATCACGACCCAAATTCTGCTGGTTGATGGGGTCTTTTTTTTGAATAATCATCACGCTACTCAGGTTGTTGGATAATTTACCCAAATTCACGGCATTGACCAATGCAGCTTCGATGGTTTCTACGTTGATGGCAGTATCAGTGGAGGCGGTATCGGCGGAAGAAATTACTTCTGTCTTGCTGACGTTTTTTGATGTTACATTGGAGCGATTTAACGGGCTGTTGGAATTGGCTCCGTTGCTGGTTTGTTGCGCCGAAAGGATGCTAATTGATAGGCCCAGAAGGGAAATAAACGCAGTGGCGATGAGGTTTTTTTTCATGGATGAATTGTTTTTTCATCCGGAGCACAGCCTAAGTGGCGGTGACATTTCCTTGCGCAGGCATTATCCTGATCAAGTTGGCGGGTATAATCTCAGCGCTCCTTTAGAGGCACCCCGAATGATGAGGCAAAGATAGGGTTTGGTTTGTATTTTTGTTGATCATGGAAAATTTGCATGGATTTGTAACGGCGAAGGCGAGAAGAATGACTCAGCTTTTGGCTGTTGTGCGGAGTTTGATAGTTGGTTTGTTTTTGTTGGGATTGGGCATCAACAATGCAAGGGCTTGCGGGGTTAGCTCTCCCTACTTTGGTGAAGGCGCTCACCCTTTGCAAGGACACAGTTATGCGAATGATGGTGAGTTTTTAATTAAGCATATCGATATGCATTTGTCGGTCAATTTTGAGGATAAAACGATAGAGGGTTGGGTGGAATATGAGTTGGTTCATGTTTATCTGCGCGACAATCGAAAGCCAGCTTCCGTGCCGCCTTATCATATCAATCCCAACAGCGGGAATCATATTTTGTTGTTGGATCACCGCGATATCGATGTGTTGGGGGTATATGGGGGAGGAGCCTACGATAAAAAAACGGGTAGTGTGAAGTCCAGTGCCAAAAGGCTTACGTATTCAGTGGGTGTGGGAACTGCAGATACGTTGTTATTTGGAAAACCGTTGGAAATAGAGGTGCCAAGGTCACAAATGAAGATTGTGATTCATTACAGGACCCGGCCTTCGGCCGGGGCCCTTCAGTGGCTATCGCCCTCTCAAACCTATGATAAAACCCATCCATTTTTATTCAGTCAAAGTCAAGCCATACTCGCTCGAACGTGGATTCCGTTGCAAGACAAACCCAGCGTGAGATTTACTTATTCAGCCGAAGTGAGGGTGGTTTGCGCCGCCGAAGGCGGCGCAAAGGTCGACGCAAATGGCCATAGAATGCGCGGGGAAGACTGCATCGGTGTGGAAGATCCATATATCAATCCCGCCGATTTCAACGTGGTGATGAGTGCCATAAAACTGGGTAATCCCGAGGGTGATTTGGAAAAATCTCAGTCCGCCGGTCCTCGCTGCTGGCCTACCGGGTTTTCGTTGGGAAAGGAATCCACAAACAAAGTCCATCGCTTCGAACAGAAAAAACCCATCCCCAGCTATCTCATGGCCATCGCCGTAGGCTCGTTTGGATACAAATCACTCGGAAAAACAACGGGCGTATATGCCGAACACAAACTCCTCGAAAAAGCCATCTGGGAGTTCGCCGACCTACAAAAAATGGTGGACGCAGCCAGTGAAATGTTTGGCCAATACGCTTGGGGCAATTATAATGTCCTCGTGCTTCCGCCCAGTTTTCCATTCGGTGGCATGGAGAACCCCGTGGTTACGTTTGCCACCCCCACTATTATCGCTGGTGATCGCAGTTTGGTGAGTTTACTCGCCCATGAACTCGCCCATAGCTGGAGCGGAAACCTCGTCACCAATCGTACTTGGGACGATTTTTGGCTCAACGAGGGCTTTACCGTTTACGTAGAATCTCGAATCATGGAAAAACTCTACGGGAAAGATTATGCCGATATGCTGCGGGTTTTGGGCAAGGGTGAATTGGATAAAACCCTAACATGGATGCTCAAAGATGCTCCGGCGGATAGCCATCTTCGACTTCATTTGGGCGATCGCGATCCCGACGAGGGCCTCACTGATATCGCCTATGAGAAAGGTCGTTTCTTCCTGATGATGTTTGAGCAATTGTATGGCCGAAAATCCTTTGATATTTTCTTAAACGGATATTTCAAGAAACACGCTTTTGGCACAGTAACCACAAATGATTTTATCGCTGATATCAAAAAATTTCATCGAGATTTCCTTGACGAGTATTTGGATGATGCCAAATTAACGCCCTCTAATTGGTGTGGTTACATGGAGAATACGGACCGCAAACCCATTACCGTGGATGAGTTATGGAGTTGGGACAGTTTGGAAAGGTATATGATGACTTGGATTGATGGTCCTGGTTTACCGCCTGTGGGTCGGGGGGGATTTCCCTATCTCAGAAGCGAAGAGTTTCAGCGTGTGGAACAGTTGGTGTATTCCCTAGATTTTGCCCAATGGATGAATGTGCAGGGCAATGGGGATCCGATGGAAATGTCAGAAAATGGTAACTCTGAGGTGCAAAAATATCGACAGCTAGCGCGTTGGACTACCGTGGTTGAATCGATCGATACAACGGGTTTTACCACCCACCATTGGCTGCATTTTTTGCGGCAATTGCAAAAGATTCGATTGTCTCAGGAGGAAATGGAGGCCTTGGATACCCGTTTTGGTTTCACATATACTGAAAATGCCGAAATTGCTTGTGATTGGTTTGTATTGGCTATACAATGTGATTATAAACCGGCTTACCAATCGATGCACGATTTTTTATTGAAGGTTGGACGACGAAAGTTTTTGATGCCCATTTACGAGGCCTTGTTGGCCCAGCACACGAGTCTAAATGGGGCCTGGGTTGAAGATTTTGCCCGGGGCAAGGAGATGGCCACAGAGATATTTTTGCAGGCGGAGCCGGGGTATCACTCGGTGGCAGCGCGCAGCATTCGTGAGTTGTTAGGCTTGCCGTTATCAGGTGGGTCGGGTAGATGAGTGATTTTCGATCCCCAAATATGACATCGCTAAGGCTTCAATTACATCCTGGACTGGAAGTTCTTCATATGCCGGCGGGTGATGTTTGGATTCAGCGGGATGATTTAATTCACCCAATTGTTTCAGGAAATAAATGGCGGAAGTTGGTGGGGCATTTGGCACAGCTGAAAGTTGACGGGAAAGGCATTTTGGTGACTTTCGGCGGCGCATATAGCAATCATCTTGTGGCCACGGCGGTTGCGGCTCAGGGATCAGGATTACGAAGTATTGGCATCTTGCGCGGTGAAGAGGCGATGCAAAATCATTATTTGGATATTGCTAGCGGTGCGGGGATGCAACTTGTTGGTGTCTCTAGGTCGTTGTACAGAGATAAGTCTGCGGCCTTGGAGCAAGTGTTACATCAATTGGATTTATCTCCTGAGAACGTTTTTGTGGTGTCTGAAGGAGGTAGTGGTCCTTTGGGTTTGATAGGGTTTGAAGAGTTGGTTTGTGATTGGATCAATTCTAAAGTAAAATTCCACCATGTTTTTCACGCCAGTGCCACGGGGACAACGGCAGTTGGATTGCGAAAAGCGTTGGATGCATCGGAATTGAATATGAGTAATAATGCTGAGGAGGTGATACCCAATGGTGTTACTGTCCATTCGATTCTAGTGCTTAAGAACAAAGCGGAGCAATTGGAATTTGCACAGCGCCATGCTGCGAATTTGAATTTGATTGAAGGTTATGAATTTGGGGGATATGCTAGGTCAACCGAAGCATTAGATAACTTCGTGCAATCATTGAGTATCCTGAATAATATCCCTTTTGAATCGATATATACCGGCAAGGCCCTCTTTGCAATGAACGAGTGGTTGATTGCCCAAAAAGAAATGGATACGCTACAAGTAGATGATGAGACAGGTGTGTTTCCCGTTGTATTTTTACATACGGGGGGTACGTTGAATTACTCAGGAGTTACGTTGCCTGTAATTGACAGTTGATACGTTCGCCCATCGTTCAAATCAACCCGAATGAATTTTTTAAAATACCCAAAGGCTCCTTTGGTTGTAAATGCTGCCGTTACTTCGCCAAATTCTCCCGGGAGGATTTCCCCTTTGGTATATTCAGACACTGTGCAGCTGCAGCCGGGTTCTACAAGAATAATTTCGATGGGCTTGGGTCCTAAATTCTCAATTCTGAATTTTGTTTTGGCGGGTTCAGGCGCCTTCACGTAGCCAAAATCATGGTTCGTTTTTATCCACTGCACCTCGGAGAGTGGACCTTCACTGTTGTTTAAGCGGATATGAACGGGTTTGTAAATAACGGGCTTGGTTCCGGGCTTTACAATCGGTCTCACTACTTTAATGTTGCCTTGTATGATCAGTTCAACAACTTTATCATCCGGTGTCTCGAGGTATGCCTTTTTATTAAATGTCCCCGGAGGGATGTTATTGGTGTTCAAGACTACCACAATCGAATCGATGGTATTTCTGGGAACGAGTTTAGGGAAAATGGCTTCAACGCAATGACAGTCGGTTTGCACTTGTGCGATATGATAATCGTCTAGCGAGTTATTTCGGATTTTAAATACAACTTCAACCATATCCCCTAGATTGGCATTCACTTCCACGATGGTTTTACCCAACACTTCCACGGGTTTGTAATTCTTTTCTTGACCGAACAATGTACTTGCAGAGAACATTGCAGAAATGAGTAGGGTAACCAATAAAATACGATGATTATGTTTTATGGCTTTCATTGTAAAGGTTGCGTTGTGTTGAAGTGGTCGATTTGTAATTTCTCCAAAAAATGGGTTTCAATTGAAAAAAAAGACTGGCCGAGGCCAGTCTTAAAGATTATCTGATAATAATTGGAGAGCGTGGTTTTTCTGGTTCTTTAACAACATTACCAGAGATGGTAAGGGTAAGATCACCCCCGTTGCTTTTTACAAAGATGCTCTTTGTAAAGGTTCCGGGACGACCTTGACTGTTGTATTCAGCGGTAACAATAGCTGATTTACCAGGTTCAATGGCTTCGCGGGGCCATTTGGGTGTTGTGCAACCGCAACTGGCAGAAACATTGGACAATATCAATGGTTCGGTACCGGTATTTACGAATTTAAAATCGTAGCGTGCAATTTGTCCTTCGATGATATTTCCAAAACTATGCGATGTAGTCTCAAATTTGATACTAGCATTGCTGCTTTTGGTTTTTACATCGTTCGGACTCGTGATAACTTGAGCGTTTACACTGCTTACGAGCAATGTGCAAAGACTCAATATCCAACCCAATGACAATTTCATTATTTCAACTCGTTACTTTTTCCAGCAGGAGCAGTATCTGTAGTAACAGTACCACTGATGATCAAATCTGTAGTTGTTCCGTTATCGAACGTTACTTTTACTGATTTTTGGAAGAAACCTGGGCGACCGTCTGTGCCGTAACTCGCAGTCACTTCACCGGTTTTACCGGGCATGATTGGAGTTTTGGTGTAATCAGAAGCAGTACAACCGCAAGATGGGTTGGCTGAAGTAATTACGATAGGAGCTTTGGTTGTGTTTGTGAACTTGAAAGTAACATCGGCTTTTGGACCCATTTTAATAGTTCCAAAATCGTGTGATTTCTTTTCCCATTTGATACCACCATCTTCAGTTTGTGCAAAGCTGGTAGTCACGAATGCCAATACGGCGGCCAAAAGAGTAAGTGTTTTTTTCATGATTGTTTATTTTTTGTTCATAAAGCAATGTCCGTGCCAAAAATCATTAAAGTTTACGTTTTACCTCTTCAGTTTTGAAGATTTCTAGGTAATCGCCCACTTCAATATCATTGTAACGTTCTACTTGCAAACCACACTCGTAACCTTTGGTTACTTCTTTCACATCGTCTTTGAATCGTTTCAATGAAGAAAGTTCACCAGTATGGATCACAACACCATCTCTGATTACGCGCAATTTCGCTTTGCGTTCGATCACACCTGAAGTTACATAGCAACCCGCAATCGTACCCACTTTGGAAATTTTGAATACCTCACGGATTTCAACATTACCAATGATTTTCTCAACCACTTCAGGACTTAACATACCTTCCATCGCTTGTTTGATTTCGTCGATGGCTTGATAAATCACTGAATAGGTGCGAATATCGATTTCTTCGTTTTCTGCAATTTGCTTTGCTTTTGCCGAAGGACGTACTTGGAAACCAACAATAATGGCATCAGAAGCAGAGGCGAGCAATACGTCGCTTTCTGTAATCTGACCCACACCGCTGTGAATTACGGTAACCGCAATTTCTTCCGTGGTCAACTTCATCAATGAATCCGCCAATGCCTCTACTGAACCATCCACATCACCTTTCACGATCAACTTCAATTCTTTGAAGTTTCCAACCGCCAAACGTCTGCCGATTTCATCCAAAGTGATATGACGTTTGGTACGAATTCCTTGCTCACGTACCAATTGTAAACGTTTGTTAGCCAATGTTTTCGCTTCGCTTTCGTCCGCGAATACCACATAGGCATCACCTGCTGTTGGGGCATCGGAGAAACCTAACATCTTCACCGGTGTACTTGGTGGTGCATTGTCGATTTTTCCGCCTCTTTCGTTATATAATGCACGAACTTTTGCGTAGTAAGGACCAACAACTACGTGGTCTCCCACGCGAAGGGTTCCAGTTTGTACGAGCATGCTACAAACGATACCTCTTCCTTTTTCTTGGGTGGCTTCGATTACGGTTCCTTTTGCTCTCCTGTTCGGGTTGGCTTTAAGGTCCATCATCTCTGCTTCCAAAAGAACTTTTTCAAGGAGTTTGTCTACGTTAAGACCTTTTTTCGCTGAGATTTCTTGACATTGGTATTTACCGCCCCAATCTTCTACGAGGATATTCATCGCAGACAATTGTTCGCGGATTTTATCGGCGTTTGCGCCATCCTTATCAATTTTGTTAAATGCAAACACCATTGGGATGTTCGCTGCCTGAGCGTGGGCAATGGCTTCACGTGTTTGTGGCATCACAGAATCGTCTGCTGCAATTACGATGATGGCCATATCGGTTACCTTGGCACCCCTTGCACGCATCGCGGTAAATGCTTCGTGACCTGGAGTATCAAGGAAGGTGATTTTCTTTCCATCGGGCAATGACACTTCATAGGCTCCGATGTGCTGGGTAATTCCCCCTGCTTCACCTGCGATTACGTTTGCTTTACGGATATAATCCAACAACGATGTTTTACCGTGGTCAACGTGACCCATTACGGTAACAATTGGAGCGCGGGGCAACAAATCTTCCTCGTTGTCCATTTCGTTATCGGCAGCCTCAATTTGAGATTCTGCGTCAACAAATTCAACTTCAAATCCAAAATTGTCTGATACCAGTTGAATGGTTTCCGCATCCAATCGTTGGTTGATAGACACTACGATTCCTAACATAAAACAAGTAGAAATTACTTGGGTTACGTTGATATTCATCATGGTTGCCAACTCATTGGCTGTAAGGAATTCCGTTACTTTCAGGATTTTGCTTTCCTTCTCTTTACGCAAGTTGGTTTCACGTCGATCATTGGCACGTACTTCTTTGTTACGGGCCTTGATCTTCTGTTTCATGCCACGTGTTTTGCCGGCATTTCCCATTTGCCCCATGGTATTCCGTACTTTTTGTTGAACGGCTTCCTTGGTGATTTCAGCTTTTGGCGCTGGGCGATTTGGGTCTGCGGTGTTTGTACGAGCGGCAATTTGAACGCGTTCTTGCACGGCAACTTTTTCTGTACCGGCTTGCTTGCGTTTGCGTTTGCGTTTTTCCCGAAGTTCGTCGCGGGCTTCTCCAGCCAACGATTTTACCCCTGTTGGTGCAACGGTGGGAAGGTTTATTTTTCCTAATACTTTTGGACCCGATAGGGTTTCAAATTTGGTATCGATTTTTTCTACTTCATCCTCTTCCGCTGTTTCTGCTACCGGAGCAGCAGCGGGAACCTCAGCAACTGGAGTTGGCGCAATTACCTCAACTACGGGTGCTACAGGTGTTTCAACAACTGGCGCAACCTCTTTGGGTTTTTCCTCGATTACTGGTTCAGCAACTACCTCTTTGATGGGGGCTTCCACTTTCACTGGTGGCGCTTCAACGGTCTTTTTCTTCCCGATGTCGATTTTCCCCAAAATTTTGGGACCGGCCAGTTCATCTACCTTTACCGCCACTTTTTCTTGTGGTACGGGTTCTGGTGTTGGAGCTTTGGTTTCTAATTTCGCCAATACCTCAACCACAGTGGTGGGCTTCGCAGCAACGGGTGCTGCGGTCGCGGGTTTTGGATCGCGATTGCTTTTCAACAACTTGGCTTCATCCTTTGCAGCTTTGTCTGCAGAGAATTCCCGAAGCAATGCTTGATACATGTCCTCGGTGATTTTGGTTGTTGGCTTGGGCATGACATCGAAGCCTTGCTGATTTAACAAATCGGCAAGTGCTTGAAAACTTCGATTCAATTCTGTGGCTACTTTCGCTAAACGGTATTCCGCCATATTTTCTTTCAAAATTAGTTCTATTGACAATAATTCCCAAGGTTTGTGTGTTGAACAAATTGTTCTACACTATTTTTTATTCAAAGCCCCGTGTCCTTGGGGTCCACGGGGCTTTGTTGATGGATTATTAATCTTCGAATTCTACGCGAAGTATCTTTTGTACTTCAATGATGGTTTCTTCTTCCAACTCTGTCCTGCGCATCAAATCTTCCACTGTGGCATTGATGACAGACTTTGCGGAATCCAAACCAATTTTCTTGAATTCTTCGATAATCCATGTATCGATTTCGTCCAAAAATTCGTCCAAATCCACATCATCCTCATCGGAAATTGTAGCTGCCATTCTGTATACCTCAATTTGGTAGCCGCACAATTTGCCGGCCAATTTGATATTGTGTCCACCTTTTCCAATGGCCAAAGAAACCTGATCGGCTTCCAAGAATACATCGGCAGTCTTTTTATCTTCGTTCAACTCAATGCGAGAAATTGCAGCGGGTTGAAGCGCTCTTTGAATGTAAAGATTGGTATTGGTGGTGAAGTTGATCACGTCTATGTTTTCGTTGCGCAATTCACGAACGATGCCATGAATACGTGCTCCTTTTACACCTACACAAGCGCCCACTGGATCGATGCGGTCATCGTAACTTTCAACAGCTACTTTTGCACGCTCACCTGGTTCACGAACAACTTTTTTGATGGTAATCAAACCGTCTAAGATTTCAGGAACTTCCAATTCGAACAAGCGCTCCAAGAATTCTGGAGAGGTTCTAGAAAGTACAATTTTTGGAGAGCCTTTGTCCATTTCCACTTCGTGGATTACGGCACGCAGCGTATCGCCTTTTTTGTACATATCGCGAGGGATCATGTGGTCTTTTGGGAGAGACAATTCGTTGCCTTCGTCGTCCAAAACCATGATTTCACGTTTCCATACGTTGTATACTTCGCCGGTGATAATTTCACCACGCTTGTCTTTGTACTTTTTGAAGAGCTCATCTTTTTCAAGTTCGATGATGCGACTCATGAGTGCTTGACGAGCATTTAGGATGCTACGGCGACCAAAATCGTCCAAGAAAACTTGTTGGATACAATCTTCACCCACTGCGTAGTCGGGTTCCAATTTTTGAGCTTCTTCCAATGCGATTTGAAGGTTTTCATCTTCTACTTCACCGGCTTCAACGATCAAACGCAAGTGATACATTTCGATGTCACCTGTTTCTGTGTTGATGATGATGTCGAAATTGGCATCGTTGCCATATTTCTTTTTCAGAATGTTGCGAAAAACGTCTTCCAATACGCGCATCATTGTGGCGCGGTCGATGTTTTTAAACTCCTTAAATTCGGAGAAACTCTCCACAAGGTTGATACCTAGATCTTTTGCCTTGACTTTCATATTATTTGAAACTGATTATGATGGTTGCAGATTGAATGTTTTCGAAAGGAATTTCCATGGTTTGGGTCATGTGCTTCTTGCCTTTTTCTTTGATGCTTTGTTCGATGAGAAACACATTATTTTCGTTGATTTCAACCAATTTTCCGCTCACAACTCCTTCGGCAGTCACAAAATCGAACGAGCGTCCGATGTGTTTTCCAAATTGTTTGCGATCGGTGAGTGGTCTTTCGGCACCGGGTGAAGAAATTTCGAACGTGAACGCTTCATCGCCAAGATCGGTTTCATCAATTTTCTCCGAGATGTGTCGGGTAAAATCGGTGATTGATTTCATCGACAATGCTTCTTCACTGTCCATGTAAAATTGGAATAGTTTGTCTGGACTGATAGTGTGTGCTACCAAGAACAATCCAAACAGGGGAGCTTCCTGTTCTACAAGGTCGGTTAATTTCTTTGCGAGGTTTGCCATAGTCAACAAAAAAGGGGACTGCTTTTGGCTTGTCCCCTTCCTAAAGTTTATCGGAAAGTGATGCAAATATACTACAATTCAGAAAAATCTCAAAATCAAATTAATCTATCTTCCAATTGGCGGTTTTGGGCCAATGGATTGATTTTCTTGAATTGCGGAAATGGTAACTAGAAAATTACTCTTGAATAAATGCTTCGATGATTTTCACATCTTTTTTCGGACGATCTGCGCTGCCCGTAGGTTCATTTTCGATGGCACTCAACACGTGATATCCTGAAACCAATTTGCCAAAAACAGTGTAGTTGTTGTCCAAACTCGGAGATCCGCCCCAATGAGCGTAGCGCTGTTTTACTTCTGACGGAATTTCAGCATACAATTTTTCGATAATTGGCTGCATTCTTTTTTGAACGTCTTGCTCGAGTTCTTGGAGGGCTGCCATGTTTCCGGCTTGACTGAGTGCTTGACCTTTAAGAATCGTTTCTTGATTGGCGGGATCTTTTTTAAAGCTCTCAAATGCTTGGGCTTCGAGGGCCTGCTTTAATCGCATTTCATCAAGCAGCGTGCCGGTCACAATGAAGAACTGAGAACCACTGCTATTTTTCATGGGATTTACATCATCGCTCTGACGTGCTGCGGCCAATGCGCCTTTGAAATGATAGAGGTTGGGTTTGATTTCGCTGGGGACAACATAATTTGGTCCGCCATCTCCAAGCATTGCTGTTGGACCGGCATTTATGGATTTTGGATCGCCAGATTGAATCATGAAATCTTTAATCACACGGTGAAAAAGATGACCGTTGTAATATTTAGACTTTACCAATTTTAGGAAATTCTCAGTGTGTTGTTTTTGTTCTGGATTGAGCGCAAGCGTTAAATCGCCAGCCGTGGTTTTTAGAACAACCCGAGGCCATTCTTTGGGTGCCACAGAATCGCTGTAATCTAAAGAATCAAAGTCAACCAAATTTTTAGCACTATCAACCACGTTGGTTTCGGAGGTGTTGTTACAACTGGCGAAAGCCAACATTATGGGAAGAATCAAAGCGTATTTCATCATCGTAATTCAAATAAACTAAGTTTTTTGTTGGAAATGGTCAATTTGCTTAACGAAACTGAATAATTTCTTCATTTTCGAAGTACTCCACAATATGCTGACGCATCAAATTTTCTTGTTCCAAATAGCCCAAATTTGGCAATGGAATAACATTTTTCCATGCAGGCCATCCATTTTGATCGGAACCTACGTGTTCGTAATATCCTGAGTAGCTTAATATCTTGCAGGTGGCGATGTGCATCAGATGTACTTTTTCCTCTTTGGTGAATGGCTTATCTCTGAGTTCGCCCAACTCCCTGATTCCAATAAGGAACAAAATGGCATTGAGGTCGGGTTTTTTATCGAAATTCTCTTCTACAAAGGCGATAATTTGTAACCATTTGTCTCGTATTTCCTGAATTAGTCCGTCTGCCATAGTATTATTGGCAAAGTTCGCGAATAATCCCTTGTTTTGAATAGGATGGCTTGGTTTTTGTAATATGACCTCAAAATTATTTTAATATGTCGGCTACTAAAGACTTTTTAACACATTTGTTTGATCGGGCAAAGAACGTTACGGATATCTTGGTAATGAAAAGAGCTCGAGCCCAAAAATGGCAAGATGCAACTTTGAAAAAGTTGTTATACAAGGCTAAGAATACAGCATACGGACAAGAGTACGATTTTGATAGCATTTTGATGCATTCAGACAGCCGGGAACAATTCAAATCCAAAGTTCCAATTGCCAACTACGATGTGATGCACCCTTGGTGGCAAAGGGAATACAACGGTGAGTCTGATGTAACATGGCCAGGATCTCCCAAATACTTCGCTTTGAGTTCGGGCACAACACAAGGTGCAAGCAAATATATTCCAGTGACCGATGCCCAGTTAAAGGCAATTATAAGAGCCAGCCGACGTCAGTTGTTTGCTGTGGCAAAGACCGATGTCCCCAAGGATTTTTTTACCAAACATTACTTAATGATTGGCGGAAGTACTGATTTGAATTACGATGGGAAAAAGTACAGCGGAGATCTAAGTGGTATTTCAGTGGCCAATTTGCCCTTTTGGTTTGAGCGATTT
Source organism: Bacteroidetes bacterium UBA2234 (assembly GCA_002347985.1). Lineage (GTDB taxonomy): Bacteria > Bacteroidota > Bacteroidia > NS11-12g > UBA955 > UBA955. The sequence goes on from DDYM01000027.1 coordinate 16,965, forward strand.
GCGGTACCTACTGAAGAAATTAAGCGTGAGAGAGATTGGCATCATAAAGTTGAGACAATGGTGAATGAGGCCCCCAATTGGGATGTTGCAATGATTGCCGGCGCTCCGTCTTGGGTAAAGATGTTGTTGGAAAAGATCATCGAAAGATATCAACTGAATAACATTCATGAGATTTGGCCCCATTTGAGCGTTTATACCTGGGGTGCGATTTCGATTACACCCTACAAGAGTCAGATCGAGGCAATGATGGGTCGTCCCATTCATTATTTTGAATCCTATCTGTGCAGCGAAGGCTTCGTTGCGTCGCAAACAAAACTCAATGCCTCGGGAATGGGGTTGGTTTTTAGAAACAATACGTATTACGAGTTTATACCATTCAATGAGCAGAATTTTGATGAGAATGGTGACGTTAGACCGGGTGCACAAGCCTTGGATTTAGACGAAGTTGAGGAGGGGGTGAATTATGCAATTTTGATAAGTACTTGTGCTGGTGCATGGCGATATTTAATTGGCGATATCATTCAGTTTACCAATGTGGATGCCTGCGAAATCAAAATAACCGGTAGAACAAAGCAATATTTGAGTTTGTGTGGGGAGCATTTGAGCGTTGAAAACATGAATCAGGGTACGGATTTCACAGGTCGCGATCTGGGATCACCCATTTCTGAATACTGTGTTAGAGGAATGAAATTGCCCAATGGTGAAATGGGTCACAAATGGTATGTTTCTTATCCAACAGGACACCCCAAGCCAGATGCCAATTTGCTCAAGGAAACATTGGATAAGCATCTTTGTATACTCAATGATGATTACGCAACGGAACGCCAACATGTGCTGAAAACGATGGAAATGTTCGTTTTGCCCGAGTCGGATTTTTTGGATTTTTTGGAATCAAAAGGGAAGTTGGGTGGACAAAGTAAGTTTCCCCGTGTGATGCCGGAGGTAATGTATCAAGATTGGATTCATTTTTTGGGTGAACGATATCAAACTGATACTTTTGTATAAATGCATACTGAATCCAGTTCCAATCATTCCCATTTAGAGCAGCAAGATTTTTTGAGTTTGGTATCGGGCATCAATCGTGAGGATGCCTTGTGTCACGAGCGCATTGCAAATGAATTGCCTACAATAGCATCGCTTTGCGAATTGATTTTTGATCGATTAAGTAAGGGGGGACGATTGTTTTATTTGGGTGCAGGCACTTCGGGTCGTTTGGGAATTGTGGATGCCAGCGAATGTCCACCAACTTATGGTGTTCCATTCGACAAAGTGATTGGTTTGATTGCGGGGGGCGACACGGCGATTCGAAAGGCGGTTGAATTTGCGGAGGATGATTTTGAGCAGGGGTACCGTGATTTAGAGAAATACGATATAGGTGTGGGTGATGTTGTGGTGGGTATTGCGGCCTCTGGCCGCACGCCTTATGTGATTGGTGCTTTGCGTCAGTGCAGAAATAAAGGCATTGCAACCGGTGCCATCGTGTGTAATAAAAATAGTGCGATGGTTGGGGAATGCGATATCTGCGTGGAAATTGAAACAGGTCCCGAGTTTGTGACTGGCAGCACTCGAATGAAAGCAGGCACAGCCACGAAGATGGTCTTGAATATGCTTACCACAAGCGTGATGATTCGATTGGGGCATGTGAAAGATAACAAAATGATTGACATGCAGTTAACCAATCACAAGCTGATCGAAAGAGGGACACGGATGGTGATGGAAGAAACGGGTTTGAATGAATCGGACGCAAAAGACTTATTGCTCTTGGCAGGTTCCGTGCGCAAGGCCATCGAAGCCCATCGCAGTTGAAAATCTCAGAATATTATTGAGTTGTTTAGAAGCCGTAATCAATTTGCGGTTAAGCCAAAATTTCCCAAGTTCGATCGGGAAGCAGGCGAACAGTATGCAAAAACGTGTGGAAGGCAGCGGATTTACCCCATTCATAAGGTGCAATCATGCTGAGCACTTGACTTCCATCTTCCTTTTGATACAAGTGATAAATGCTGTGAATTACAGGTTCAAAATTCAAGTCGGCCTTGTAAATGGCGTGTGACATTTCCAATCGTTCTTCAATCTCTTTCGCTTGCTGAATCAGGAGTTGGGCTTGCTTGCGGAGCATCAATATTTGTTGCTCGGCTTGGTGCTGCATGCTCTCGTGGGCATTGGCTACCAACAATCGCTTGTCAACGGGTTCAATTTTGGGTGAACTAACGCTAATGGCGTAAGGTGCGTTATGCATTTCTCCTTGATAAACGGCATCCTTGAGAACCAAAGGACGGTTGTCGGGAGCGTTTGATTCGTCGTTGTCTTGCACTAGCATGTGAGTTTAACAAAGAGGAAGCGAAAATGTTGTAGAATTGTCTAAATTAAGTCCGGTTAGGCGGTAAACCATCCTTTTTGAACGAGCATTTCGGCGATTTGAATGGCGTTCGTGGCCGCGCCTTTTCTCAGATTGTCTGAAACCACCCAAAGGTTGATAGCATTCGTCTCGCTTTCATCCATTCGGATTCTTCCTACGAAAACATCGTCTTTGTTGTGGCTACTCAAAGGCATGGGATACTCAAATTTCTCTGGATTGTCCTGCAAGGTTACACCGGGTGCATGGCTAAGAATGTCCTTGATTTCATTTACACTCACGGCTTTTTCAAAACTTGCGTTGATGCTTTCAGAATGTCCACCCATGGTAGGAATTCTTACAGTGGTTGCAGTGATTTTCAATGCTGGTAGCCCCATGATTTTCCTTGTTTCTACCATCATCTTCCATTCTTCTTTGGTGTAGCCATCGGGCATAAATACATCAATATGTGGCAGTGCATTTAAGTCGATTGGGTGAGGGTAAACTCGGTTGGGGGTATTTCCAGCCCTTTCATCGAACATTTGCTGAACCGCTTTTTGGCCGGTGCCAGTAACACTTTGGTATGTGCTTACAACAACTCTTTTTAATTGAAATTTCTCATGTAAGGGTTGCAAGGCCACCACCATCTGAATGGTTGAGCAATTGGGGTTGGCTATGATTTTGTGCGTTGGCAATACGGCATTGGGGTTTACTTCAGGAACTACCAATGGAATATTTGGATCCATACGCCATGCACTTGAATTGTCGATGACTACTGTTCCATTTTCTGCAAATCTTGGAGCCCATTCCAAGCTCACACTTCCGCCGGCACTAAACAACGCGATGTGTGGTTTGGCGGCAACGGCTTGTTCTAGTGAGATGACAGGGATTTTTTGTCCTTTGAACTCAATGCTTTTGCCGATGCTATTGGCCGAGGCTGCGGGCAGCAATTCTGTGACAGGGAAATTTCTTTCCTCTAAAATTTGCAACATTTTTGTTCCCACCAATCCGGTGGCGCCCACTACCGCTATTTTCATGGTTTATGCATTTCAACGGGGGTGCTTTCAACAGGAGTTTTGGGGCGAGTTTCGGTGGTTACATCACCAGGTTTGCCTTTTGCGGTGTCACGATTTAATGTGTCTTTGTACAGATCATCGAACATAGCTGCCTGGTCTAGGCTATCGATTGAATCTTGTGCACTTTTTTCGTTGGCATCAAAAGCCCCTTCTGGATTGTTTGAGCAAGCGACAAATGAAAGGGTAGCAACAAGGCCAAGGGCAATGGGAAGTTTATTTTTCATAATTACCAAATTTCTAATGTTTCAAGTAGTTCATTCCAAAGGTCGTAATTTTTCATTCCAACTACGAGTTCTTTTTCGCAATCCAAAGAAATCGCATCTAAGTTCAGTTCTTTGATTTCCGATGCATTTTGTTCCGCGGGATTTATCTTGTGGATCGAAACCTTTGATTCTCCCAATGCCGTTGAGAGGGTTGGGGTATGTGTTACGATATATTGATAGTTGGAGGATAGATTCTTTTGCCAAAACGGTACATCCCTTTCGGCACATTCAATGGCTTCCACGGGCAATAGGGTGCACCAACTTTGAACGGTTTCTAGGGTATTGATTTCCCCAACTTCCAAGGTAATTTTGGGTCCAGCGCACCAACCTACAATTTCTTGAACTTGTTGTATAGGCAATTCCCCTACGGAGAAGCCAATCCACTCCGCCATTGCAGCCGACGCATATCGGGCATCGGAGAGGTCTTTGATATGATTGAATTTGAGTAACATAGTGCATAAAAAAGGGCTGCTAAAGCAACCCTTTTCGTTTATACCAATAATCGATAGGGTTCTTCTAAATATTCTTTCAGTGTTTTTAGGAATTGTGCACCCATGGCACCATCTACCACGCGGTGATCGCAACTCAAAGTGACTTTCATTGTTTTCACTGGTTTTATTTCGCCATTCACCACTCCCACTGTGTCTTTTACAGTGCCCACGGCTAAAATACAAGCGTCTGGAGGATTGATAATTGCGGTAAATTCATCAATGCCAAACATTCCTAAGTTACTTATGGTGAAAGTATTACCCGTCCAATCTTGGGGTTGTAATTTCTTTTCTTTGGCTCTCTTTCCGTATTCCTTTACTTCAGAGCTAATTTGACTCAACGATTTGTTGTCGGCGAAACGTACCACAGGCACCAACAGGCCATCTTCAACAGCCATGGCAACGCCAATATGGATATGGTGATTGTATCTAATTTTGGTTCCCAACCAGCTCGAGTTGATATTTGGATTTTTACGCAAAGCGGCAGCGGCAGCTTTGATTACCAAATCATTCATGGAAATCTTGACATCGCTAATGGTATTCATTTGCTCGCGGGCCACTGAAGCCTTATCCATGTTGATTTCCAAGGTGAGGTAAAAGTGGGGAGCTGAGAATTTGCTTTCTCCCAATCTAGCCGCAATGGTTTTACGCATTTGCGAAACATTGACCTCGTGGAAACTTTCTGTACCAGAAACGACAACAACCGGGTTGCTTGTAGTTGCTACAGTTGGAGCTGGTTTCGCCGCAGATGGCGTGAAATTCTCAATATCTTTCTTAACGATTCTACCGTTTTCTCCCGATCCATTGACCTGATGTATGTCGATCCCCTTGTCCTGTGCCAACTTCTTAGCCAAAGGACTTGCCTTCAAACGATCATCATTGTCGGCATTTGAAACTTGGGTGGTAGGTTCAACTATGGGTGCAGAAACGGGCTGGGCCACGGGTTCGGCAGCCACAGCGGGGGTTGATGCAGCAACTGGAGCAGCCGGTGCTGAAGCAGCTGGGCTTGCGGGTGCAGCGCTAAGCAAAGATGAAAAATCTTCACCAGCAGCACCTACAACAGCGATAATGCTATCAACGGGTGCAGCTTCACCTTCTTGCAACGCCAAGTGAAGTAGGGTTCCTTTGGCATAGACTTCCATATCCATGGTGGCCTTATCGGTCTCCACTTCAGCCAAAATATCACCGCTTTTCACGGAGTCACCTACTTTGTAGTTCCACTTAACGATGACACCTTCGGTCATGGTGTCACTCATCTTGGGTAATCTAACAACTTCTGCCATAATCTTATTGGACTGCAAACTTACACGATTTTTCCCTTTTAATGAGGAGTTTGGCTGTAAAAATGTTTATCATTGTGAAGTTAAATGAATACACAATCGGGCTTTGTTTATGAAGACTTTTTGCGACATGTTTTGGCACATGGCGACCGTAAAACAGATCGTACCGGCACAGGCACTGTAAGCGTTTTTGGCGGGCAGTTGCGTTTTGATTTACAGAAGGGCTTTCCATTGATTACTACCAAGAAGGTTCATCTCAAGAGTATTATTTATGAATTGCTCTGGTTTTTGAAGGGTGAAACAAACATTGCCTATTTGAAAGAAAATGGTGTAAGTATTTGGGATGAATGGGCCGATGCCAATGGTGAATTGGGTCCGGTTTATGGAAAACAGTGGAGGTCTTGGGAAGCGAAGGACGGACAAGTGATCGACCAAATCAGCGAGGCGATTGAATTGATCAAAAACTCCCCAGACAGCAGAAGAATTATCGTAAATGCTTGGAATGTGGGTGAAATTAAGCAGATGGCTTTGATGCCCTGCCATACCATGTTTCAGTTTTATGTGGCCAACGGCAAGTTGAGCTGTCAGTTATATCAAAGAAGTGCAGACTTGTTTTTGGGTGTGCCATTTAACATCGCCAGTTATGCATTGTTAACCATGATGATGGCCCAAGTTTGCGGATTACAGCCAGGCGATTTTGTGCATACTTTTGGCGATGCACACATTTACAACAATCATATGGATCAAGTAAATCTGCAGCTTTCCAGAGAAGCAAGGCCTTATCCTACGATGAACATCAATCCCAACGTGAAAGACATTTTTGATTTCAAGTTTGAGGATTTTACCCTTGAAGGATATGACCCACATCCGGGTATCAAGGCACCCGTAGCGGTGTAACCATAGCATTTCGACGAGCGCGAAGGGGTTGTTTTAGGTATTTGATGCCTTGATTGGTATTTTTGTACTTTTATGAAATTTGATATTAGAAATGTAATCAGCAGATCTCTGTTGATTCTATCATTTGCATTGATTTCTATCGATCTTTCAGCGCAAGGTTTGGCCCCTTTAAGGAGTACTTTGAGTGGTTATTTGCGCGACAAAAGCAGTGGAGAAATGATGGGTAATGTTGTTGTGTTAGCGCAAAAATCGGGCGTGAGAACAACCACGAACAACTACGGTTTCTTTTCCATCACTTTGAATCAGGGCGAAGGACAATGGATGCATTTTCGTTTTCCGGGATTGGTTTCGGATAGTTTTTATTGGTTGGCCAAAAAAGACACAACCATCACCGTTGAACTCGCTGCTGTAGAACAAATTGCAGCGGTGGAAATTCGTTCGAAGAAAACTACAATTGCGGATAGGGCAGATATGAGCCGGATTGATATTCCGGTACAACAGATCAAGGAGATTCCGGCATTGCTGGGTGAGAAGGATGTGATGAAGGTGATACAATTGTTGCCAGGTGTACAAAAAGGTGGTGAAGGTCAGGCCGGCATTTATGTTCGCGGCGGAGGCCCAGACCAAAATTTAATCGTACTTGACGAGGCCATTGTGTATAATGCAAACCATTTGTTCGGTTTTTTCTCTCTCTTTAATGGGGATGCGCTTCGGAGTGTGGAATTGGTGAAAGGGGGATTTCCTTCTCGTTATGGCGGTCGTTTATCGAGTGTGATTGACCTTAATATGAAGGAGGGGAACAACAAGAAGTTCGCCGGAGAATTGGGTATCGGATTGATTAGTTCAAGGGCTGTGTTTGAAGGACCTATTGTGAAAGGGAAAAGTTCTTTCATGATTTCAGGTAGAAGAACCTATTTGGATGCATTGGCTCAACCGCTGATTATGGCAGCCACCCAAGGGGCAAATGCGGGTTATTTCTTCTATGATTTCAATGCCAAAGCCAATTACATTTTATCTGAAAAAGACAAACTATATGTTTCGGGTTATTTTGGTCGCGACAAATTTTACTTCAATGAGAACACTGCGAACACGAAGTTTAAGACCAATTTCGGTTGGGGCAATCGCACGTTAACGGCGCGTTGGAATCATCAAATTAATCCGAAAATGTTTGCCAATGCATCGGCAATTTACAGTCATTACGACCTCTCTATCAATGTTTTACAGAAAGATGCTAACTCCGATGAGTTCGAGCTCAAATACACCAGTAACATCAATGATTACGGGGTAAAGTACGATTTGGATTATCGTCCAAACCCAAAGCACATGGTGAGGACAGGCTTCTCAAGTATCAACCACCAATTTAGTCCGAGTGCGGTAGTTTTGAAGGTGGGTTCCAATTTTAACCTCGACCGCAAGATGTCTGTGATCAACACATATGAGTCCGGCATTTACGTGGAAGACCAATGGAGGGAGCGAAAATGGAATTTTTATCCGGGTTTGAGGATTAGTCATTACGCGGTTGACAAAACCCAGTATTTGAAACCGGAGCCTCGTATGTCGTTCGCCTACAATTTGCGCAAAGACATCGCCCTAAAGGGGAGTTACGCACTGATGAATCAGTACATTCATTTGTTGAGCAGCACGGGAATTGGATTGCCTACGGATTTATGGGTACCCGCCACTACCAATGTCAAACCGATGCAAAGTCAACAATGGGCAACGGGTATCGCAAAGGATTTCAAAAAGGGATTTTCTTTGAGTTTGGAAGGGTATTACAAGACGATGAATCATGTAATTACTTACAAAGAGGGCGCGTCGTTCTTACTTCAAGACAATTTCTTTGATCCTTCGGTTTCTGTAAATAACAAGGCCTGGGAAAGTCAGGTGACTTCGGGTAAGGGTTGGAGTTATGGTTCAGAGGTATTTTTACAAAAGCAGGTGGGTAAGTTGAGTGGTTGGATTGGTTATACGCTGAGTTGGACGCAATTGCAGTTTGATGCGGTGAATAACGGTTTAAAATACTATGCCAAATATGATCGTAGACACGATGCTTCAGTGGTTTGTATTTATCGATTAAGTAAGCTGTTTACCGCGAGTATGACTTGGGTTTACGGAACTGGGAATGCGATTACAATGCCTCAAGGTTATTTGCGTGGTACGGGTCATTACCCAACAACGATGCCGGAGATTTGGGATCCGAGCAATCAGGCGTTCAACAATGAAATGATCGATTATGGAAAGCGGAATAGCTTTAGAATGGCAGCGTATCATCGTATGGATATTGGATTGCAGTTCAAAAAGGAGAAGGCGCATGGCATCAAGACCTGGGAATTGAGCGTTTACAATGTTTACAACCGATACAACCCATTCTTTTACTATGGTCAATTGAACGAAGCTGGTACTGTCCGGACATTGAAACAGGTTACTTTGTTCCCTTTTATTCCATCGTTAAGTTGGACATATAAATTTCGTTAATCAAAAAGCCGATGAAAATTGTTTTAAAATATATCAATAGCAGGGTGAAATTGTTGCTTTTGTCAGTGGCAGTTTTGTCTCTGATGGGATTGGGTAGTTGTATTGAAAAGGACGCGAAGATTCCACCGCCAGAATACAGCAAACGCACTTCAATCATTTGTTATTTGTCACCTAGAAATGCCAATGTGAGTGTTCAGTTGGGTTATACGGTGCCGTACTTTGGTGTGCAGAGCGATACGATCGCTTATTATGCGGATGCAAAAGTTACGGTTTCAGATCTCACAGCAGGGACTTCCGTTGTTTTGCCCTTCAATACGGTTGATTTTGTCTATCGAGTGAATAAAAATAAGATGCCGATTTTGAATGAGCATCAATATCGTGTAGATGTGATTTTGGCAGATGGTAGAAGTTATTCCGCATCCACACAAATACCCCCGAAATTGGGGCCTGTTGATCTTCAATTGGGTAAATTTAGTGTGGGGAAATTGGAGCAGAATCAACAATTTGGTCCGCAAGTTTCAGTGAACGTAGAACTCAAATCTGGCAACACGCACAAAGGGTTTTATTATTCACCCCAATTTGATATTGTACTTGAGGATGGCAATGGCGATTTTTATGGCAATAGAATGTTCTTCAAGGGCTCGGGAGTTGAAGAGGGATTGGGTTCAGACACATTGAGATTTTTTTATCAAGATAGGATGTGGTTGCAAGGTGGAGGCGGAATGGGAGGTGGTACCGCGGTTGATCCTATGAAATTCAATGGGGCCGAAGGGACTTTCTGGGTATTCGACAAAGGCTACGCTGAATCGTACAATAAATTTTTTGAGGATACCGGAAATCCTTTTGCTGAACCCGTTTTGTTGTATTCGAACTGGAGCAACGGCGCCGTGGGTACTTTGGGTTCCTTTGATTGGGAAGAAATGACGATTACGCCTTAGTCAGGTTTCATTTGTGTAATGCAAATGGGAGGCTAAAGGACATTTTCATTCCATTATACTAGTCATGTGGAATCATTGATTTGTGTATCGACTGATACATCGCGATTTTCGTGAAACATGTTGGATGCATATTTTACGCCCATTGACGAGTCGATTTGGGCACCTTATCGGGAAAGTAAAGAAACCATTGGTGGCAAGTTATTGGTCCATGGGAAGTCGTTTCCCAAACTCAAAAAGGTGAAGTTTGCCTTATTGGGGGGCGGCCCGGAGGCAGATGCATTTCGAAAATCGTTTTATCGTTTGAGTTGGAGATTCGGCGATTTGGTGATGGCCGATTTGGGGAATTTGGTGAGCAGTGCAGACGAAAAGCAAAATCAGTTTGCCATGAGTGAGGCCATGGGCGAGTTGATAGAGATGGGCATTCACGTGTTGGTAATTGGAGGAGGAGAAGGGCAGATTTATTCTCATTACAAGGCTTACAGGCAACAAGGTTCACCCGTTGAAATTGTGCAAGTAACACCGGGTATTGATTTGGAGGAGGGGACTCCATTGCGACAAATACTGGTAGAGAAACCGAGCAATTTATTCAATATCGATTTTGTGGCATCGCAATCCTATTACATTTCTGCAGGAACTGCGGCTTTGTTGGAAAAGATGTATTTTGAGAACCACAGACTGGGAGAGGTGAGGGACGCTATCGAAGAAACGGAGCCCATTTTGCGAAGTGCCCATTTGTTTCAATTTGATTTAAATTCGGTAAGAAAAAGCGATGCTGGATGCACAAAATTGGCATCTCCGAATGGTTTGTATGCGGAGGAAGCGGCAAGGATTTGTAGATATGCCGGTGTGTCCAATCAATTGAGTTCGGGATATTTTTATGGTTTGGAGGGAATTGATTCAGACCCATCATCGTCCACCTTGGTAGCCCAGATGGTTTGGTACTACGTGGATGGTTTTATTTCTCGTTACCACGATCATCCCACACACGATTCTAGCGATTTCTTGATTTATCGAAACCGATTGAATTCTACGGGCCATGAAATTGTTTTTTATAAGAGCCGTAAGAGCAATCGTTGGTGGATGGAAATTCCTCACCCATATGAAGATAGGACTTATTTCATTGGTTGTTCGTATCGTGATTATGAAACCGTTTGCGCTGATGATATGCCCGATCGATGGTGGCGAGCCTATCAACGATTGATGTAAATCTTGATCTTTTATTAAACCAAATGCGATTTGATGTGTTCTTCTCGCTACAACTAAACTAAATTTGCACCCATTATGACAGAAGGATTTTTCCCCTTAACAATTAAAAAATTGGTGCGTGAAACGGCGGATGCCACCACGTTCTATTTTGATATTCCAGCTTCTCTGAAAGACACTTTTGTATACACGGCCGGACAATACCTCACATTTGAAGTAGAAATTGAGGGTGAAAAAGTAAGACGTTCCTATTCTTTGTGCACTTATGCTGGTGTGGATTCCGACCCAGCAGTGACAGTGAAGCGAGTAGATATGGGAAAAATGAGTACTTACATGAACTCCGTTTTAAAAGAGGGCGATGTGATGCAGGTGATGCCGCCGATGGGAAAATTCACATTGGTTCCAGATGCTTCTAAGTCTCAGCACTATGTTTTGTTCGGCGGTGGCAGTGGAATTACTCCCGTTTTGGGTATCGCAAAAGCGATTTTGGCGGATGAACCCAACAGCCAAGTAACGCTTGTTTACGCCAATAGAAACCCGGATTCAGTCATCTTTAAACAGGTTCTGATTGATATGGAAAAGGCCAATGGTGGTCGTTTTAAAGTGCATCATAACTACGACAGTGCCCCAATAACTTACTTTGGTTTGAAAGGAATGTTGTCGCCAGACAAAGTTCAATCAATAGTTAAATCTAAAATTGGTGGTCCTTTCGATACGTATCAATATTATATCTGTGGACCTGGTCCGATGATGGAAGTGATCAAAGATGGATTAAAAGGATTGGGTGTAAACCCAGACAGAGTTCATACCGAGTATTTTTCTGCGCCAACCTCTAAAAATGCGGCCGACGAAAAACCCCAGCAAGAAACGGATTTTGCGGGTGTTTCACAAATAACCTTAACGGTTTACGGTAGAACTCATACCATTTCTTGTGATCAAAATACAACGGTGTTGAACGCAGCAATGAAGCAGGGTATTGATCCACCGTACAGTTGCACAGTTGGCGTTTGTACCACTTGCCGCGCAAAAGTTACTGCCGGAAAATTGCATATGTTGGAGCGTGAAGGACTCAGTGATGCTGAAATCGCTGAAGGATACGTTCTTACTTGTCAGTCCGTACCCCGCAGTTCTGAAATCACACTAAAATACGAGTAAGCCTAATCTTCGTCGTCCCCATCAATACCGGGCGCCGTTTGGGTGTACTTCCTGATTTTATTGAGCAGTTGGTCGAAATCTTCAGCCAAATCGCTGCTGAAAAACATTTTCTCACCCGTTCTTGGATGGATAAATCCCAACTCTTTGGCGTGCAGTGCCTGCCTTGGCATTAGGGTAAAGCAGTTCTCAATAAATGGCTTGAACTTTGGCAATGCCGAACCTTTGCGCACTTCCATGCCACCATACAATTCATCGGAGAATAAGGGGTGTTTGATGCTTGAAAAGTGAGCCCTGATCTGGTGGGTTCTGCCTGTTTCTAACTCGCATTGAACCAGGGATGCAAAATAAAACGATTCTAGCGTTTGGTAGTGGGTGATGGCCAATTTGCCTTCCTCCTCATCTTGGTAACATTTTGATCTTCTGCGATCGGCAGGGTCACGAGCCAAGTAACTGCGGATAGTTCCATCTTTTGGTTTGGGTTCGCCCCATACCAATGCCCAATACCTTCTGTGAATGCTGTGGTCGTAGAACTGTTTGCCCAGATGACTCAGTGCGAATTCTGTTTTACCTACTACCAACAATCCTGATGTGTCTTTGTCGATGCGATGCACCAAACCCGGTCTATGGTACTGGTCTTTGGTGGGCAATTGACCAAAGTGATATACCAAGGCATTGACCAAGGTTCCACTGTAGTTGTTGTGTCCTGGGTGAACAACCATGCCGGCTGGCTTATTTACAATCAGCAGGTCATCGTCTTCATAAACGATGTTAAGAGGGATGTTTTCGGGATAAACTTCGGTATCTCTTGGTGCTGTTGGCAACAACACTCGAACTTTATCGTTTGGTTTGATTTTATAATTGTTTTTGGTGGGTTTTTCATTCACCACCACGGCACCAGATTCGATACCGGCTTGAATTTTGGAACGACTGGCATTGGCAATTTTATGCATCAGCCATTTGTCAACCCGCATTTGTTCCTGTCCAGGATCGGCGGTAAAAGAATAATGTTCGTATAAACCCTCTTCTTGGATTTCGTCTTCGGTTTCGCTCACACTGCAAATTAAACGCTAAACTGCAGTTGTCCGAGCATTAATCCACCCCAACCGGCTTGATTTACTAAAACAAGTTTTCCTTTTGCGTTTTGCACAACAGTTGCCTGGGGTAGGAAAGTGTGTGTATGTCCACCCAAAATGGCTGCTATACCATGGGTTTGAGCCCCCAATTTAAGATCGTCAATTTTATCGCTATCGTATTGATATCCAAGATGTGAAAGCACAAAAACCATGTCGCATTGGTCTACATTATGGAGTTCATCAACCGTTTTTTGAACAGAGGTTACGGGATCGTTGTAGGTTAAACCTGGGATCAAGCGGTCCATTATTAAATTGTCTGGATTAATTCCTACGCCCGTAATTCCGATTCGCTTATTGTTAATCACAACAACGATTTTTTGTTTTACAAATGGAAACAATGGAGTGCCTTTCAAACCGTAGTTGCAATTGACCATAGGGATTTTGGGGTGTAGCGCAAGCATGTTGGCTAGATGGTCTATTCCATTGTCGAAATCGTGGTTGCCCATGGTGGTGGCATGATACCCCATTTTTGTCATCCAGGCATATTCAACCGACCCACCAAAATAATTGAAGTAGGGGGTTCCTTGAAAAACATCGCCAGAATCTAGAAGGAGGGTATTTGGATTGGCGTTTCGTTTTTGTTGAATTAGGGTTGTTAGCTGTTGGATTCCACCTTTTCCTGCTTGGGGGTGGTTTGTTGGGAAGGCTTCGATGCGAGAGTGGAAGTCGTTGGTATGCAATACATTTAATTGAAATGACGCATGGTTGGCTGTTGTTACAGGATTTAGAGTTCCCAGCCATTGGGTCATTCCATTTAATGGGCTATTGGCGGNNCCCCGCCAATAGCAAAAATTTCTTCCGCCCCACAGGTTCCAAAACTCCCGGAATCAATGGATTCTCCTTTGGATCAAAACTCATTTTTTATCCTCCCCCTTTGTCGAATATACCCTCAAAGTTTGCCTCGGTGCAATCCCATGGAAATCGCTGTATTCACGACGCATACCATTGGCAATCACATCCCTCAATTGAATCCCTGTATAAATTGTCTGCTTGGCCCCCTTTAACATGGTAAAACCATCGCCGCCCATCGCCATATAAGAACTCGTTGCAACCAAATAATCTCGCCTAGAATCAAAGGGCAAAAAGGCGNNACGTCCGTGGGCGTTGAGATGACTTTGCTATTGATTTTTGCCTTTACCACACGATTTTTTGCCGGTTTTTCGGCCTTTTCGAATTCTAACACCAACCCAGAAACCGGCGTACCCGTTAATTGGGCTATATATCTTAATAGACTGTCTGTGGCACCTCCGCTCAACTGCAAAATCACCAGCTCATTGTCGAAAGGCATCACTTCAAAAATGTTTCTCATCGTAACCGGACCCGGAAACAGACCTGTGCGTAAACCGCCGTTGTTGGCTACTGCGAAATGACAAGGAATGCCAATGTTTGTCATGCTGTAATCAGTGGCGTTGAGAAGCATATAATCGGCTACCAAACGACCCAGATTGCCGGTGTAAAATGTATTGTAAAATGGAGAATCAATTTCCGCTAGGCGGGTTGACAAGGAATGATTTAAGGAGTCAGAATAGGGCCGTACAAAATTGCCAATTTCCGCATTTTCTGCAACAGTTGAATCTACAGAAATATTGGAAATGGGCGTATAGCTGATGCCCGCCGCATCAATCGACGATTGACTTTTGCTCAGCCTGGTCCCATGCGGAAAATACTTGCCGCTTCCACATCCCAACGATAAGAATGTTATCCAAGTGAAAACGACGGTCCAAGTACGAGTAAAAATCGGTTTTATGGCGCTTCGTTGGATCATGCTCGGGTAAAACACAAAATTGCATGAAAATCGGTACTTTTTTATATTAATTTACAGATAATTAACGTCTCAAAACGACCAACTTGTCGATTTTTTTGGCATTTTTGTAACATGATAAAAAAGATTGTCATTTTTTGCATTACCACAATGGTTTCTGGCCTAGTTTCAGCCCAATGTAACGAGTTGTTTATTTCGGAATATGTAGA
>DDYM01000067.1:0-1370 GCA_002347985.1 Bacteroidetes bacterium UBA2234
TCTTTTACTTCTATGATTACACTTTCTTCCATGTTGCACTGTGCTAATAGTTCTTTGGGGATGATGATGCCTTTGCTGTTGCCGATGTTTCTTAGTTTGACAGTAACCATGTTAAAACAAAGTTACAACAAATTGTTGCACAAATTTCGGCAATTGGGTTTTCATAACCTTGGTGAAAAATACAAGGGGGAATTCTTTATTGGCGAATATTG
This sequence comes from Bacteroidetes bacterium UBA2234, assembly GCA_002347985.1. Lineage (GTDB taxonomy): Bacteria > Bacteroidota > Bacteroidia > NS11-12g > UBA955 > UBA955. The sequence goes on from DDYM01000067.1 coordinate 213, forward strand.
CCATTTTTTCTGATGTTGGGGCCGCGCTGCGCGCGGCCTCCCTTTTTTTTGTTTCTTTGTGTATGCAACAATCAAAGATCCGACAGAATGCGTATTTGCTGCTGTTGGTTGGTATTCGGATAGGGAGGCAGGTGAACCATGAGCGCCTATCATTACGATCAATTATTTGAGCATTTATTGCTGTCTGAATCCCCTCTGTTGGTGGGTGAATATGAGGAGTGTGTTTTCTCGCATGTTGATTTTGGCGGGGCCAATCTCACCGATTTCAATTTCTCGGGCTGTAGGTTTGATCACTGTAATTTGAGTGGAGTGCGGTTGGATGGGGCGATATTTCGTGATTGCAAGTTCGATCATTGTAAGCTGCTGGGGCTGCGGTTTGAGACCTGCAATAGGTTGATTTTCTCAGTGGCTTTCGCGGATTGTTTGCTCGATCACTCGTCGTTTTATCAATGCAAAATGAAGAAAACTCCGCTTCAACGTTGTAGTTTAAAGGAGGTAGATTTTACGGAGGCAGATTTGACCGAAGTGAAGTTCGCGGACTGTAATTTGATGGATGCCTTGTTTGATCGCAGTGTCTTGGAAAAGGCGGATTTTACGTCGGCTGTGCATTATCGCATCGACCCAAACATCAATCAAATCAAAAAGGCCAAGTTCTCCTTGGAAGGATTGCCTGGCCTATTGAGTGCCTATCAGATCGAAATCAAGTAGGCGGGTTGCGAGAAAGTTTAAATTTTGGCTTTGAGTGAAGACCAGCCACCGCCGTTGAATACCTCAAAACCATTGTTTTGAAGAATGCCTTTGGCCGATGCACTGCGCATGCCCGAAGCACAACAGGTGATTACGGGTTTGTTTTTGTTGATTTTGCTGAGGTTGTTCTGCAGGGTGTCTAATGGGATGTTAATGCTGCCTTTGATATGTCCTGAAGCATATTCCGCTTTGCTACGAACATCGATGATGGTGGCGCCTTGAGTTGTTAGTGCTTTGAAGTCTGCCGATGGGCCCATGCCGAAGAGGGATTTTATGGAATTGAACATTGGGTTGTTTTGTTAAATGATGCTTCAAATTTAAGGGTTGGTCTTGGTTATTTCTGTGACAATTGTCACACAGTTGAATGATGGAAGTGTCGTTCGTCGATTTGATGCTCAACCGCGCCAGCAA
>DDYM01000067.1:1404-8462 GCA_002347985.1 Bacteroidetes bacterium UBA2234
GCGGGACTGCGTTATGATGTTCGGTGGGATTCAACCACATTAATTTTACCTGATGTACTAATTTTGGGTAAGAACGCGCCATGGAGGAATCCCTCGGTGGAGGTTGTACTGAATTTGCCCATTGGCTATCGTGCCAACATTGATCGCAGTTGTAAGGATTTGATTTCTTATGTGAACGATCAGTATTTGGGGCTAGACGACATGGAGAATGGATATGCCCGGGTGAAGTCGACAGAGGGTGGCATTGAGATGATTTTGCCATAATTTCCGTAATTTGCATTACTTATGAAACGCGCATGGATCGCATTAGGAATGGCTTGTTTGTCGAATATAGCCATCGCCCAAACCAAAGGAAATTGGCAGCAAGAGGTGAATTATACGATCCAGGTGACGTTGGACGATCAATCTCATATGCTTCGAGGCCGCGAGGAGTTTGTCTATACCAACAATTCGCCGTCTTCGCTTGATGTGATTTACATTCACTTGTGGCCCAATGCTTATAAGAATAATAAAACGGCATTGGCGAAACAATTGATGATGTCGGGCAAGGATTTCTTGTTTCGAAACGATCCGGAATACCAAGGTTTTATTGATTCGCTGGACTTCAAAGCAAATGGTACTAGTGTGAAACTGACTTATGATGCAAAGCACATTGATATCGCCAAGTTGACATTGAATAAGCCATTGGCGCCGGGTGAAAAAGTGGTGATTACGACGCCTTTTAGGGTGAAATTGCCTTCCGGCGAGGTGTCGCGCATGGGCCATATCGGTCAATCATATCAAGTCACCCAATGGTATCCCAAGCCAGCTGTCTACGATGAGAATGGGTGGCATCCGATGCCGTATTTGAATCAAGGTGAGTTTTATTCTGAATATGGAAGCTTCGACGTAAGTATCACATTGCCAGAAGATTATACGGTGGGTTCGACAGGCGATTTACAGACGGAGCGCGAAATCAAGCGTTTGAATTTATTGGCTGAATACAATGGGGTGACGAGTTTAAAGCCGTCTACCGAGGAAAAGTCGGAGTCGGTGTATCCGTTTCAAGAAAATTTGGATAGGGAGCTCATCCCTGTGGGTATGTATCGCGCAGCCGATATCCCCCTGCGCAGGTCGGAATTGGATTGGTCGAAAATCGATAAGTTCTACGCCAACCAAAACTCCGATGGAAATTTGGATTCTTTGGTTGAGAAGGCTTCGGTCATGAAAACCATTCGTTACACGCAGTCGCGGGTGCATGATTTTGCTTGGTTTGCCGATAAGACTTTTCTAGTATTGAAAGGTCAAGTGGTGTTGCCTCACAGTGGAAGAACGGTAACTACTTGGGCGATGTATACCCCACTTTCTAGCGGTTTATGGAAGCCCCATGCGTTGGAATATCTGCACGATGGTATTTTGAAATATTCTCAGTGGAATGGCGATTATCCTTACAATCAGGTTACGGCGGTTGACGGGACTATCAGTGCGGGTGGCGGCATGGAATATCCGAATGTGACGGTAATTGGAAGTGTATCGTCGAAAGAAGAGCTCGAAGTTGTTATTGTTCACGAGGTAGGACACAACTGGTTTTATGGCATCTTAGGCAGCAATGAGCGCGATTTTGGATGGATGGACGAAGGGATGAATACCTTGAATGAGATGCGATTTGTGGCGGAAAAATATCCCAAGAATCAACGACTCACCGATATGATTGGTTTGGGTAAAGAATCAACCAAGGGTTTGGCGAAAAAACTGGGCGTGTTTGGATTGTCGCACAAGGACGAAGGGGATATGATGTATCGATGCATGGCGTCTTTTGGTGTGGATCAACCGATTCAAACGGCATCGGCGGATTTTTCATCAGCCAATTATGGCGGGGTGATGTATCAAAAAACGGGGTTGGTATTTCATTATTTGAAGGCCTATTTGGGCGATTCGATGTTTGATGTTTGCATGCAAGCATATTTTGAGCGTTGGAAATTTCGACACCCACAGCCAGAGGATTTGCGGGTGGTTTTGGAAGAAACGAGCGGACAGAATTTGGGTTGGTTGTTCGATGGATTAATTAACTCCCGGAAAGTAGCCGATTTTAAAATTGTACGTGTACGTCAATCGATGGGGAAAAGTTACGTGAAGGTGAAAAGTGTGGGAAGGGTTCACGGTCCTGTTGTTGTTCAACGAATTCAGAACGGTGAAGTGGCGGAATCTGTTTGGGTAACACCCAAAACACCCAATAAAAAATTTACTACAACGGTTGAACTGGGATCGGTCGCGGGTGGTTCAAAATTTGGCGTGCAAAAAGGAAAGGTTATCCGGGACACATTTGTAATTGATGCAAATCGGATGATTCCTGAGGTGAATCGTAACAACAATGTTTGGGCGAGTCAGGGACGTAAGACGACGTTGAAATTTGGCATAGGAAACAATCAGCCATGGGAGCGAAATCACTATTGGTTGCCGGCGGTGGGTTGGAATCAGTACGACAAAACGATGATTGGGGTGGTGCTTCACAATACAAGTTTTCAAGCTCCGAAATTTAGATATTCTTTGGTTCCAATGTATTCGTTTGGCCGGAAGAATTTGTCGGGTATCGGTGATGTTAGTTACAATCCCTTGGGCGGAAAGCGATACAAGAGTTTGAGAATTGGCGTGACTGCGATGACGTTTCAGTTTGATAAAACACAAAGTGATGGCATTTTTGCAAATAGCCCTAGACATCCGAGTTTCTCAGTGATTAAACCCTATGTAATCATGGAATTGGGGGATCCAAAGCGAAGAAAGGGCTTCTCTAATTTTATTGAAGTTACGGGTTTGTTCAACAGGCAAGAAGTTGTGGTTCCAACGTTTCCATTTTCTGAACAAAGTGGCTCAAAGATGTTGACGGGTGTGCGTTTAAATTACTTTGGAACCAAGCGCGGACCAGTGTCGGTATTTGAATACAAAACCAGTTTTGAAAGCGTGAACGAGTTGTCTCAGTGGGTAAACGCAACAACTGGAAGAGTCCAATTGGAGGGCAAGTATACTTGGAACTATGTCGCTACAAAAAAGAAGGCGAGAAGCATTGAGTTGCGCGGTTATTGGGGAATGGTGGGTATGCTGAGTGATAGTCGTACTCCTGATCGATCTGCGCACACCGAAAATATGTATTTGATGCTTAGCGGTGCTTCCGGAGTCCAGGATGTATTCTACGATCAATATTTCCGAGGCAGAAGTGCGGCACCCACTGCATGGAATAATTCTCTGGGCGGGCATTACGATTTTACGACAAACGGACAGCAGCGCATGGACAATATGGGTGGTATGGGTACAGCAACATTCTTGGGTAGTACCAATGGTTTGACGGCAGTGAATTTTTCAATATCGTTGCCGAAGGTACCGAGGTCAATTCGTTTGTTCTATGATTACGCCATCGCGAAGAATGCAATTTATGGATTTCAGGATGCTGGTATCATGATCCGCGGCGGCTTTTTCCAATTGTCGCTGCCCCTTTGGATGAATCGTGGATTGGCGGAGACTTTGGGAACCCCTGATAAGCCAAAGCCCATCTCAAATGTGGTGATGCCTACCTACAAGCAACAATTGCAGCGTGGGATTCGCTTTAGTTTGAGTATTCCGTTAAATTCTGGGCTGTTTTTGCGAAAATCGATTTTATCGAATATTTGATGCTCATTATACCCGACTTGGGTGAAAAGCTATTGTTTGTTAAAAATCGACATAACTAATTTATTATCAATTATTTTAGTACGATATAATTTTACTTGAATCGTACAACTATTTGGTGATTTAAGGGTCTATCATTCACGATGATAAAAAAGTATACCCTCTTTGCCCTGTTGCTTGTGTTGGTTGGCCTAATACAAGCGAAGTGTGATTATTCGAAAGTCTCGTTGAGTTCAACCAATTCTTGCAACGTGTATAAGTTCACGGTGAATGGGGTGACGGATACATGTAATCACTTGGACATCAAAATTTTCAAGTCGGGTGGAACCACCGCCATTGGTCCGTTTACAACGGCCGTTTTTTATCAAACCTTTGCAGACACCGGTAGTTATTATGTGAGAGTTTCAATCAAGAATAAGTGTTGTGGTAGCGATACCTTGTTCTATAATTTAATTCGAGTGACTTGCAAGCCCACAACATCCAAATGTAATTGGAAAAGTCGCAATATGTATTTTAGCGTTTGGGACAGTTGCGCTGGCGTAAAAAATAAGGTTTCTGTAAATGGATATATTGGTCCATTCAATGGATGCTATAAGTACTATTGGACGGTGAATGGGGTTTCGGTGAGTACAGCGCGAATGATGAGTTATGGAATCACGACCAACGGTACCTATAATGTATGCATGAAAGTGGTAGATACTTGTAATCAATGCGATACTACCTTTTGTTCAAGTCGTGTAATTACCTGTGCAACGGCAGGGACGGTTAATGCGAGACATGATGCTGGGATAGTGATTTTCCCCAATCCGAGTCGGGACCAATTGACGATACAATGCACATCCAAAAACGCGACGTATTGCATCATGGATTCTAAAGGTTCAATGGTGAAATCGGGTCAGTTGATACATGAGATATCCAGTATCGACGTTTCCGAATTGCCGCGGGGTATTTATTCTGTATCGGTAATTACCGCAAATTGCAGGTCGACACAAATTCAGGTTTTACATTGATAGGTTTTACAACCATTTGCGTTTTTTAAACCAAATGCCAATTAAAATTACGACGACTATCATTACAGCCCAGACCATAGGGTAGGCATTTTGATAATGTAACTCTGGCATAAACTCGAAATTCATTCCGTAAACACCCACAATAAAAGTTAGGGGTAAGAAAAAAACGGAAAATCCCGTGAGCACTTTCATCACCTCATTTGTTTTTTGCGAGGAAACGGACAAGTAAATTGTCAATAGATTGTTAACGTCCTCTGATAACTGATCGTAAAAAAGTTCCAGTTTTACATGCAAATCCATTGCATCGCGAAGATCAATATTTACCTTGTGGTGGCTGCGAATGCCATTGATTACTTCTCTAGTTAATAATAGTAATTTCTTGCCAATATTGCTCTGACGTTTTAGGAAATATAGTTCTTTTAGAAAATTCTCACTGTTATTTTTAAGGAAAATTTTGTCTTCAATCCTATCAATGTGATGATTTAACTGATTTTGGAATTTTTCAAATGACCGCAATGCGCCTTTCACCAATTTGATGGCGACTTCTTCTGTGGTCTTTAATTTCTGGGTTTCAATGTAACGAGGAATGAGGTCTTCTATGAAGCAATGCTCGAGACGGTGTATTGAAATGATGATATCATCATTATAGAAAATGGCGACTTTACTGCTGATTTCTTGAACTGTATGTTCGATTTGATTTTCGCCTGAAATCACCCTAACAATAAGAAATTTGAGATATTCTATGTCTTCGAATTTGGGTAGATGGTCGGCTTCAAGGCAATCGATAATATTGCTTTTTTGTAAGTTGTGATCCGTAGCGAAGCGGTCTAATTCCGCAGAAGTAGGAGATTCAATATCGATCCATGTTTTTTGCGGATCAGCCAATTTGAATTCTCTAATTTTCATTTTACATCACCAAGATACTACTTTGTGATCCACGACCAAAACTTCTTGTGAAGCATTGGGATGCAAACACCCATCAACGGTACTAGTATTACTGTGAAAATCAGGGTTTTAACCAATTGAGGGAATGTCGCAATTAAGGGGAATACGAGTGCGAACATGATGTTAATGACAGGGTAAACGAATAACCAACTGATTAACATCATTTTCCATACTTTCGGTTTGCTTGTGTTTTGCATAGTAATTACAACGCAATATTGTGAAGTTTGTTTGAACAGATGTGAAATCTTTTAATTTCCTTTGCCCTATGAATAACGACGAAACCAGGATCGAGATAGAAGCGGACATTGCGTCTACAATGAAAAATGTTTGGGACTGCTGGGTGCAACCACAGCATGTGATGGGCTGGAATTTTGCCGCTTCCGACTGGCATTGTCCCCAGGCAACATCGGAATTCAGAATAGGAGGTGAGTTTCATTATTTGATGGCGGCCAAAGATGGGTCGTTTTCTTTCGATTTTTGGGGAGTATTCCACGATATTAAGGATCATGTAAACATCGAAATTACTTTGGGCGATGGTCGTAAAATGTCTGTTTTGTTCCACGAAATCGATCAAAATCAAATCAAGGTCACAGAAATTTTTGAACCTGAAACGGAAAATCCGGTGGAGATGCAGCGTGCAGGTTGGCAAATGATTTTGAATAATTTTAAGGATTATGCAGAGCGTTTGGGTGGAATTAATGGTACTGAGATATGATAAATCACGAAACAACTCAAATGTCCACCTGTCTTTGGTTTCCCGAATTGGAAGGCAAGAAAGCGGCGGATTTTTACGCACAAGTTTTTGGCGATGCGTTTCAATTGAAAAGTGAAAATCCCATGGTGTCTGTGTATCATCTTTTTGGCAGACAGTACATGCATTTGAATCATGCAAAAGCGGCGGATTTTAATACTTCGGTTTCCTTTGTAATTCACGTAGATACGCAGTCTCAGATAGATTATTATTGGGAGAAGTTGGTTGATGGTGGAAGCCCAGGTCAATGCGGCTGGTTGACAGATAAATTTGGGGTTTCTTGGCAGATTGTACCCAATATATTGGGAAAGTTAATGTCGAATCCGGAAACGGCTCCCAAGGCAACCTATGCATTTTTACAAATGAGTAAATTCAATATTGCTCAGCTGGAAGCGGCGGTGAATTAAAATCTATTGGATATTTCTAAAGGTGAGATTGATGCGAGGTTCGCTGATGCGTTTTTGGGCGGGCAATTGATGGAGCCAATGTTGCTGGGTATCGCCTTGCATCAAAAGGAGCGATCCAGATTCTAATTGTATCGAAAATTTGTTGAGCGGATCTGATTTCTGCTTGAAATCAAATCGTCTGGTAGCGCCAAAACTGACCGATGCGATGACGGGGTTGGGTCCTAGTTCTTTTTCATCGTCTGAATGCCACCCCATTTTGTCGCTGCCATTTCGATAGTAATTCAGCAACACACAATTGAATTTGCT
>DDYM01000067.1:8477-9412 GCA_002347985.1 Bacteroidetes bacterium UBA2234
TCGGGGTTGCAGATCACACCGCTATATTTATAAATGCAGTGCGAATCGCCATGCCAAGCAGTGAGTCGTGGCGTAGGGTGGGTTTTGCCGAATAAGGTGATTTGCTCTTGTCGCCATTGGATCTCACGGTTCAGGGATTCAAACAGTTGAATCTGTTCTGTGATGTTGAATATCGCATCGTAATATAGCAATTTGTCTTTTGGTAGCATGATTGGAATCACTCAATGGGTTTTGCCATTTTCTTGGAGCAATTGGTAGGCGTCTGGCCAGGAGGGGATGCTTTCGGATTCGTAGCCGTAGGTTTTTCCGGTTGCTATTTTGTGGAACGACTTCATCGCTGTTAAATGGGCGCCAGATCGCATGTATTTCAACATATGGTCTCGGCTTTCCCATGCCGATAGAGTGCATTGATAACCGTCCATTCGTTTAACTTGTGAAAATAAAATGCCATCAGCGGATTGGGCTTGGGTGAACGAAGGAATGGCCAATCGCCAAAATTTGATGAATCCGATAATTCCTTTGGGTTTGAGTCCTGTAATTGAAATATACATGGGTTGAATTCTGAGATCTAAAATGCAATGATAGGGTGTTTGTACGGAATCTATTTGAGACCTCTCTACGAATCGATGGAATTGGTGTTTTGTGTGGCGGATTGTTATTTGGAGAAGCTACAGAAAACAAAATTTTGAATGGCGCCGCTCGGAGTTGTGTGATCTTCTCGCTTGCACTCTAAATTCTTAAATCCCGTTGCTTCAAACTTTGCTTTCATGCCATTTTCGTCGTATTGCTGAATTTCCAATCCGCTGCATTTTTGAGGACCATCAACGGAAAATGTGCCAATGATAATCATTCCATTGACTGATTTTTTTACAATCGATAGGTATTTCTCAATTTTTTGTTCGTCCGTTTGAAAATGAAAAGCGGCTCTGTCGTGC
>DDYM01000054.1:0-152 GCA_002347985.1 Bacteroidetes bacterium UBA2234
GGGTTGGTTTGTGAAATCACAGGTGTTGTACCAATCAACAAGGAACAATTGTTGGCCGAAGCAATTAAGGTACTAGGAAAATAATTTTGTCGTTATTATAACATTTTATTTGTAGCATTTTATCGGTGCAATACAAAAAGAGAGGGCCTCGT
>DDYM01000054.1:160-9442 GCA_002347985.1 Bacteroidetes bacterium UBA2234
GACGAGGCCCTCTCTTTTTGATACGTTTGAATTATCTTATCGAAGCAACGTAACAGTACCGTCGTACTTATATACCTTGTCTTCCAACGAAGTCACTTCTACGTGGTACACGTAAACTCCTTGCATGCACTCTTCGCCATTGGCTTTACCATCCCATCCTTTTAGAATGTCGCTTGACTCATACATTTTCTCACCCCAACGATTGTAAACACGCATGTTGTAGGCTTTGAAGTTCAATGCAGTCACGTTGAATGTGTTGTTTTTATTCGGACCCGCATCATCTGGAGTGAATACGTCTGGAATAAATACAATGATATCAGGACCAATATGAACTGTTTTGTATGCAGTATCCTTACAACCCTTATCGGTAGTTACGATCAACATAATTTGATAAGTGGCAGTATCCTTACCATAAGAATATCTTGGATCCTTGGTAGTTGATGTATCGTCCATCACGCTTGGCACACCGAAATCCCACAAATAACGCATGGTTGGATTGAAAGGCGATGCTGTTACAGTAGACTGGTTATACATCTTGAACTTAGGCAAGGCAACTGTTGTTTTGGTTGGATCCGTGTAGAACATAGCCACTGGATTTGGGTATGCTTCCACGGTAGCAGTTGAAGTATCCTTACAATTACCTGCGGTGTTATTTGCAATTACCACAACACTGTAACGACCTTGATTTGGATACATTACATCTACTGGATTCTGCAATTTAGAAGAATCACCATTTCCAAATGTCCAATTGTAAGCCATTTGATTTGCTGGAATACCGCGGTTGTCTGAAACTGTCCAGGTAGTTTTCAATGGCACACAACCTGACTGGTTATTAATAGGTGTTAAATCAGGGTATTGGTGCAAAATGATTTCAATACTATCTGAAACTGGAGGACAAACATCGCCAGTAATTGGGGTGGTTGTCACTTTCAAGAATGCGCCTTTTTGTGTTTTGTCTACTGGACCATGCACGTAAAGAATGTTCTCTGAAGTATTTCCACTAGCAAACGATCCATCGCTAAATGTTCCGTCGGCATGCTTTTGCAATGTCCATTGAACTTTAGTGTCACAGTATTTAGATGTACTTTGAATCGCAAAAGGACTTCCTTCACAAGCACTTGCTGGTTTAGGAGTGGTTATGCTTATGGTAGGTTGATTTCTGACGAATACAGTGTATACTTCGGTATCAGAACAACCGTTATTATCGGTATAGGTAAACCTGAAGCTATGAGGACCTTCGGTATTCAAATTTGTACCTTGGGTGAATGGTTTGAAAGTAGAAGTACCTGTTACAACAACACCAGCGCTAGTTCCAGTCCACACACCTGTTGCGTTGGCTGGTTTTGTGTCGGTTGTATTGATACGAGTCTTCAAATCCAATGGTGTACCGCTTGCACAAATAGTAGTTGGTCCAAGTAATACGGCATTTGGAGTATCGTTCACATAGATATAGAAACTGTCTTGTTTCAAACATCCAGTGGCGGCGTTTCCGTATCTAATCATCCAAGTACCAGTTCCGAATGAAGGCAAGAAACGGTGTCCTTTGATCAATTTGGTAGAAGTTACTTTAGGATCCAAACGATTGTAATTGTATTCAACAATTTCATATTTAGAACCATCGTTGTCTTTGGCTTGGAATCCATTCACCTTGATGAAATCATACAATTCCATAGTATCCCAGTTTACGCACACAGGATTTGGAGAGGTTACTTTGATGGTAGGCTCGGCAATGATTTTCACCAAAGCTGAATCACAGGTCAAACAACCGGTCAACTGATCTTCAACACACAATTGGAATTTGTAATCTCCTTGGTAGAAATCTTCCGTTGGATCACCAAATCTAAATACCCAGTCAGGAGTACCAAATGGATTGTCGTTCGACAAGATTTTTGCAGGATCAACACCGCCTGGGGTTCCGTTCTTCATTACGGTCCAATCTACTTTGATACCAATTTTCACTTTTGGTCTCACAGTAATTTGATCCATTTTGATTGATCCTAAATCTTGACAGAATGTGCTATCTCTGATATCAACCAATGGGTTACCATTGATACGTTGAATCACGCTATCGATATTCACACAACCGTTGGTGTCTTTGTAAGAAGCATAGATTTTCGCTTGGAAACTCGCACCGTTTTGCAACTGGTTGTTGTTCAAGTAGGTGGTTTTAAACAAATGACGTCCCACTGTCAAAGAGTCGATATAATTCTTTGCAATACCCGATGTGGCAGGCTTAGTATTTACATTGTTGGGTGATTTATTTTCAAATGCCCACATTCTCGTATTGGCGTCTTTACCTCTATTAAAGAAGCTATTTACTTCAATGTCACCGTAAACAAAACACTGTGCTTTCAAAGGTTTTGGATCCCACTTCACGAAAGGCAGGGTATTTACTTTTACTTGGATAGTATCGTAGTCCTGACATTCGTGACCACTCTGGGTTACTTTGGTTAACAATTCATAGTAGAACAATTGGGCTGCCCCACCTGGACTATTTGTATTGCTAGGTTTGATGGTATACTTAGAATTGCTACCAAGTGTTTTACTACCGGTAATATCCTTCCAAGTGTAGTTACCTGTTTGAAGAATTGGCCTGTGAGTAGCAACCAAATCCGTACTTTGTTGATTACATATTACTTGGTCTTTTCCAGCTAAAGCAACTACGGTATCGTTCACGAAAACAATGGCGGTATCGTATTTAACACATTTCCACTTTTTCTCCATGACCTGAACCCAATAGGTGCCCTTTAAGTTGGTTTTAAATATCCGTGTGGTATCTCCTGTACTCCATTTATATTTAACGGAATCGGCATTTTGAGCGTCGAACGTTGCAATTTCATAGGTACAGATTCTTTGATCCGGACCTATCCCAACTACCGGCAACGGTTTCTTATATATTGTTGCGGTATCATAGAAAAGACATCCATCACCATCAGTTATTCTGATTCTCACAGTTGAATCGCGATTGATATTGGGAATGCTTAAGCTTTGCAATGTGTCACCAGAGATATGGGATTCAGATTTCCAAGGTGCTTTTGAACCAGTATCCTTCACAACACGTGTCCAATAATATTTAAATGGTGCTTTTCCATACAACACATTGGCAGTAAGTTTCATGGTGGTTCCGAAACAAGCAAAAGTATCGGCGTTAGCCATTACCACTTGTGGTGGATTGGGAATAATCACTGTATCACGATAAATTGTTGGACAGTTATCAGAGTTATTTACTGTATGAACGATAATATACTTACCACCACGATAGAAAGTCATGGTATCAGACTTTTTTGTACTGTAGAAGATCTCTGATTTACCCAAACTATCTCTTACGCTCCATTTAAATTGAGGCGCTCCTTTAAACGATGCTCCAACAGTGGCCGCCATAGCAAACTTTCCGCATTTCAGATTGGTGTATTTACGAATACTGAAAGCGCGAGGGTTTACTTTTACTTTGAAACCACGAATCGCCTGAGAAGGTTTAGGACAGTGGTCGTCAGTTACAGTTACTGTGAATGAGTAAGCAATATCAGAAGCCATACCTACAGCAGGTGTCCACTCGAAATAGGCCCATGCTTTTCTCTTTTCTGGCCAATCCACCCTATTTGCTAGAGTAAACTTGGCTCCAGGAATACCTTTGTTCCATTTCAAATTGGTTGTATCCGGAATTTTCTGATACGGAGTAAACGTTTCATCGTCTGATTCCACCTTGAATTTCAAAGTTTCCCCTTCACAAACCTTCCAGTTAAAAGGCCCCAAAAGCGTAGGTGCTTTGTTGTATCCACAGTCGTCTTTTACAATTAACTGCATATCCCTTCGGGTTCGACCGATCATCAGATAATTGGAGGTGGCACTATCTTTCCGCCATTCGGTAATCGTGATTACGGCAATGGCCACTTCATCACATTTGGTTGGTGTAAGAATGATATCACCCGAACTGGTATCGAAGAACAAACCCCTCGGTGGATTCGTTTTTGGGTTTGGGGTACAAGTGATTGAAGTTGGAGGAATACAATAAGGTGTCATGAAATAACGCGCTGTAAAAGGCGAAGAATAAGACACTGAATTGTTTGGCAAACTGTTAATTCCCCATGTCAAACTGTAAGAAAATGAATCGTAATCTACGGTATCAATCGCACCGTTATTGAAATAATAAGCTTGGTTACAGCACAAGAAACCGATTGGTGCGTTACTCAATGTAGGAGATGTGTTGCACTTATTGGTTGTCTTTTTGATGTTACAGATGTTGATCATACAGGTTGTGAAAAAGTCATTCCCTGAAGGTCCTGTAGTGATCGCACCGTTTCTACAACACTGTCCGATGTAGAATGTCACCTCGCAGCATGTGCTTTTGTTGAGATAACCACTGAGCGGACTTGTGTTAAAATCTACAGTGACTTCGTAAGTGTGTTCTTCGATACCCTCACCTGTTCCGTAGGTATTCTGCGGTGAACAAGGAGAACTCGCTGTTGAACATCTTGGCGTAACGTCTTTGATACCGGTGCGGGAAATTGAAAGTGCACTACTTCCACAACCATTTCCTCCGTTGGTACCAGCAAAACATCCAAATGATGGTCCATTGAACGCGATACCTCGACAGTCGCGATAGATTTTCGCGGTGATTTTGTACTTCCCTTTTCCTAGACATTGATAAGACATGTCACCACCCATCATGTGAGAAGCAGTGGAAATGCTTGAAAATGAAAAAGTTAGAACAAAGAATAATAAAGGTAAAAGTTTTTTCATATAAAATGAATTTTAGGTTTGTGTGTTATTGACAATTGTTTTTACAACTATGTTGCACCAAAAATAGGTTTTTTTTGAAACAATGACAAATATCATGACCCCATTTAAAGGGTTTTGGTTAAGTTTTGAATTGAGTTTTTATAATGATAAGTTTGCAATTATGAATTCGAAATACATCAATCCATCCTCATCACTCTTTGTTAAGAACAGGAAAAAACTATCCGACGCAATGGTTTCGGGCTCTATCGCCGTATTTCACAGCAACGATGAGTTACCGAGAAATGGGGATGCATTTTTTACATTTCGCCAACAATCCGACATCTATTATTTAACAGGAATTGACCAAGAAGATACCATCTTGGTTTTATTTCCAGACTCACCGAATCCTTTATACAAAGAAATGATTTTTGTGAAGGAAACTAGTGAGCAAATAGCAGTATGGGATGGCGCCAGATTGAACCCAAACCAGGTTTATGAAGTGTCTGGAATCAAGCAAGTATTTTGGTTTCACGAATTTTGGAAAACAATTCACGCTGCGTTTTTATTGTCAGAAAATATATATTTAAATCTCAATGAAAATGACCGATTTACCGACAGAGTTTCTTACTCAAATTTGAGATTTGCAAAAGAGATAAAAGACAAATATCCTGCACACAATTTTAAGCGTTCTGCGCCCATTCTGGCCAATTTGAGGATGCGTAAGGAAGTGGAAGAAATCGACCAATTGAAGGAGGCCATTCAAATTACACAAAAAGGATTTGAACGTCTGCTAGGATTTGTAAAACCAGGAGTTTTTGAATATGAAATTGAAGCCGAATTGATTCACGAATTCATTAGAAATAGAAGTCGCGGATTTGCCTTCGACCCTATCATTGCCAGTGGGTCGAGCGCTTGTGTTTTGCATTACATCGACAATAACAAACAGTGTAAAGACGGCGATCTATTGTTGCTAGATTTTGGTGCTGAATACGGAAATTATAACGGTGATTTGTCGCGATGCATTCCTGTGAATGGTCGTTTTTCGGCCCGCCAAAAGGAAGTATACAACGCGGTTCTTTTTGTGCAGAGAGAAGCGAAAAAACTCTTGCGACCCGGTGTGAGTTTACCTGTTTACCACGAAGAGGTTTGCAAAATCATGTCGGAGCAATTGATTCAATTGGGTCTGTTGACATCGGCGGAAGTGAAAGCCAATCCGAAAGCCCATTTAAAGTATTACATGCATGGAACAAGCCATCATTTGGGATTGGATGTACATGATGTAATGCATCGCTGGGAAAACCTAGACATCAATAATGTCGTTACGGTTGAACCCGGCATTTACATTCCAGAAGAAGGCTTGGGAATTCGCATCGAGAATGACGTCTTAATTACTGCCAACGGGGTGATCGACTTTATGGATAATTTCCCTATCGAGGTAGAGGACATTGAGGATAGAATGAATCGCGGTTAAGAATCACTTCCAACCGTGAGAACCTTTTAGCGGCACGAACTTACAATCTTGAAGTACTTCAGTTTTTGTCTGATTTTCGGACAATTTGGTGATGCGCATCATTTTTAAATCTTCGGTATTGTCGCCCACGGGAATCACCAATCTTCCTCCCACTGCCAATTGCTTGATATAAGTTTCCGGAACGGCTGGGGCACCGGCAGTAACAACAATTGCATCAAAGGGAGCAAAATCTGGCAGTCCGAGCGTACCATCGCCATGAAACAATTGAATTTCAGCACCCAAAGCTTTGAAAATTCCACTGGCTTTTTGTAACAATGGAAGGATGTATTCTACGCTGTAGACCCTCGCTCCCATTGCCAATAAAATAGCAGCCTGATAACCACTTCCGGTCCCTATTTCCAGGACTTTGTCGCCCGACTTGAGCGAGAGCAATTCTGTTTGATAAGCAACAGTATAGGGCTGAGAGATGGTTTGACCATGATCGATGGGAAAAGCCGCATCGCGATAAATAAAATGCTCAAAATCCTTCGGGAAGAACCATTGCCTAGGAACCGTTCCCATGGCTTGTAAAACCGCAGGCGACTGAATCCCTTTTTTGCGAAGTTCATCAACCAAACGTTTTCGTTGGCCTTGGTGAATCAATGTGTCTACTAAATCCGTCTTTTTTACCATCTGTTCAAAACCCTAATTGGATACTCGTTGTGGTTTGCAAATCTTTGCATCCGACTACAAAGGTAGAACATGCTAAAATCAGTTGTCATAGGATCGAAAAGAAAAGTGGAAATTTTCGAACATTTACTCGCTACGGTAAATGGCTTTGATCTTGTGGGATATGTTGATCCGGATGATTCTCAAAACGTATCCATGCTTGGTGAATTCATGTTTGCCCTTGAGATTGCGAGTATGGGAGATGTGTTTTTTATTGATCGACATGTAAAAAACCTCCCCTTTGATGTGGTGTGCAACCTCGTTAAAATGGGTAAGCACATATTTTTAGACGGTTACAGAAATTGGAATTTGGGTGAGATTGAAACTTTGTCTAAAATCAAAAGAGAGTCCAACGTTGTGATCCAAATCGGGAATGTCCTTCACAACAAGCCCCTATTCACGGCGGCGTTGCAATTGGTTAAAAAACCGCGCTACATCAAATTAGAAAAGCACTGTCATCCCCCAGTTTCAGGCGAATTTGCATCGTGGTTACATACCAATTTGTATCAGGAAATCGATTTGATTCAAAGAACCGTTTCTTCTAGGGTGAGAAGTATTTCCGCTCGTCCGATGTTTTTGTTTGGGAAACAGACGGATTTGCTCAATATTCATTTGGAGTTTGACAATGATGCGATTGCCCACATAACGGCGGGAAGAGCGATGGAACCTGGGACGTACACGCTTAAGATTTTCCAACAAGACCGATTGTATCTGCTGAATTTTGCAGCCAATGAATTGGTAGAATACCGAACTGCCGAGCAAAGTGATCAGCTTTCCCTTTCTGCCGATTTCGACCATCCTGAACTGCCGCCAGAATTGATTCGGATCGATAGGCAAATCATGCCATTTGATACATGGAAAATGGAATTACGAAATTTTGGAGAGAACATTCAAAATAATTTGAGTCCGCTAACACATTTGGAGCATGCTTTGGATGTTACAACTACTTGTGAATGGGCCATCGACAAGGTTCAGCGGAAATACCAAGATCTATAAGCGAGCAGTTTAACGGCTTGATAATTTTTTGATTCCTCAAAATCTATTAAGTTTGTGGTGTGAGGTGTTCCAAAGGATTCCAGTATTTCATTGCGGTTTTACTTTTTAGTGCAGTTTTCATGTCTTGTAGGGATGAGCACAAAGGCATTCCGGCGCAAATTTCTATCGATTCCGTTTCATTGAATATTTCTTCACTTCAAGGGAATAATATTCATCAAATTAGAGGCGTACAAGTTTTTGCCAACGATGAGTTGCTGGGAAATTTCGAGTTTCCATGCAAAATTCCGATCACCAAGTTGGGTAATATCAAAATTGAAATTTTCCCTTTGGTGTTTATCAATGGGAGTAAAAACAATTTGGGGATCTATACTCCATTGGCGCCATTTCTCGACACGTTTGCATTACAAGCCGGTAAATCAACCATCGTAAAGCCAGTATTTACATTTCGTCCCAATGCTTTTGTTCGTTGGAACGAAGACTTTGAAGACAATAACTCAACATTGGTTCCCATTGCTCCATCGCCGTATCCCGGTGACTCTGTGTCGATCGTGAGCACCGCATTTGATTTGAACGGCAAGTTTAACGGAAAGACAAAAGCGTATCGTATTGTTTTTGAAAATGTTGATTCAAGCAAATACATTGACATTGGATCGTTTGAAGAATTCAAGGATTTGCCTTTGGATGGTTCTTCTGTTTTCTTAGAGTTTGATGTAAAATCGGACTTACCGATTCAATTGGCGATGCGCAGGCAGAATTCTACCGCCAATGAGTTACTTCCCTATTTATTGGTCAACAAAACCGAAGGCCAATGGAAAAGGTTTTATGTCAATTTGGTATTTGAATTGGCGAATCAACCCGCTGGCACATCCATCCGGATATTTTTTGATATCAATAAACCTGAAGTTTGCACCGTATCCAGGGAAATATTCATCGATAATTTGCGTTTGAGTTTTCTAAAGTGATATGAATCAAACCCGTAGAATCATTCTCCACGTTATTGCCGATTGGGCTGCGGCTACCATAAGTTGGTTGGGTTTATTCCTATTTCGTAAGAGCTTTATTGAGGCAAGTAAGCATGGTTATGAGATACCGGTTAACAACGACGACAATTTGTTATTGGGCTTGATATTGGTTCCTCTCTTTTGGATTCTATTGCATGGGATTAGCGGGTATTACAATTACATTTTCAGAAGATCTAGATTGAAAGAACTGCAACACACTTTCAACAGCACTGTAATCGGTGTGGTATTTTTGTTTTTCACATTGATTCTAGATGATAGTATTTCAAATTACCGTGATTACTATTTCTCCATTGCCTTGTTGTTTGGATTTCAATTCACATCTACCCTGTTGTTTCGTTTGATTCTTGTAACAAAGACCATTCACAA
>DDYM01000024.1:0-1070 GCA_002347985.1 Bacteroidetes bacterium UBA2234
GAAAAAACGACAGGAATGGGATTTTTGTATCCAAATCCAACGGAGGGTTATTTGAACTTTACTCCTTTCAATGGTTCAGAAATTGTGAAAAATGTTCAAATACATTCAATGGACGGCAAATTGATTTCAGCATTGAAACAACCGAAATTTCCCATTCTGTTGGAAGAAACTATGCGAGAAGGTCTTTATGTAGTAAGTGTTGAAACGGGCGAGGGGACTTTTTGTGAGATTGTGGAATTCCGTCCAAGGTAAAGCGATTTTATTATCGTCTTAAAAAAGAATATGAAAAATACATTCAGAGTTTGGTTCATTGTTGCGATTTGTCAGATTGTCAGCGTCCATCAAATACAGGCGCAATCGGCTCGAAATGTGATTTTGGTGATTGCAGATGATTTGGGTAGTGATTTTTGCGGGTTTAGCGCTTATCATTTGGATACGGTAAAAATGCCCAATGTTCGCAGACTTTTGGCTCGGGGAGTGCATTTCGAGAATTTGTGGTCAAACCCTTTATGTTCCCCAACAAGATCAGGGATAATTACGGGTAGATATAGCTTTCGGACTGGCGTTGGCGATGCCATCGGTGGATTGGGGGAAGCAGAATTGGATACCGGCGAGATGACGATTCCTCGGATACTGAAGCGGAGCAATGCAAATATTGGTACCGCTAACATTGGGAAATGGCATTTGCAGGCCGCGAGTCCAAAAACAAATTGGAAATTCCCAAACGCCATGGGATATGATTTGTTTGCTGGGAATTTTGTGGGAACGCTTCCCAATTATTCCAGTTACATGCATATCATCAACGGGGTGGGCGCTAACAGTACCAATTACGCAACTACAGAACAAGTCAATGAAGCGGCCGAATGGGTGAAGACCCAAAAAGATAAACCCTTCTTTCTTTGGTTGGCTTTCAATGCCCCACATACGCCGTATCATTTGCCACCGGCTGGATTACATAGTTACACTTCGCTTACAGGAACTGCTGCGGATATTTCTGCCAATAAAGTGTTGTATTTTAAGGCGATGGTAGAGGCCATGGACCATGAGTTGGGTAGGTTGTTTGATACGTT
>DDYM01000024.1:1084-21693 GCA_002347985.1 Bacteroidetes bacterium UBA2234
GGTGATGATCCTGCGGTGGCGCAAAGCGGAACGGCGAAAGGGAGCGTTTACAACGATGGTGTTTCGGTACCAATGATTATCTCGGGCCCAACCGTGGTGAATCCCAATCGTTCAACTACGGCCATTGTGAATACCCAGGATTTATTCGCTACGATTTTAGAGTTGATGAAGGTGAGCAATTGGACATCGCAGATTTCTGCTTCAAAGCCGGTGGATTCTAAAAGTTTAATGCCAATCATTAAAAATCAAAGCAATAAAGTAAGAGATTGGGCCTTTACTGAAGTATTCAAGAATACGCCTGCTTCGGGCGATGGAAAGGCGATGCGGGATTCAGATTACAAGTTGTTGGATTTCGACAATGGCACACAAAAGTTTTATAACCTGACTTTGGATCCTCAAGAGTCCAAGGATTTGTTGCTTGGGACTTTGAGTGCGACAGATAAGCAACACTATTCTTATTTGTGTGATGAGATGTCTAAATTGGTGGGAATCAATAGATTCTGTGATTTGACTGGAGCCGGTGTGAAAGAACCCATCTTGCCGGCGGGTCGTTGGCAGGTGCAGCCCAATCCATTTGAAAAGGGGTTGACGGTTTTGCCAATTGCGGCCCGACATTATCAATTAAGCAATGCACTGGGGGATTTGATTTATGAGGGTGAGAGTTTGTCAGAACAAGATTTTTCCACCCTTGCAACGGGGTTTTATCTACTGGTTGCCAGAGACTTAGTTACGGGTGAGATTCAGAAATTTAAGTTGATGAAATAATTCACTCAATCAAACTGCCACTGTTGCAGAAGCAGGGTTTTCTCGATTTTGGCTTCTTGTATGTCGTTCAGTTTTGGAAAAAAATCCAATCCAGTAATTCTCTCTGCCTCGTCTATGCTCATGGCAAAACGACTCAGGGGTTCAGTGGAAGAGGCATTGGGCAAAACGAAGGCGATCGCTCTCATGGGGCTGGCGGTATCGAGCATAACTTTATAAAATCTTTGTGGGACCGAAATGCTACAGGTTTGTCCAATATGTGCGGTGATCGGATCAGTTAGTACGGGTCCGGTGGCAATAAAAACGGGGTGGGAGCTAGGTGCCCAAGATCTGAATTGTTCTTCAAGTTTTTTCCAAATCCCTCGATTAAAACCTGGTAATTGGGGTGATACATTGCTCATATAAAATGATTCAGCCATAGCTTGAGCAGAGAATTTCATATCGCCGGCGGGAGCCAGATGGCCTCTATCGTATCCGGTTTTTGTATAATCGGTGGTGACGGCTGTTCGCGGGGAAATGGATGGGTCTATGGAGAATTTGCTACTGCGTTCCGCGCCCCCAATAGTGTTTCCGTAAGTTAGGTTGTAGGCCACCCATTTGGCTTGCATGTGTTTGTGATTGTACACTAGGCTATAAGCACTATGCTGGGTAACAGTTTCAGTGGGAAGGATGGCGGGTATCGCCCAAGATGATTGTGCTGACGGGTTATTTATGTGAGAATTGTTTGAGTTGTGATTGTTTCGAATTGCCATGTTTCGCTGGGCCGAAATGAAAAATAACCCCGCTGAGACGAATATCGCAGTGAAGAAAGTAATGGGAATAAAATGAGAAGAAATCCGTTTTTTGGGGTGTTCCATAAGGCGAAAGTTGACCCTACAATGCAGGTGGTTTCGCTAAGATAGGATTTTTCTTACAATTCGAGGACCTATATAGATGAAACCTGTGTATACCTGAACCAAGCTTGCTCCCATCGAAATTTTTTGCTCATAGTCCGCTTTGGTAAATACACCACCCACTCCAATGAGGGGAATGTCGCCTAGTTCCATCGCAAGAAAACCAAGAACTGTGTTGCTGGGCTCAAACAAGGGTTTGCCACTGAGTCCACCTGCTCCCATTTTCTCAATGGCGTTGTTGGACGTTCGCAAGTTGGATCGATCAATTGTTGTATTTGTAGCAATCACCCCGTCCACGTTGGCTTTTTTGATGGTTTCAATGAGTGAGTGAATTTGGGTTTGTTTGAAATCTGGAGCGATTTTCAGAAAAATGGGTTTCCAAATACGTTTGGTTGTACGGATGGATTGAAGTTTTTCGAAAAGACTCGTAATGAATTTGTCTTCTTGAAGGTCTCTGAGTCCGGGTGTGTTGGGTGATGAAATATTGACAACTAAATAATCTACGTGGTCGTAAATGGTGTCAAAGGCAATGATATAGTCATTGACAGCTTCTTCGTTGGGAGTGATTTTATTTTTGCCGATATTTCCTCCAACGACTAGGCCTGCAGGTCGATTTTTTAATCGCTCTACAACGGCATCTATACCATCGTTGTTAAAGCCCATTCGATTGATCAGTGCATTGTCTTGCGGTAGTCTGAACAATCTAGGTTTTGGATTTCCGGGTTGAGGAAGCGGAGTAACAGTTCCAATTTCAACGTGACCGAATCCTAGGTCTTTTAAGAGATGTAGCCATTTGGCATTTTTATCAAAGCCAGCAGCCAAGCCAATGGTGTTGGGAAACGTAATTCCTTTGACAACAATAGGCTGGGCTTTAATGGGTTGAAAACTACTTCTAATCCAATTGCTTACGATTGGAATTTTTAGTAAAATACTCAAGCTTTTTAGTGCGAATTCGTGCGCCATTTCAGGCGATAGCAGAAAAAGGAGTGATTTGAGTAAATTGTACATGGGTGTTCTAGAAATCCAATCTAACTGAGGAGTCTAATAGATGTGATTGTAGAGGGTTTAGTTGCCTAGTGTTTGAAATGTCTTACGCCTGTAATTGTCATGGCGATATTGTTCTGATTGCAATAGTCGATCGACAACTGGTCTTTCACGCTTCCGCCCGGTTGAACTACTGCTTTGATTCCCGATTTGTCTGCAATTTCAACACAGTCAGGGAAAGGGAAAAATGCATCACTCGCCATTACCGCGCCGTCCAAATCAAATCCAAAGCGATTGGCTTTTTCGATTGCCTGTTGCAGTGCATCAACTCTCGACGTTTGACCTGTGCCACTGGCCAATAGCTGCTTGTTTTTTACCAAAACGATGGTGTTGCTCTTGGTCTGTTTTACCAGCTTTAGGGCAAATTCTAAGTCGCTCAACTGTTCCTCGGTAGGCAGCGTTGTTGTTACTGGCGTCATGTGCGATTTTGTCTCAGTAAGCATGTCTCTGTCTTGAACCAAAACGCCGTTCAAGGCAGTTCTTGTCATTGGCGACTTCAATGAAACCTCACCCGTGGTTTCCAATACGATACGATTGGTTTTTCCTTTGAGTAATTCTAGCGCATCCGCGTCGTAGGCTGGGGCAATTAGTACTTCGAAAAACAGGTTGTTAATTTCGGATGCTGTAGCCAAATCAACTTTTGCATTGGTTGCTAAAATGCCGCCAAAAGCACTCACTGGGTCACAAGCCAAGGCATCGGTCCATGACTGTAAAACAGTCTCTCTTGTGGCAACACCGCAGGCGTTGTTATGCTTGATAATTACAAACGTAGAGCCATCAGCGGGGTTGAACTCGTTCAATAAACAAACGGCACTGTCAACATCAAGTAAATTGTTGTAGCTCAACTCTTTGCCTTGGTGTTTTGTGAAAATCGACTCCAAATTTCCTTGGAAATATCCTTTTTGATGCGGGTTCTCGCCGTATCGTAGGCTATAGGTTTTGTTTCCCGCAAACCAATCTGCGATCATTCCATCATATTCTGCCGTTACAGCAAATGCGCGACCCGCAAAAGATTTTCGTTGTGGCAGCGACAAAGCGCCATTGCCTTCGTTGAATGCTTTTAAAAATGCAGCGTATTCGTTTTTGTGAGCGATGATTGTGGTATGGGCATGGTTTTTAGCCCCTGCACGAATCAATGAAACCCCACCAATGTCGATTTTTTCAATGATATCTTCTTCCGTTCCCCCAGCCGCAACTGTTTCGGCAAAAGGGTAGAGGTCAACCATTACCAAATCGTACAATGGAATTTCATATTGTGCAATTTCTTCCATGTCTTGCGCCAATTCCCTTCGTGCCAAAATTCCACCAAATACTTTTGGATGCAAGGTTTTTACTCGACCGCCCAAAATACTAGGGTATCCGGTGATGTCTTCAACCGCAACGCATGGGATGCCGAGGTCTTCTATGAACTTTCTCGTGCCGCCGGTAGAATACAGGATGACATTTTTTTGGTACAACGCCTTAACGATTTCGTCGAGGCCGTCTTTGTAAAATACAGAAATTAGGGCAGATTGAATGGGTAAGTTCACGGCGCAAAATTAGCCCCGAAATCACCGGATTGGTGCACGGAACTTGGGAAGTTTATCCCAAGTTTTTCACAAATCCGACAGTGTTTTTCCGCCTTTGAGGTGTTTGGGAGCAAAAGGACAATGTCTACACTCGTTGCCACAGCAAAAGCCTCTTTTCTTGTGGTAATCCGCAGTGAAAACACAAAATCCGTTTTCCATGTAAAAGTCGCCGCCTTTCTGTCCTTGTGTTTTGACCGAAGATTCGTTGGAATCTTTGGTTAATCCTTCCCGTGACATGCTTTGAACTTCTTTCCACTGCCGCAAGGACAAGGGTCGTTTCTTCCAATTTTCAAATCCTTGATAATTGGGTTTTGTACAGGTTTTGGCGCTTGCATTTCTGCCGCTGGCATTTCCATGTTGTCTGCACCACCCATTGTTAAGTCCATTTCAGGTCTGGAAGTTTGGATTTTGGGTTCAGCGCGTTTCAATGCGGGTCTGGCTTCTGAAACCTCATTTTCCGCGTGAATTCTGGCTCTGAACAACATACCCAAAACGTGTGTATTGATGCGTTGCAACATTTTGCCAAACAATTCAAAACTTTCAATTTTATAAATCAGCAAAGGATCTTTCTGCTCGTACTGAGCGTTGTGCGAGCTTTGTTTCAATTCGTCCAATTCCCGCAAATGCTCTTTCCATTCATCATCAAGGATTTCAAGTGTTGTGCTCTTTTCCAATTCGTGAATCATCGCTCTGCAGTCCGTATCTAGTGCCTTCTGCATATTTACTGTCAACTGGTAATTGTGCACGCCGTCTGTCATTGGCACTACGATATTTTCAATTCTTTCTCCTTGTTCTGCGCGGATATTTTTGAAAACGGGAAGTGCTTGTGTACGCATGGCCTCTGTTTTTTCATGATATCTCTGGGTGAGGTTATCAAATAGCATTTCTGCCAATACTTCGGGGTCTCTGGTGTTTTGGAAAGTGTCCTCATCAAAAGGTACGTCCATCGCTAACGTGCGAATTACCTCCATTTCCAATTCTTGATAATCGCCGGAATCTTTGAATTGAGCAACGGTTTCATTACACCAATTGTAGAGCATATTTCTCAAATCGATGCTCAAACGCTCACCAAACAATGCATTGCTTCGCATTCTGTAAATGTTGGTCCTTTGTTTGTTCATCACATCGTCGTATTCCAATAAACGCTTACGAACACCGAAGTTGTTCTGCTCCATGCGTTTTTGGTTTCGTTCGATGGTTTGCGTCATCAACTTATTTTCGATTACATCGTCTTCGCCATAGCCAAAACGGTCCATCAATTTGCTCACTCTTTCTGATCCGAAAATCCGCATCAAATCGTCTTCTAAGCTCACGTAGAAACGAGAAGTTCCCGGATCGCCTTGACGTCCTGCACGACCTCTTAACTGTCTGTCAACGCGACGACTGTCATGACGTTCTGTACCAATAATCGCCAGACCACCCAATGATTTTACTTCATCATCAATTTTAATATCTGTTCCACGACCAGCCATGTTCGTAGCAATGGTAACTGCTCCTTTTAATCCGGCTTCGGCAACAATACCCGCTTCGTTTTGGTGCTGCTTGGCGTTCAAAACATTGTGTTTGATGCCGCGCAATCGCAGCATTCTGCTTAACAATTCACTCACTTCCACCGAAGTTGTACCCACCAAAACGGGTCTACCCGCACTGCTCAAGGCAACCACTTCTTCAATCACCGCATTGTATTTGGCACGCTTGGATTTGTAAACTAAATCCTCTTGGTCGATCCGTGAAATATTTCTGTTGGTAGGAATAACCATCACACCCAATTTGTAGATATCCCACAATTCCTGGGCTTCCGTCTCTGCGGTACCCGTCATACCAGCCAACTTGTGATACATCCTGAAATAGTTCTGTAGGGTGATCGTTGCATAGGTTTGGGTGGCTGCTTCCACGCGAACGTTTTCTTTGGCTTCGATGGCTTGGTGGAGTCCGTCTGAATAACGACGACCTTCCATGACACGACCGGTTTGCTCATCAACAATTTTTACTTTGCTATCGGCCAAGATATATTCAACATCGCGTTCAAATAGGGTATAGGCTTTTAGTAGCTGTTGAACAGAATGGATGCGCTCGCTTTTCTCCGCAAATTCTTGCATCAAAGCATCTTTTAAGGCCAGTTTTTCTTTGTCCGACGATGCGCTCTTTTCGATGTCTGCCATTGCAGAACCCACATCGGGCAGAACGAAGAAGTTTGGATCTTCCTCCCCTTGGGTGATTAATTCTAGACCTTTTTCTGTTAAATCAACACTATTTGATTTTTCGTCAATGGTAAAATACAGCGGAGAATCGGCCAAGGGCATTTCCTTTTGCTGATCCTGCATGTAGTGATTTTCTGTTTTTGTAAGGATTCCTCGAACACCGCTTTCACCCAATAATTTGATGATGGCTTTGTTTTTGGGAAGACCTCTGTGTGCGCGCAATAATGCAAGTCCGCCTTCGCCTTCTTTGTGGCCTGTATTTCCTGCGGCGATGAGTTTTTTTGCATCGATCAGGGCAGAATTTACGAATCGTTTTTGGGCTTCAACAAGTTTTTCGATACGGGGTTTGAGTGCTTCAAACTGCTGCACATCCCCCTTTGGTGTTGGTCCGCTGATAATCAATGGCGTTCTGGCATCGTCAATCAATACACTGTCCGCCTCGTCTATCATTGCATAATGATGTTTACGCTGAACCTGTTCTTCTGGCGTATGTGCCATATTGTCGCGCAAATAATCAAAACCAAATTCGTTGTTCGTTCCATAGGTGATGTCGGCCAAGTAAGCGAGGCGACGTTCATTGCTGTTGGGTCTGTGGTATTCAAGGCAATCCACTGTGAGACCTAGGAAATTAAATAAGGGGGCATTCCATTCGCTATCACGACGGGCCAAGTATTCGTTCACCGTTACCATGTGAACTCCTCTTTTGCCCAATGCGTTGAGGTAGGCAGGTAATGTACTTACTAAGGTTTTTCCTTCACCGGTTGCCATCTCAGAAATTTTTCCGCGGTGCAATGCGATACCACCGATCAACTGAACGTCATAGTGTACCATATTCCAGCGGATTTTTCCGCCTGCGGCCGTCCATTCGTTCTTGTAACTTACTTGCTCGTTGTTGATCGTGATATGTGGGTGTTTCAGGGCCAACTCTCGGTCCAGTGCATTTGCGGTTGCAACCACTTCGCTGTTTTCCGTGAATCGTCTTGCAGTTTCTTTTACAGTAGCAAATGCCTCCGGCAGAATTTCGGCCAAAATTTCTTCCAACGCGGCATCTCTGCGTTTTTCGATGGCATCCAAATTGCCGAAAATCTCGTCGCGCAGCTCAATGTCTGATTCCTCAGCCGTGTTCAATTGGTTTTTTAAATCAGCGATTTCATTGTCGATCTCCAACAAGTGTTGGTTGATCCTGTCAACAAATTCCGCCGTTTTTGCCCGCAATTGGTCGTTGCTCAACGATTTGTATTCTTCAAAAAATACATTGATTTGATCCACAATCGGATCTATTTCTTTCAACGCTTTTTCGGCAGAAGTTCCGCCAAGCATTTTTGAGAACGATTTTAAAATATTTCCAAACATGATAAGTGTGCGAATTTAAGGTTTATTTGGGTTAGCGAAAATCTTGCCAAGGAGGAATTATGACGAAATGGCCGACATTTCATGCACATTTTATACAGAGCGACAACAATTGGGTTGATATTTAGAATGTGCGGGCTGGTTTTTT
Source organism: Bacteroidetes bacterium UBA2234 (assembly GCA_002347985.1). GTDB lineage: Bacteria > Bacteroidota > Bacteroidia > NS11-12g > UBA955 > UBA955. The sequence goes on from DDYM01000024.1 coordinate 9,051, forward strand.
GGGTTTTTTCGAAGCACAACAAACCCTTTTCATTTTGTTTTGTTTAATTTTTCATGAGAGGTTTGTTTATCTTTTTGAGTTTTATCGTTGGGGGTGTATTGAATGCCCAAGTTGTTATTCGGGGCCGTGTAATGGATGTTTCCAGTCGGAAACCTTTGTCGAGCGCAAGTGTGAGCATCGACAAATCGGCGGAAAAAGTGCTTTCTGCATCTGATGGTAGTTTTACGATTCAAGTTTCAGAACCTGGATTTCATACGATTACTGCTGTTTTGGATGGCTACGAAAGTGAAACCTCTTCTGAGATGTTGTTTACATACGACAAATCGCCGGAGGTTGTCATTGAATTGCAAACCCTGTCGCAAGGCATCGGAGAAGTAAATATCCGCAAAACAAACTTGCAGCGCAGAGAAGCAGAAAGTCCGGTTTCTTCCCAAAAGTTGAGTATCCGTGAGATTGAAAGAAATCCAGGCGGAAACAGGGATATCAGCAAAATTATTCAGAGTTTGCCCGGTGTAATTAGTATACCTGGTTTTAGGAACGATGTTGTAATTCGTGGTGGATCGCCTTCGGAAAATAAATTCTATTTAGATGGGGTAGAGATCCCGATTATCAATCACTTCCAAACACAAGGAAGTACGGGAGGTCCCGTGGGCATGTTGAATGTGAACTTTATCAAAGAAGTGAATTTTTACACCGGTGCTTTTCCGGTGAATTATGCCAATGGACTGAGTAGTGTTTTGGATTTCCGACAAATGGATGGTAATGCGGACAAGGCAAAGTATCGTTTTACATTGGGTAGTAGCGATGTGGGCTTTACGGCGGATGGGCCTTTGAGTAAAAAGACAACGTATATTTTTTCTGCAAGGCAGAGTTATTTGCAAGGGTTGTTTTCGGTTTTGGGTCTGCCATTTTTGCCCAACTTTATCGACTATCAAGCGAAGGTTAAGGTGAAGTTGAATGAAAAGGACGATATCACTTTTTTGATGGTGGGTGCCGTTGATTTCTTCAAACTCAATTTGGGAGTGAATGATAATATTACAGATAGCACAACGCTGAAAACCAACAAGTTTATTCTGAATTATTTGCCGGTATACAGACAATGGAATTATACGTTTGGTAGCGTTTATACCCATTTTGGGGCCAAGAGCAAAACGCAGACTTTTTTAAGCCGAAATATGCTGAGCAATACATCGTTCAAGTACAAGAACAACGATGAAAGTACAGAGGCGAATCGGATTTTTACCTATGCCAGTACAGAGGAAGAAAATAAGTTGCGCATCGAAAATTCACGCAATTTGGGTCGTTGGAAACTGTTAGTTGGAGGCGGTACGGAGTTTATTCAATACGGTGTAGACAACAAAGCCAAGGTGTTGATTCCAGGAGGTCCTGGTTCGGCTGGTACGGTGAAGGATGTTCAGTTTCAGAGTTTGTTGGAGTTGTTTAAGTACAGTGGATTTGTTCGGGGCTATCGCAATGTGATGGGCACCGGTACATTGAGTTTTGCAGGTCGATTGGATGGAAATAGTTACAACAAGTTGATGGGAAATCCTTTGAATCAGCCAATCTTAAGTGTAAGTGCGAGTTTGCCAACCGCGGTTTCGGGTTTGTTCTTCAATGCAAATATGGGGCAGTTTACGCAGTTGCCGAGTTATACCATTTTGGGATATCGCAATGCACAGGGTGGGTTTGAAAACCAAGATCGCATCAAATACATGAGGAATAGAATGGTAGCGGCGGGTTTGCAGTATAACAAAGTAAAGGATACCAAAATCACCTGGGAGGGTTTCTATAAGAACTATTCAAATTATCCGTTTGCGTTGCGCGACAGTATTTGTTTGGGGAATTTGGGGACGGATTTTGCAGTTTTGGGAAATGAGCCGGTGAGTTCTGTGAGTAGGGGCAAAGCCTATGGGATGGAATTTTTACTTCAACGCAGAAGTCGTTCCGGGTTGTATGGGATCCTCTCATACACGCTGAGTTGGAGTCAGTTTGATGACAAAAACGGGAAATCGGTGCGCAGTGCCTGGGACAGCAGACATACAGTAAGTATGGTTGGTGGAGTGAAGTTGAAACGAAACTGGGAGGTTGGCGCGAAACTCCGTTTTGCAACCGGTAGGCCTTATACTCCGGACGATGTAGCGCGAAGCTTGGTAAAGGCAAACTGGGACGTGAGGGGAACGGCATTGCCAAATTATGGATTGTTAAATGCGGGCAGATTGGGGAATTTTTCTCAATTGGATATCCGGGTTGATAAAGTATGGTATTTCAAGAAGGCTTCATTGAATTTGTATATGGATATTCAGAATGCATTGAATAAAGTCTATTTGGGTCCGCCAACGTTAATTGCGGCTCAGGATGCAGCAGGCAATTTGATTTCTGATCCAATGGCTACGGTGCCTTCTTACAAGGGGGAATATTTGGTAAATTCCAATGGATTCTTGCAACCGTCGATTGGCGTAATTTGGGATTTTTAAATACTCAGGTCGTGTGAGGGTGGATTTTCATCTTTGGATGATTTGAATATCTCCAACAATATTTCAATTGATAAAAAAGGAGGGGCCTCGTCAAAGACGAGGCCCCTCCTTTTTTATTATATACACGAACGAATTAATAATTGTAATTGAATCCCGTCTCGTGCGGATGGATGCACATTACAGGAATGCTCTCGCTGCGATTTACCAACTGCTGGGTCAATGTTCCAATAATCAATTCAGAAATTCCCTTTTCAGTATGCGTCATCACCAAAATCAAATCGGCTTTCACCGTGTTGCTGTAATTCATGATTTCGTTGGCAAAGTTGTCCAACATGCCATCTTCCATCGCAAATACCTCAAACTTTAATCCACTGTCGTTCAACTGGTGATTTACCAAATTGATATTCGCTGCAATCTTTCTTTGCAAATACTCATCTGAAGATTTGGTGTAAACCACGTGCACTTCAGAGTTGAATTTTTTACCCAAATGGATGGCCCATTCCACTTTTTGACGACTTTCGATCGACAAATCAATGGGCATTACGATTTTCTTATAACCGCTGTCTTTGGCTGAGTTTTGCTTCACTACAACAACCGGAACCTCGGCATATTGAATGGTTCTTGATGCGTTTGATCCAACAATTTGTTCCAAACCGCTCGCGCCATTGCTACCCATGATGATAGAGTCGTAATTTGAGCTGTTAGCAATCCCGGCGATGGTCTTATAAACCTTGCCTTTTTCAACCAACGCGTGTACTTTTAAGTTGTTTTTTTCAGCGATGTCCTTCGCTTTGGTTTCCAACTTGGATTGAATGGCATCGCGCATAACATCAGACTGACTTCCAGAAAATAGTCCGCCCAAAATGCCTTCTTCCAAAATGTAGAGTAGGGTGATTTCATTGCCATAGGCTTTGGCAACGGTAACGGCATGACTTAATGCGTTTTCTGCCACGTCGGAAAAATCGGTTGGCACCAGAATGTTGTTGTTTGTTTTGCGATTCATAACCTAAATTGTTACTGCAAAATTACGATAGAAAATAGGGAGAAAGTATGATTTTCATCACAATTGACAAATTCGCGATTCTCTAATCCTCGTCGATCATCAATTCTACGGTTATTGCATCGCTGAGAAATCTTGCCGCACTTGGGATTGACCAATATCCTCCCTCTTCAATGATTTGCGATTTCTTTTTTAATTTTTCGATGATTGGTCGTTTAAATTCTTCAAAACCAGGGTATAAAATATTGATTTGTTGAATGTTGACCCCTTTGTTGAGTCGAAGTTGGGTGAGTAGAAACTCGTTTACAATGTCGTTTTGTGACAAAATCTCTTCCGTAAAATTCGGAGCACCTATTTGTATCCCGCTGATGTACATTGCATTGTTGCTTACATTCCATCTGCGAGAGCTGCCAAAATATGAATGCGCACTGGGTCCGATACCCAAATAGGGTTTGCCCGCCCAATAGTTGCTGTTGTGTATAGCTTGGTGCCCGGGTTTGGACAAGTTGCTGATTTCGTAGTGTTCCCAATGGTTTTTGGCGGCCCATTGACCGAGGTAGTGAAATTGCATTTCTGCATGTTCGTCTGGCGGTGCAATGAGTTGATTTGACTTCGCCCATTTGCCAAAGGGGGTGTTCTCTTCGATGGTGAGCGCATAGCAACTGAGGTGGTTGACGCCTACAGAAAGTACCCAGTCTAGTTCGTGTTGCCATTGCAGCAGAGATTTTTTTTCTGAACCGTAAATCAGGTCTAAGCTAAAATTTTGAAAGCCGATATCTTTTGCTAGCTCCAATGATTTTATGGCCTGTTCTGCGGTATGGGACCGATTCATCCACTGCAGTTCACTGTTATTTAGACTTTGAATGCCCACACTAAGTCGTTCAATCCCCAAGGATTTCCAATATGTGAGTGCTTCGAGATTCATGTCCTCTGGATTGGCTTCTAGGGTGATTTCCTGTATTTCCGACAGGTTGAAATGTTGTTGGATGGCTTCAAAAATTTGACTAAGCTGTTTGTTGCTTAAAAGCGAGGGCGACCCACCCCCAAAGTAAATGGTTTGAAGTGGGTGTTGAAAAGTAAGCGACTCACTTGCGATTTCTTGACAGATCGCATCCACCAAAGGTTGAATGTTTTTGAGTTGGGTGCTAAAGTGGAAATTGCAGTAATGACAGGCTTTTCTGCAAAATGGAATGTGGATATAGAGGCCTGCCATGGTTGCAAAGGTCAGTCTTTTTTTTGATTCGATGATTCAGTCGTGAACATGCCCTTTGAATCCGTTATTTTTGTGGTTCGATGCGCGGGTCAACTACATGGAATCTTCAATTCAATCGCTTTTTGCGTTTGGTATTGTGTGTGTGGCTGATTTTTTCGACGTTGGGTATGCTATTGGGCCAATCTGCGTCCACAAGAACGAGTTCATCAAATCGGACTGAAGAGGTAAGGGAAGCTCGGAATCGCGAAGTAGCCCATCGTGCGGAAAGAGAAGCTTCGAAGGGGGAAAAAGCGAAGTTGGAGGAGGTGCAGAAGGCAAGGAAAGCCGCGATGAAAGCTTGGAAGGAGCGATTGAAACGGCCTGTGAATGGATATGTTTTTGAGCCGGATTCGTTGCTGTCTCGTCCAGATTCACTGTCGATTTTGCGGTTTACCAATGGTGTTCATTTTTTGGATTCAATCAAAGCGGGGAAATTGGATAGTGTTACGGCATTGATTTCTCAGGTGGATTACGGCAACACGGTGAAATACAATTACCGAGACCCATTTGATCCATACAACAATCAGGTGTTTTATAGACATGGGCAGGGGAAGTTTTGGTTTTTTGGTTTGGGTATGATTTTGTTGGTGGTGATCATGTATTTCCGTGCGGCATATCCCAAGCAGTTTGAGTTGCGAATTCGGGGGATTTTTAACGGTTATTATTTCAATGAGTTGGTGAATGATCGTTCGGTGACCCAATATGGCGGTGGGTCTGGTGTTGTTTTTGTATTGTCGCAAGCGGTATTTTCTGCCGGGGCTATGTTGTATATGATTTTCGGCGGGTATTTACAGTTGAACAATTTTTGGGTGTTCATTTTGTTTTATTTGGCTTTGTTGGGCGGGGTAATGGGATTGCAGGCGATTCAGTTTTTGTTTGCCTCGAGTGTGAATATGGAACTGATGCAGCGAAGATTGATTCAGCGTCAGTATAATGTCAACTTTGTACTCGCATTAATCTTCTTTCCATTGTTCTTGGTTACGTATTACAATGGGTATAAGTTCACTGGCTCACCCGTGGCAGATTGGGTGTCTTTTATGCTTGTATTGTGGATTGTGATTCGATCTATCTTGTCGTTTGTTGGCTTGTTTCAAGATAGGCAATTGAATTTCCTTGCATTTTTGTATTTTTGCACCCTAGAAATACTTCCGTATACGGTCTTGTTTGCTAGCATATCTCGAATTTAACTATGTCCTCAGCAGAACGCGAACTCAAAGTCAAGAGCATATTGATTACCCAGCCACAACCGGAGGCGGGGAAGAATGTGTACGAGGACTTCGTAAAGAAGTACAAGTTGAAAATCGATTTTCGTTCATTCATTCACATTGAGCCGATGGCTCCGCGTGACATTCGAAAGCAGAAAATCAATTTTTTAGATTTCACGGCAATTATTTTTAATTCTCGCAATGCGGTGGATTATTTTTTCTCTTTGGCCAATGAAATGAAGATTGAGATGCCAGCGGAGACGAAGTATTTTTCTATCAACGAGGGGGTGTCGAATTATGTTCAGAAGTACATCGTTCCTAGAAAGCGTAAGATGTTTTTTGGCAAGGGGACTGAGGCGGATTTTTTGACGTTATTTAATAAGAATCACAGCACGGAGAAGTTTTTATTTCCATGTAGTGATATTCGTAAGCCAAGTATTCCCAATCATTTCATGCAGTTGGGGTATAATTTCACGGAGTGCATTATTTACAATACGGTAAGCAGTGATTTGAGTGATTTGGCGGATGTGTTTTACGATATTTTGGTGTTTTTCTCACCTGCCGACATCAAGAGTTTGTACGATAACTTCCCGGATTTTGTGCAGAACAACACGAGGATTGCGGGTTTTGGAAGCAGCACTCAGCAGGCCATTGCGGAGCACAATTTGATTTTGGATATTGCTGCGCCGGCGCCGGGGATTCCTAGTATGTTGGCGGCTTTGGAGGAGTATACTTCTCGGGTGAACGGAAAATAGATTGTTATTTCTTAGAATTTTTTGATTTCGCCGAGCCAGGCGTGGAATTCATTTTGTTTTTTGGTGATGAAAAGGGTGAGCGATCCTCCGTCTTTTGTTTTGAGTGTTTTGGTGATTTCGGTGGTGGGGATGCTGCAGGAGCGGGGTGTGATATTGAGTTGTGAGATATCGAGGTCTTTGATTTTTTGTGCGATTTTTCTCAGGCTTCCTTGGAATTCATGGTGTACGAGGAGGCAGCGGCCGAAGGCCGCTGGAATCTCCCGCTGGGTGTGGAAGAATCCCGGGTTGGGCGTGGCAGCAAGGAGGTTGTGGCGTTGTGAGATGGTGGTGTGGAGAGAGGATGCGAAAATGGCGGGAGAAGGCTCCCAAATCATAGCTGTTTTGTTCAAAGGCAATGCATCGATTTGTAATTCTGAAAACCGAAAACCCTGGAAATTTACCATCTCTTGTGTGGATGAATCGTTCTGCTCTTTCCCAACATGACCGGCCCCCGAGATTTGGGGTGCATTTTCTGCAATTTCAATGCAATCAATCTGTGGCGTTTCTGATTTTTCTCGATGGGGATCAACCAAGACCAAAATTTCCTTTGCTTCATTGCGATACCCGATCGCTGATATTTCCGTATAGCAATCAAACCGATGAAAAATCCAATGGGGATCCGTCATCGGGCTTAGTTTTATCAACCACAATTTTCCCATCCCCCCATGTGCTTTTACTAACTCGAAAACATTGGGCAAATAGTCCTCTGCTTGAAAGGATTTTCGGCCACCCATCGGTCTGCGATCGGGATCAACGTAAATTAGGTCGAACCGCCGTTCCGTGTTTTCCGAAAGCCATTTTTCGGCGGTCAAACCAATCCGCTCTGCAGAAATGTTGAGTTTTCCCCAATTGTGGCGAACCACCCTGTTGAGCAATTCGTCCGGGTCAATGCTTAAAACGGAGCTGCCACTTTTCGACCAAGCCCAATCATCCACACCCAGTCCGCCAGTAAGCGATAGCAAGGATTTGGCAGGAAAGTGAAAGGCCTTCCATTGGGCGATGATTTCAGAAGTGCATTGCTCAAATGCTTTTTGTGTTACGATGCAACGGGCGTTGAAATGTCTCGGTAATTTCGCTTGAATTTTAGATAATAAATTTTTTGTTGTGAGTATTAATGAGTCTTCTAAGCCCTGATTTTGTTCCTTTTTGTTGAGTTTCTTTGATGGATTGTCCTTATTCTCGTACAGTTCGTCTATCCGATGCGAAAAGTCCGGTGAAAATGGATTTATTTTGTAATCGTTAACAATCATGAAGAAAGCAGCAAATCTAATCGCAATTGCCCTTATTTTGGGTGTAGTTTTTACCAGTTGTGGATCGCGTAAGCACGACCGTTGTCCTGAAGTAGGATTGAAGTCTACTGCCGTTAGAAAATAACATGAATTCCAATTGGCATGAATTAACTGCGGTTGGGGAGCTCCCTGAAATCGTTTTGAAATCTGCCGAAAGGCCTCAGGTGCTGTTCAAACACAGTACCCGTTGTTCCATCAGTACGATGGCTCTCAATCGTCTAATGAAATTGGACGATGCATTTTATTCCCAAGCGGATTTTTATTATTTGGATTTGATCGCTCATCGCGATGTGTCCGCTGCAATAGCCGATACGTTCGATGTTCACCACGAATCTCCCCAGGTAGTTGTGGTTGTAAATGGTGAGGCTACCTATGACGCTTCGCACATGGAGATTACAGTTTCTGATTTAATGTCAGAAGTGGTAGGGAATTCTTAAACGGAATTGATGAAATCAACTTGTTCGGTGGGTGAAATTCGGGTTATCAATAAAACGGTGACGGATACGGACTTAGCTACATTTGAAACAGGAAATGTACATCCATTTTATAGTACGTTTTCTTTGGGTAGGGATGTTGAATGGGCTTGTAGACAGTTTGTGTTGGAGATGAAGGAAGAAGATGAGGAAGGGATTGGCACTTTTTTAAATATTGCCCATAAATCGCCTGCTTTGTTGGGTGATGAGGTAGAAATTAGGGCTATGTTGACAGCGTTAGAAGGCAACTCTGTGAACTGTTCGTTTGTTGTGATGGTTGCGGATCGATTGGTAGCGGAGGGGACTCAAGGACAAAAGATTCTCAAAAAAGAAAAGGTAAATCGTTTGATCGAACAGATTCGGGCCTAAACTTTTAATTTCACTACCTTTGAGGTGGAAGTATGGCAGCGAAAGACAACAGAAAGCGTGTAGATGTATTGAACCGAAAGGCCGGATTCAATTTTCACATCGAACAGCGTTATGAAGCAGGGATGTCGCTTTTGGGCGGAGAGGTGAAATCAATCAGAAACGGAAATGTAAACATGGGCGACGCCTACTGTGTTTTGGAAGACGGCGAAGTTTTTCTCCTACACATGCACATTTCAGAGTTTAAACAATCAAGTTATAATCTCCATGAGCCCATGCGACAGCGAAAGTTGTTGTTGAACAAACAGGAGATTAAAAAAATTGAAGGAAAGATAAAAACCAAAGGGTATACCTTGTTTCCCATTCGGTTGTACGAAAATGATCGAGGAATTCTCAAGTTGGAGATTGGTTTGGGTCAGGGTAAAAAGACCTTCGACAAGCGGGACGACCTAAAGGAGAAGGATATCGCCCGAGAAATGCAACGCAATAAGATTTAATCGATTTTAATAAACTGGGTACGCCATTGAGAATTTCCTTGGGCGGATTTGGTGTGGGATTCTCCGAAGTATATCCCGGATGCAAGATCAGAAACATCAATTTTGATTTCAGTATCGGGATTGATGTGTGTAGACATGATAACCCGACCTGTAGCATCAACAATTTTCCAATCCATGGCCTGTTTTGTATAGCCCAAATGAATTTCATTTTTTGTAGGATTGGGTGAGGCAGTCAGATTTCGGTTTGAATGGAGAGATGAAATCCCGACTTTAATTGGTGCGGGAATATAGGGTTGATGCACCAATGCCAAGGTCTCGTAACAAGGGGGCCAGGCCTTTAATTCGTCCGTAGGTTGGTTTGCTATCATTATGTGGTCTGCGCCAAGATTTACGATGGAGGCCCCGCCGTTGTAATACCGACCCACTGTATTCAGTTTGCCTTTGCTCGTAGAAAGTCCTTTTCGTCCCCAAAATACCATTTGAACATCCGGCGATCCTTTTGGACCTACGATCAGTGAGTCCGTATTGAGTCCAATTGGAGCGAAACGAGATTTCATTTTAGAAATCGTATACTGCGTAAAAGTGGGGTAGCTCACCAGTGCAACATAATCCCCGTCTGTAATGCCACTGATGATGGAGTCGATGTGTTTTCCATCAGACAATGTGAAACTATAATAAATTTGGGAATCTCTAGGGAAGCCAAACGCAGTGCCGTATCTGCCCGAGGGACATTTTGGAATTACGCCGGCAGAGGTGGGTTTAAATGTGTTTTGGTCAAAAATTATCATGACATAAAGGTCTGGGGTATTATATTTTTGACACATATTTTGGTGTAAATTATACCAAGCCTGTGATCTAAAATGAATTCCACTTGTGGCTGAGTAGGAATTGAGGAAAACACGCTTGTAGTCGCACGTAGCACCTTTTGGCAGCACGGGTTCTTCACCATCGGCAACCAGCGAATCATGATAAAACATGATGCAATTTGCAGGCATGATGGTATCTGTTTTTTTTGTATTGTAGTTTACGGAATAGAAAACAGGGATTCGTTGTCCCGCGTAAATTGTATCGTTAATTCCAACTCCTTGTGTTGATTTAAAACGAAATTTCAAATTGCCATTCGTATTGATTTCAGTGATTCTATTGCGAGAAGATGCCGGTCCCGGGTTGGCATCCCAAACATATAGATCGGGCTTTGTATGGAACCAATTGATTGTTAGTGAAACGGGTTTTACCCAATTTGTGCCGGTGTTACGGACATACCAAACGATGGAATCCGAATAATCATCGTGTTCGAGCTGAAATCGTTGGGCGTTGCCAACTGAAGGCAACCCTATGATTAGGCCAATTAGCAGCTTCAATATCCATCCCGAATGATTTTTCTTCACTGTACGAAAATAATGCATTTGATAGAAAGACGCCTAAAAGGGGAATGGTTGCGTACCAGGTTCGATTAAATTTTCATCCCCAGTTTCAATAAAATCCCAGTATTAATATCTCCATTGAAATAGGGTTGGGAATACAACTTGGCTCCCCAGAAAAGTTTGTCTGAAATTCGGGATGTGTTTTCAATCACAACATTAATCCCGTAACTGTTTCTACTTTCAATGTTATAAACCACGTCTACTACTTGTCCATTTCGGTACGAACTAGAAGTTATATACGCATCTGAAACGGTATAGTATGTTAAACCTGTTCCTATCCTGAAATCGGACTTTTTATTGTTCTTAAATGGAGAAAGTAAAATATTTAAATTGCCTTGGGTAAATGCTGAGTTTTCATAAGCTCCATAGTTGCTACGACCTAAATTGATTGATACAGCACTCGTTAAGTAGTTGTTTATTTTGTAGTTGAGTTCATTTTCATAAACAAATGTTGTCATATCGCCTGATCCTAAAAGAGAAACTCCGCATCCAATTCTAAAGTCAAGTTTCCCTACTTTTTCTTGTCCTTTGGCTGTGAGTGAAAACAGAATGGCTGTAATTAGTAAAATTGTTTTAGTTCTCATATGTTTTTATTAAAGTTTGTTGNNTGGAATTCACCTTAAAAAGCTTGAGATATCCCTAGGTTAAAATTCAATGAGCGATTGTAAAGGGGGATGGACTTGGTGTCGCCCTGCATGTTGCCTAGTCCGTGGTTGTAACGAAAGCCCAGTGATACATTGGCATTGTTACCGATGGGAACCTCTACGCCCATGCCACCGCAAAATCCATAATCGAAAAGATCCCTAAATTGTGTGATGTCAACCATCATAAACGTAATGCCTTCAGCGGTCGACTGTCGCTCGGTAGAAGTTGCGCGTGTTAAGTATCCTCCATAGGCACCGGCATCAATGAAAATTTTGGCGATTTTACCGAATTGAGTCCTAATTAATAAGGGTGCGGTTATGTAGTTGTTAGCCACACTCACATTCATGGATCCAACACTAATGCCATTGACATCGGTGATGGGGAAGGCGCCACGGTAGCCACCTTTGCGTTCATAGTTTACTTGCGCTCTCACAGATATCCATCGGTCTGCGTTGTATTGGGCCGAGAAACCTGCGCAATATCCCACGGTGGGGGTGAATAGGAAATCAACGTTTTGGCTGTGGATTGTTGTTACAGAGGGTCCGGCTTCAAATCCCATTTGCCATTTGCTGGTTTGGGCAGATGTTGTTAATGTAACTAAGATTGCGATTAGGTAGAGTGTATGTTTTTTTGCGCTTGTCATCATGGTTCGTAGTTAGTGAACACATCGAAAGTAACGGGTAAAAATTTGAAATCTTGTGTTGTGCTCACAGTTTTCGATGAATGGTTGTCCCTATGGAGTAGGTGTATTTTTATTGTAAGCCCAATTGATTCAATTAGCGGGATGGACAAGGTGTGTTGGTTTGGTCTGTGAGGGTTTGATTTTTTTATGAATGTAAAAGAAATGTACAGCGGATTCCGTTATGGTTTCTAATTATTTAATTTTATGAAAAATTTGCCACGTATTGCCATCGCTTTAATTATAACAGCTTTTATTTCTTGTGACAGGAATGGTGGAAATAGCAAGATCACTTGCTTGCCCAACAGTGTTTCAAGAAATGTCTTGGCATTTTATCCTTTTTCAAAAGGTACGCTAAATGATCTTTCTGGTAATAATCATCACTTGATGAATACTACTTCAGCGCGACCAACTTTCGATAGAAATGGCAACGATAGTTGTGCTTTTGAATTTGATAATTCGCCATCGTCTACTGAATTTCTAACAACTTCGGCCACGAGCTTTTTAAATGGGTTGAAAGAATTTTCAATTTCTTTCTGGTATCA
>DDYM01000039.1 GCA_002347985.1 Bacteroidetes bacterium UBA2234
GTAGCTAAGCGAAGCGAGGATTTGCGAGCAATTGCAATTCTTGAAAAAATTGGATAATGTGGGGCCCCCCAGCGGCGCAGCCGCTGGGGGTCCTTCATTTAAAAAATTTCCCATCCCCCCAACCCAAAACAAATTAACTTTGTAAACATTACAATTATGGCTTTCGAAAAAGTAAAACGCAGCGAGAATTACAGTGAATGGTATAATAACCTAGTAAAAAATGCCGACCTAGCAGAACACAGTGCCGTGAAAGGTTGTATGGTTATCAAACCCTATGGCTATGCCATATGGGAGAAAATGCAACGCCAACTCGATGATATGTTTAAAGAAACAGGCCACGTAAATGCCTATTTCCCACTTTTCGTCCCCAAAAGCCTCTTCGAAAAAGAAGAAAAAAATGCCGAAGGATTTGCCAAAGAATGTGCGGTAGTAACCCACTATCGACTCAAAGCGAACCCCGATAAACCTGGTCATCTTATGGCTGATCCTGATTCCAAATTGGAAGAAGAATTGATTGTACGACCCACATCAGAGGCCATTATCTGGAATACTTACAAAAATTGGATTCAGAGTTACCGCGACCTTCCCATTTTAATTAACCAATGGGCCAATGTTGTTCGATGGGAAATGCGCACCCGATTGTTTCTGCGTACTGCAGAATTTCTCTGGCAGGAAGGACATACAGCCCACGCAACCAAAGAAGAAGCATTGGTGGAAGCCCGCAAAATGCTTGATGTATATGCGGAATTTGCTGAGAGTTTTATGGCAGTGCCCGTGATTAAAGGTGTAAAAACTGAAAATGAACGTTTTGCCGGTGCCGACGACACTTATTGTATCGAAGGAATGATGCAAGACGGGAAAGCCCTTCAAATGGGAACAAGTCACTTCTTAGGTCAGAATTTTGCCAAAGCATTTGACGTGAAATTCCAAAGCAAAGAAGGTAAATTGGAATATGTTTGGGCCACTAGCTGGGGCGTTTCTACGCGTTTGATGGGGGCTTTGATTATGACACACAGCGACGATGAAGGGTTGGTATTGCCACCAAAATTGGCTCCAATTCACGTGGTAATCGTGCCAGTATATCGCAGCGATGAAGATTTGGAAAAGATCAAAGAGGCCATGAATCCGCTTTCTAAGCAGCTCAAGTCTTTGGGGTTGACGGTGAAATTTGACGATCGCGACACTTATAAGCCAGGTTACAAGTTTGCTGAATGGGAGCTCAAAGGGGTTCCGGTACGTTTGGCAGTTGGAATGCGTGATTTAGAGTCGGGAACAGTGGAAGTAGCACGCAGAGACACAAAAGAGAAATTTGTAGTTGCTATGGATGATCTTCAACCTCGCATCGTTTCCTTGATGGATGAAATTCAACAGAATCTGTTTGATCGCGCAGCAAAATATCGCCAAGAAAAAACCCAAGAGGTTAACAGTTGGGACGAATTTTTAGAGGTCATCAATGTGAAAGAAGGATTTGCGATAGCCCATTGGGATGGAACCGGCGAGACTGAAGAGAAGATTAAGGAGTTAACCAAAGCAACCATCCGCTGTATTGCACTTGATCAGAAAGAGGAAGACGGGGTATGCGTGTATTCCGGAAAGCCCAGCAAAGGCAGGGTGGTATTCGCTAAAGCGTATTAATTCTTTTTACTGGACAGATAGGCTTGGGTGAAAATGGCACTTAAGATGATGGCTGCGCCACAATAAAACCAAATGTTGAGGTCTTTATTTTCTTTGAAAATGACGGCGCCCAAAACGATGCCGTAAATGGGTTCTAGGTTAACTGTAAGGTTGGCAGTAAATGCACTCAACTGATTGAGGGCATAGGTTCCAAGGTAAAAAGTTAGATTCGTACAGAGCAAGGCCAACAACACAATCCATATCAAATCCCAAGGTCCACTTGCGATGTTATTCATCGTAAGTACGCTAAAATCGATGGGTGGCAAAAAAACGATTGGGTCGGAAGAAATCAAGGGGATAATCAACGACAGTATCAGTGCGCCGGAAATCATCTCCAATGTGGAAATGGCAAGGGGTTTGGCTCGATGAATATTGGCTTTGTTAAGTGTAGTAAAGGTGGCAGCGAGGGCAGCGCTCAGCAGTCCTGTGATTACAGCCCATCCATAGGAAACATCGCCAATTTTCGCTACGTGGCCGGGTTGATTTTCAGGCAGTGAGAAATAGATAAAAAGGATTCCAAGCACCACAATAAGACCCATATAAATATCTCTTTTTGAGAAGGGTTGTTTGAGCACCAGTGGCTCGATGATGGATGCGAAAAAGGAGGCTGATCCCAAGCAGGCTAGGGTCACCGAAACAGAATTCCCTAATTTGATGCTGCCGTAAAAAGTAAGCCAGTGCGCACATACCAAAAGTCCAATGCCGAAAAATGTCGTTGCTGTTTGAAGCGATAGCCCCTTCAATGATTTCCAAACTGCCGGCATCAACAAATAAATGATAGCGGTTAACATCATGCGATGCCAAACCAAGGTAAGGGAGCCATAGGAAATTAGCTTGCCAAGTATGGCGGTAAAACCCCAAAGGAAGACGGCAACATGTAATGCAATAAATGCTTTGGTTCTAGGGGAAGTTTCGGAAGCCATAACCTGTTTAAAAAATCAAGGCCGCTGATTAAAGCGGCCAGGATGTTGGTATATAAAAGCGCGTAACAGTTGGCGTTATCGAAATAACCGATAACAATACAAATATAGCGATTTTGGAAAAAATTGCAAAATAATTTAATTGAATTTTCCTTTGTAACGGTCTTTGATTTCGTTCACAATGGTGCGCAATTCCTGTTCTTTGTCTTTGTTCATTACGAGCAAAACTTCATCGGATTCTACGATCACAATATTGTCTACTCCATTTACTACAATCAACTTATTGGAGTTGTTAAACACCATTGATTCAGTGGTATTGTATGTGTGAATGTGCTTGCCAATGAGTGCGTTATTTTTTTCATTTCTTGCGCTCACATCCCACAAGCTTTTCCAGGTACCTAGATCATTCCATCCAAAATTGGCGGGCATCACAAAAACATCTTTTTCTTTTTCAAGTACACCATAATCGATGCTGATGCTCGGTGTAAGCGCATAAGCTTGTTCCAATTGGTTGTTGTATTCTGCACTTCCTGGGTGTACGTCGGCAAAAATCTGATAGATTTCAGGCAGGTGCTTTTCGATGCTATTGTTTATCGCTTTGATACTCCAAACAAAGATTCCTGCATTCCATAGGAACTCACCGCTTTCTAGAAAGCTCTTTGCGATTTCTTCGGAGGGTTTTTCAGTGAAAGTTTTTACGCGATGTAAACCACGGGCATCAAGTTCTGGGTTGAATTGAATATAGCCATAACCTGTGTCAGGTCTGGTTGGTTTAATACCCAAAGTAACCAAAGCATCGTTATTGGCCGCAAAATCCATCGCTTGTAGCGCCGTTTCGATAAAGGCCATTTCATTGCTAATCAAATGATCGCTGGGAGCAACCAAACAAACGGCATCTGGATTTAAATTCTGAATATGTCGGTTCGCCAGTGCAATACAAGGTGCAGTATTTTTGGCCAATGGCTCATGCAAAATCCTTGAGATGTCCATTTCAGGGATATGTGATTGAACCAAGGGAACATAATCGGTATTGGTAACCACAAAAATGTTCTCTTGAGGCACCATATGACTGAATCTGTTGTAAGTCTGCTTGATAAGAGATTCCCCAGTCCCCATGATATCGATGAACTGTTTTGGGAAACTTTTTTTGCTCACGGGCCAGAATCGACTGCCGATTCCACCGGCCATGATCAAAACGTAATTGTTTTTATTTAGACTCATAAAATACCCTCTTTATAAAGGTCGTGCAAATGTACCATTCCAAAGTAAATAGTTTGTTGCGTAATAATAATTTGGGTAATTTTCTTCTCTTGCATAATAGCAGCAACTTCGGTGGCCATGGTATCTGTTTCCGCCGTAATCGGATGTTTACCCATAATTTGTTCTGCAGTAAGATGGTCAAAGGTGTCGTGATTCTCTAACATTCGTCGGATATCACCATCGGTCACGATGCCAATGACTTTGCCATTTTCGTCCACAACTGCTGTTGCACCCAATCTACTTTTGGTGATGGTTAAAATGACTTCTCTCCAGGGTGAAGACGAGCTGACAGTGGGTTTTGCATTTTGTTCGGCGATACTTCCACATTGCAGATAGAGTCGCTTTCCCAATGCACCCCCTGGGTGATATTTCGAAAAATCATCGCTCGAAAAACCCCTCATTTGGATTAAGGCAACGGCAAGTGCATCACCCATAATTAACTGGGCCGTTGTACTTGTAGTTGGTGCAAGATTATTGGGACAAGCTTCTCTGTCAACCGATGTGTTGAGGGTAAAATCTGAGAGTTGCGCCAATTGGCTGTTTGTATTTCCCACCATTGCAACCAAAGTATTTTTAAATCGCTTTATCAAAGGGGCTAGAGCTACAATTTCCGGGGTATTTCCACTTTTGGAGATGGCAATTACCACATCGTTCGATTGAATCATGCCAAGGTCGCCATGTATGGCATCTGCGGCATGCATAAAAAGTGATGGCTGACCTGTACTGTTTAGGGTGGCAACAATTTTTTGAGCAATAATTGCACTCTTGCCAATGCCGGTGAAGATGGCGCGGCCTTGATTCTGGAGTAGCAAGGTAACTACCGCAACGAAATCGTTATCGATGTAGTTTTCTAAGGCTTTCAGGGAATTCAATTCATCGGTGATGGCTTGAACCGCGTATTTTTTGATCAAATCAGATGAATTTGAAGGGAACGACATCAATTTTTGTTGCAAATTAACCAAAAATAATAGCAGCGTTTGGAAAAATTGTAAATAGGGGGTGTGGGGATGAGAAATTCTTTGTAATTTCACATATTGCTTTAGGGTAAAGCAATCATCATTTAAACATTGAGTAATTGAATTTATGCAATCAGCGGCGACGGCTCCATTGATGGAACCAAGGAAAGTATTGAAGGAGTTTTTTGGTTTTGATGGATTCAAGGGCAATCAAGAGGCAGTTGTAAACAGCATATTGGCTGGAGAAGATTGTTTTGTGATCATGCCTACGGGTGCGGGGAAGTCTATGTGTTATCAACTTCCGGCAATGATGATGGAGGGTACAGCAATTGTTATTTCTCCTTTGATTGCTTTGATGAAAAATCAAGTAGATAACATTCGCGGATTTGCTCAAAAGAGTTCGTTGGCGCATTTTTTAAATAGCTCTTTGAGCAAAGCTGAGTTGAATCAGGTTGTTGAGGATATGCTGAGTGGTGAAACGAAGTTGCTTTATGTAGCTCCGGAGACGCTAAAAAAGGACGAGACAATTGATCTACTGAAACAAGTGAAAATTTCCTTTGTTGCAGTGGACGAAGCACATTGTATTTCAGAATGGGGTCACGACTTCCGTCCAGAATATCGCAGGATAAAGCAAATGGTGAAGGCCATTGATGATGTGCCGGTGATGGCATTAACGGCTACGGCAACACCTAAAGTACAGCAGGATGTACAGAAAAATTTGGGTATGATGTCGGCCAATCTTTTTAAAAGCTCTTTCAATCGTCCGAATTTATTTTATCAAGTAAGACCCAAGGGCAGGAAAGATATCGTACACAAGGAAATTATTTCCTTCATCAAGGCAAGAAATAATAAAAGTGGCATCGTTTATTGTCTTTCACGGAAGAAGGTGGAAGAAATCAGCGAGATGCTAAATATGAATGGTATTAAGGCTCTGCCTTATCATGCCGGCCTAGAATCAAAAGTTCGAGGTCAGCACCAAGATGCATTTTTGATGGAGGATTGCAATGTGATTGTTGCAACGATTGCCTTCGGAATGGGGATTGATAAGCCAGATGTAAGGTTCGTTATTCACTACGATGTTCCCAAAAGTTTAGAAGGGTATTATCAAGAAACAGGTCGTGGAGGCAGAGATGGTTTGCAAGGGGATTGTTTGTTGTTTTATAATCCATCGGACATAGAGAAGTTGGAGAAGTTTATGAAGGATAAGCCCGTAGCGGAGCAGGAAATCGGGAGTCTTTTGATTGCTGAAACTGCTGCTTTTGCTGAGAGTAGTCATTGTAGACGTAAAATGCTTCTTCATTATTTCGGTGAGCAATTCAACGAGGAAGATTGCAAACAAATGTGCGATAACTGTGCGTCACCCAAACCAAAGCAAGAGGTAACTCAAGAATTGGTTTCCATGTTGTCTGCCATAGAAAGTTTGAAGAGCGAGTTAGGCATGAGTCATTTGGTGAATTTCTGCGTTGGAAAGCGATCGGATAGTGTTCGGGATTACGGACATGACTTATTATCGACCTTCGGATTTGGGAAAGACAAAGACAAGTTATTCTGGAAATCCTTGATGCGATTGGCATTGGTACAGGGTTATCTCAACAAGAACATTGAGAAATATGGATTGATGAGTCTTTCTGAACAGGGTGAGGCGTATTTGAAATCTCCGATTTATCATGAGATGGCGGTGGATGTAGAGTTTGAAAGTGTGAATGATGAAGATTACGATAATTTCAAAGCGGAGAGTGCTTGTGATGAGGAGTTATTTGATCATTTAAAGGATTTGCGTAGAAAAGTGGCCAAGGACAAAGGGTTGCCACCCTATGTGATTTTCCAAGATCCAAGTTTGGAAGACATGGCTACAAAGTATCCAATGACTATTGATGAATTGGTGAATATCAATGGTGTTGGAAAGAATAAAGCGCAGAAATTTGGGGAGCCCTTTGTTGCATATATCACAGAATTTGTGAAAGTGAACGACATTGAAAGGCCGCAGGATATTGTTCTAAAAGGCAATTCTGACAAATCAGCCAAACGAGTAAGCATCATTCTGAATATTGATAAAAAGGTTGATTTGCCTGATATCGCCAAGCAATTGGGAATTTCTTTTGAAGAATTGATTCAGGAATTAGACCAAATTGTGAATTCAGGTACCAAACTGAATTTGAGGTATTTCTTAAATCAATTCATTGAGGAAGAATTGCAGGCAGAGGTGACAGCCTATTTCAAGACAGTTGATATAGCAGATTTGGAAGCGGCCAATGCATACTTTGAAGGTGACTTCAGCATGGAGGAATTGGAACTTATGCACATTCAATTTTTAAGCGACGTAGGCAATTAAGTATTGATTTTATTTTTTGTGATGGGTGTTGTGTTATTTTGTAACGAATTATTGCATCACTAGCATTGAAAGAGCAGCCATCTTTTGAATTGATTTACAAAAAATTCCGTCCGGCGTTGATGGGGTTTGCGCTGTCGATTACACGAAGTTTGCCAGATGCCGAAGAGGTTGTAAACGATGTATTTGTGGGCATTTGGGAAAGACACAGTGAAATGTTGTCTGACCCGGGATTAAAGAGTTATTTGTTTCGTTCAGTGAAGAATCGGTGTTTGAATAATATCAAACGTCAGCGATTGCCATTTGATGAAATGCCAGATGAAATGCCGGTGGCGAGTAAGGATCATGGTGCTTTGGATCAATTGGAGGCGAAAGAAATGAGTGAAAGGATTACTTTGGTCATTGATAAGTTACCCACCAAGTGCAAGCAAGTCTTCTTGTTGAGTCGTATGCATGAGATGAGCTACAAAGAAATTGCCGAATTGATGGATATTTCACCCAAAACGGTTGAGAATCAAATTGGAATTGCACTAAAGTTCTTGCGCGAGAGTTTTCCCGGTATTTAGAGATTTTGTGTGACGCGGTTATAAATCGCTTCGTATTGCAATAAAATCTCCTTCAGATCAAATTTATGAGCTTGAAGTAATGCGTTTTTTCTGAACGCTGTATGTAAATCGTGGTCTTTCAGCAGTGTGATGGCATTTTGGGCCATATCGTCAACATCGCCAACATTGGACAAATAACCGGTGACACCGTGGATATTTACCTCTGGAATACCCCCTGCGTTTGAACTAATAACGGGAACTTCGCAGGCCATGGCTTCCAATGCTGCAAGTCCAAAACTCTCTGATTCACTGGGTAAAATGAAGAGGTCGCCGATACTTAGAATTTCTTCAATGGCTTCTTGTTTTCCGAGGAATGTAACCCAATCACAGGTATCAAATTCTCTGGAGACTTTTTCGATATGCGATCTTTCAGGTCCGTCACCAATGAGCAGCAGCTTTGCGGGAATTTCTTTGATTATCTGTGCAAAAACGGCGATTACATCTTCGATACGTTTCACTTTTCTGAAATTCGATGTGTGAATGATGATCTTTTCACCGTTTGGGGCGATCATTTGTTTGAAATGCTCCCGGGGTTTTTTGTTGAATCTGCCAAAATCAATGAAATTGGGGATTACATCAATATCGCGGTTGATTTTGAAGTGTTCGTAGGTTTGTTTTTTGAGGTCTTCGGAAACGGCGGTGACAGCATCGGACTGGTTGATGCTCCAACTCACAACGTGTTCATAGGTAACTTCACGACCTACGAGGGTAATATCGGTTCCATGAAGGGTAGTTACCACTGGAATGGTTATGCCTTGCTGGGCTAGAATCTGTTTTGCCAAAAGCGCAGCAGAAGCGTGAGGAATCGCGTAATGCACATGAAGGACATCTAAGTGAGCACTTTGTACGATATCGACCATTTTACCGGCCAGAGCTGTTTCGTAGGGCGCGTATTCAAAAAGAGGATATTTTGCGATGTTGACTTCGTGGTAAAAAACATTTTCGCTAAAGAAGTCTAGTCGAGCGGGTTGGTTATAACTGATAAAATGTACTTCATGGCCTTTCGCTGCCAAGGCTTTTCCCAATTCTGTTGCCAAAACACCGCTTCCACCAAAGGTGGGGTAACAAACAATTCCTATTCGCATTATTTAAGTAACAAAGTTCCGCAAAAAATGTAGGTTTGCGATGTAAAAAAAGAGTTAATTATCGATGGAGGTTTATAGCGACGAGTATTTTATGACGAGAGCCCTTGATTTGGCGATGCAAGCCTATGAGGAGCAAGAGGTTCCCATTGGGGCGGTTGTAGTTCATAATAATAAAATTATAGGCAAGGGGTATAATCAGACGGAGAAGTTACAAGATGTAACAGCGCATGCCGAGATGTTAGCGATTACGGCAGCAAGTAATGCGGTAAACGGGAAATATTTGGATGAGTGTACTCTGTATGTAACGATTGAACCTTGTTTGATGTGTGCAGGTGCAATTCAATGGTCGAGATTTCAGCGAATTGTATTTGGAGCAGGCGAGCCCAAATTTGGATTTGAACGTATAGATGAGAAAATGTTAGGCAAGACAGAGGTTGTGAGAGGTGTAATGGCCGAACAATGCAGTGACGTGATGAAACGGTTTTTTCGTGAACGTCGCAAAAAAAACATTTGATAAACGTCCGAAAAATTTGGTAATTAGTTCATTTTGTGTAGATTGCATTCGCTAATCTATACTTTTATGATAAAAAATTACATTCCATCTAACGTAGCTCGAATGATATTCGCGGCTACTGTTGCGCTCTTTGGATTATTCCATTTTTTGGGTGCGGCAGCCATGGCAAGCATGGTTCCCAGTTACTTATCTTTCATTCCAGGTGAGATCTGGGTTTATGTCACGGGTTTATGTTTACTGGCCGCGGCTGCAGCGATTGTTTTGGACCGTCAGGTTAAGTTGGCGTGCTATTTATTGGCCTTGATGCTCATTTTGTTTGTGTTGATGATGCATGTTCCAAGTTTGGGTGACCCATCAAAAGGACAAATGGCAATGGCAAGTTTGCTGAAGGATTTAGCGATGGCTATGTGTGCTATTTTGATTGGTAACGATTCGGAAGAATAATTACGGTAGTTTTTCGTAGCAACCCAAATCAGGCTGGGATTTTCGCGTTTTTCCAAGTAGATCAATTGTCACTGGAGAACCGAAAGTTCCAGCTTTTTTGTATCCAAAGGCAGTGGAATCTGTTTGGTAGTTTCCTCTTTGAACATCTACAAATCCCGGGGTTTTATTAAAGAAGTTGGGCTTATTGATAATTGCTTTGGGATTGAGTGACTTGAGCAAATTATTTTCAATTTGAGTATTGAAGACGTTCAAATTTGTTTGGTCAAATTGTATTTCTTCTTTGAGCGGACCGTCTACAATACAATTGTTGACGAATAAGTTTAGGGGTGCATGGTTGAGCAACTTCCCGTTGCCGTCTCGTAATGTATTGGTTGCGGCAAAATGACCATCGGTTCGGGATGAGAATCCTGAATAATCGGCAAAAGTGCAGTGGTTAAAAGTATAATTTCCACCGAGAAGTCCGAGGAAACTGTAACTCCCAACATCGGCGAACAAGCAGTTGGTGGCTTGGATATCGGCTGTGATTCCGGCCAAGCTTGCTTGGCCGGAATATTGTATTCGGGTATTTGAAATTTTTAGTCCTGTATTTCCATTTACGGGCAATGAATCAACGCGTACACCGATGGTTGCGTTGGTGATATCAGCATACCGAATGCTGTTGTTGATACTGCCCACAAGGATATGAATTCCACCCCATTGGTTGGGTAAGAACTGCGGGTCCCAAACGGGTTTGTCGCCCCGGATTGAAACGCGCTGTGTTGGAGTCCCCTGTATATCTAGCGTTCCTGCAATGTATATTTTGGTTTGTGCCGATGCAAAAAGTTGAACACCAGGTTTAATGGTAAGCGTTGCACCCTGATCTACTCCCATATAACCCAAAATCACTGTGGGTTTTTGGTTGTCGGTTATAGTAATATTGTTACTGAAAATGGTATCTCTGTAGTAATGCGCATCCCATCCGTATGCTGCCAATTTTACATTGCTAACATGACCACCGACGTTGGAAATTATGGAATCCATCACCAATAATGGTTGAACGTTGTTATTGGCTTCGAGCTTACATTGTACGAAAACAAATACCGAATCCTTGGCGCCAATTTCAATGCTGTTAATTTGTGTTCCAGAAATTCCATCAATACTCATTCTGTAAGGAGAATTGCTACCACCACCGAGTTGGAAGTTGGCGTTAACGGCCAATTTTTCTGGGTTCTTGATACTGAAAATCTGTGTAACTGAAATGGGATAAGTTGACCCTGGAACCCTTGTGAAAACCGTATCAAACCAAATCGTGTCCTCGGAATATTGTAGGCTATTTTTTGACGTAAAAAAATCGTTGTTGTTTCGACAGTTTGATAGAATTGACATCGCCAAAATGAGCATCAACGCCACCACCAAACCATTGAGTTTCCCCGTAATTGGATTCGATATGTTTTTTGCGTGCTTCGGCATTTTATTCGAAGATATCCTCGTTGTTTAATATCCCCAAATAACTTTGATAGCGCTCATCCGCGATGTCGCCCTTTTCCAAAGCCGCAATGACGGCACATTCAGGTTCGTGGGTATGAAGACAATCATTGAATTTGCACTTGGATAAGTAAGGACGCATTTCTGGGAAATACTGAGAAATTTCGGTGGGTTCAAAATCCACAACACCAAAATCTCTAATTCCGGGCGTATCAATAATTTGGGTGTTATCCGCCAGGGTAAACATCTCGGCAAATGTGGTTGTATGTCTTCCTTTGGCATGATGGTCAGAAATTTTACCCACTTTGGCGTTTGCCTCCGGAAAAACTGCATTTAACAGCGTACTTTTTCCAACGCCGGAATGACCTGCGAGTAACCATCGTTTTCCTTTTAGCATCGCCGAAAACGCTTCCAATGCTTTGCCTTCTTTGGCTGATCCAAGCAGAACGGTGACATTGGCGTTGCGATAAATGTCTTTGATATCGTTTACTACTGCCTCACCGCGCTCACCCAACAAATCCATCTTGTTAAAAAACACCATTGCGGGTACATGATACGCTTCACACGTGAGAATGAATCTATCGATAAATCCCAAACTTGTTCTGGGCGATGTTAAACTGGCAATTAAGGCGGCGCCGTCTAAATTCGTGGCTAAAATTTGTCGACGTGAGCTCAGTTTATTGGCGCGTCGAATGAGATAATTGTTTCTGTGATAAACCTTAGAAATTGAGGCGGTATCCGTATAATTTTGGTCTTCCATTAATTCCACGCGGTCTCCAACAGCCACGGGATTGCTCGTGTCAAGATCGGTTAATCGCATCTTCCCACGCGTTCGTGCCATCCAAACTTTGCCATCGTCTGTGAGCACTTGATACCAGCTGCCAGTGGATTTGGTGACCGTTCCCTCCATTAGAAAATGGCTTCGCAGATTTTTTTGGTCTGGGTACTTTTACCCATGGTATAAAAATGCAATACTGGGGCACCTTTGGCTACCAATTCTTTGCATTGCTCGATGGCCCAAGCCACACCAATATCAGCGATATGTTTTTCCTCTTTGCATTGGTCGATTTCATTGGTTAGAGCAAACGGGATATCCATATGAAATAACTTGGGAAGGATGGACAATTGTTTCCTTGTGGTAATGGGTTTGATGCCTGGAATGATGGGCACGTTGATACCTGCGGAACGACAACTATCGACAAAATCAAAGTAATGTTGATTGTCGAAGAACATCTGCGTAACCAAGAATTTGGCACCGGCATCAACTTTTCTTTTCAAGTATTTTAGGTCCGACTCCATATTGGGCGCATCGGCGTGTTTTTCTGGATAGCAGGCGGCACCGGTACAGAAATTTGACTCATTGGAATTGCTAATTTCTTCGTCCAAATAAATTCCTGCGTTCATGTTTTGAATCTGATGGATCAAATCCAAAGCGTTTTTGTTTCCGTTGTTTTCAGGCTCAAAGTGGGTGTCACCTTTACGATTGTCGCCTCGCAACGCCAAAATATTGTCTATACCCAAAAAACTGAGCTCAATCAACGCATTTTCCGTGTCTTCTTTGCTAAATCCACCACAAATGAGGTGAGGAACGGCATCGATTTTATAGTGGTTTTGAAGTGCCGCGCAGATGGCAACAGTGCCAGGTCGTTTTTTCGTCGAAATACGATCGTAACTGCCGTCGGCACGTTTCTTTAATACATAATCCTCTCTATGATAAGTAACGTCAATGAACGAAGGTTGGAACTCCATCAAAGGGTCAATACTATCGAACAATTCTTTGATGCTAGCCCCTTTTAAAGGTGGAAGAATTTCGAATGAAAAGAGCGTTTTGTTGGCGCCTGAGATATGATCGGTAATTTTCATGAATTATTGGAAAGAGATAGGAAGAGTTAGGGTTTCGGTACCGCGGAGAACAACAACTTTAGAAGGATTTTCTGGATTGATTTTTCCCAAACCTACCATGTAATCTTCGATGCCGTTGACAGGCATATCGCCGAGCATCATTATGATATCCCCTTTTTGAAGTCCCGCTTTCTGTGCTGGTTTACCATCAGTTACGCCATCGATTCGCATGCCTTTTCCGCTATAACTGTAATCGGGCATCACCCCCAAAGTGACTTTGAATTTGGTTCTTCCTGCGGTTGCATCTTGTGTTTTTGTGAAAGGCAATTTACCTCGTTTGTTGTTCAGTGATATCAGTTGTTCCATCACGTTGAGGCTGTTTGCCATACCTACATAGTTGATTAGATTTTCGTCGTCACTGGGTTTGTGATAGTCTTCATGCTGACCGCTGAAAAAGTGAACTACGGGAATGTTCTCAATGTAGAAGGAAGCATGATCGCTTGGTCCAAGTCCGCTTTTGGTGGTGGTGATTTTGATTTGATTTGTATCGGTTTTGATCAGTGCAATGGATTTTTCAAACTGAGGAGAAGTACCTACTCCATTGAGCGTGAGCAGTTTTTTTGTGGTGTCGATTCTTCCCAACATATCGATATTAATCACATAATTTATCTTGCCCAATTTGCCATTGTTGTTACCCGTGAGGTTGACAGGTGGGTTTTGTGTAAAGAATTTTGATCCCAACAGCCCCAATTCTTCGCCACTAAATGCAATAAATAAGTAGTTATTTTTCTTGTATTTTCTACCTTTTAGTGTTCTCGCCATTTCCAACATTGCAGCTACGCCTGAGGCATTGTCGTCTGCACCATTGTGAATCTCCGGCTTGCCAGTATATCTGCTATTTTCGTATTCGTTGATACCGATGTGATCGTGGTGCGCACAAACTACAATTGTATTTTTCTTGTGGTTGTTTCTAAAAGCATAGACATTGTGACCGTGGGCTTTGAGAACGTAAATGTTACTTACGAGCGTTATGGGTGCAGCGGGGAATACGCTTGTTTGATTGCAAAAGAACACTGGTATACTCAATGTTTTCTCATCGCGTTTTAAGTTTCCACTGGGTGCGATGAAACTAGGGTAAGGCTTGATAAAAATGATCCCTACCGCACCGCGTTTGGTGGCTTCTGCGATCTTGTTTGGAATTTCAGCCACTTCAGCGAGTTCGCCGTGAGGGTTTTCTTGCATTCCGGGGAATCCCAAGCGAATCAATGCAATCTTTCCTTTGAGATCAAAGATGTAATCGTCTCTTTTGGTTTTTTCATGAACCAAGCCATAACCGCAATCAACCCATGGTGCTGTAACACTGTCGAGGTTTGCGCTTTGCGACAAGGGAAAGTACTCACTAAATAAGGTAAGTTTCCTGATGATGGTATCAATTCCTGGGGCTCTTACACCGAATAGGCATTTGTTGCTGGCCAAACGCAATTTAATGATATCAAACTCTTGGGTTTGTGGTTGAAGTTTGGCTGCGATAAATTGTTGTTTGATATACTCTGCGCTCATCATCTCGCCGGGTGACCCAGTTTGTCGGCCCTGTAACTCGTCGCTTGCCAAGTAACTGATGTCTTTTTTTAATCGCTCAGCTCTGGTGGCGGGGACAGATTGAGCACTGACTACAGCGATACTGCAAAGCGCAAAAATGGATGAAATAATGAATCTCATGAATATAGTTCTAATAAGGTTTTAATTAATATGAAAGCAGAAAGTAGTGCAAATATAACACGGAGCCAAAGAACGGGTACTTTGGTTGCGATTTTCTGTCCCAGTGAAGAGAAAAAAATCACGCCAATTAACATCGGGATGAGCATAATCCACAAAAGGTAACCCGATTGATATTGTGATATCTGATGGGTTGGGGTGATACTTATGTATTTGACCAGGGCGGAAATTGACAAAATGGGCACAATGGAAAGCGACAAAGCAGTTGCGCTGTGCATGGATTTCTTTAAAATCATCAGGAACAATGGAACCATGATGATGCCACCCCCTAATCCACTCAAGGCAACGATTGTACCGGCGAAAATGCCAACCAACATAGATGGCCAATCGTTGTTTAAACTAAAATGATAGGGAACGCTATTTTCTCCAGTGTCTGCATTGCCATTTCCTTGGTTATGGCTATTTCCAGATGTTTTTGATTTCCCAAAAATCATATTTAAAATGCTCAGAACTAAAAAACCCAAGAAAACCGTTTGAAAGACCTCTTTCTGGTACCAATTTCCGTTTTGAATGGCCTGGGTCATAAAAAAATTGCTAATCGCTCCGGGGATTCCAATGGTTAGACTTTGTTTCCATTGCCAGTTTCCCATTTTGATTTGGCGGAAAGTTCCAGAAACACCGGACATAAACACCAACGCAATTGAATTTGCTAGCGTGAATTTCACCATTTCTGCGCTGCTGATGTCGTATTGAAGCAGATAAGTAGTAATTACGGGGATGAATAACATTCCACCTCCAACTCCGAGCAAGCCAGCCAAAAGACCACCCAAGGAGCCCAAAAGCAGAAGCCACAAGAATCCGGATGTCATCAGATCGGTAGCGATGTTGATCGATGCCCAAGTAAATTCTGTGGATGTAATTAGCATGGCTTATGAATTCTTTTACTTTAAGATGGATTGATAGCGTGTAGGTTCATGTAACAATTGGGCAGCCTCTTTTGATTCCAAATCCAGAAGCAGCCAAGCCTGATGAAAACGATTTTTCTTTAATTTTCTTTCCATCATCGCGCGATTTAATGCCAACATAATGCTCGATTTCTGTTTGATTAAATCGGCCTTCATCTTTGTGTTTACTTGGTCTGAATTTACTTTGATGCCTGAAATCTGTTGCAGAAATTGGGTATCTGTGTACATAGATGCCAGCGATTTGCGAAGTTTCTCTTGTAGTTTGGCCTGACTATTCTTGACCGCAAATTGAGAGAATTGTGCAAATTGTTGTTCTGTAACTGCTTGAAATACTGTGTCTGGCATCAAATTGTACTGTTGGTTTGCCCAATCAAAAATGATGTACTCTTGTTCCAGCCATTTGAGAATTTCTAGTCCTTGGTAAGGCTTTAATGCCAAATCAGGGTCGATACCACCGCCTTCGTAAACCGTCCTACCGCCTTGGGTTTTGAAGGCCTTTTTCTGTGCATTGGACATTGTTTTGGCGACACCATTTTCGTCGCGATTATCGTATTGAAGTCGTTGAATACACCTGCCACTGGGAGTATAATACTTGGCCACTGTAAGTTTCATTTGGGTTCTGTAGGGTAGACTGGCATAATTCTGCACCAATCCTTTGCCAAAGCTTGTTTGCCCCATGATCACTGCGCGATCCATGTCTTGAAGGCTACCGCTTACCACTTCGGAGGCCGAGGCTGAATGTTCGTTTACCAGCACAACCAATGGGGTGTTGGGCAGCAAGGCTTTGTTTGGGGTAATCCAGTTTTTTGGCCCTGTTACATTTTGTCCTCTCAAAGTTACTATAGAACGATTTTCACCCACGAACAGTCCCACAATTTGAACTGCTTCATTCAGGAGTCCACCACCGTTGTCGCGCAAATCCAAAATCACACCGTTTAATTGTGTCTTCTCCATCATCTTTTTGAGTGAGGCTTCAATTTCGTCTGCGGCATTCTGTCCAAATTCCTCTAGTTTTACATACGCGATATCCCCTTGGTATAATCCGCTGAAAGAAACACTAGCGGTCTTGATGGCCATGCGGGTGATTTGTTTTTTGATGCTTTTGCCATCGCGATCGATTTCAATTGAGAACGAAGTATTTGGGGCACCCCGAACCATACTTAGCAATTGATCTGTTGATTTGTCTTTTAGTGAAATTCCATTGATGCTGGTGATAACATCTCCCAATCTTACATCGGCTTTGCTGAAGGCATAACCTTCTTCGATGAAGTTGACAACGGGGTAGTGATTTCGGAGCATGATTCTGCAACCAACGCCGCCATATTGTCCTTGTTTTTCAATTAGGGCCTCTTCTGCTTGATATTCCGTAAAAAAATTGGTGTAGGGATCTAGTGATTTTAGCATCGCATCGATGCCTGTTTTCATCAATTTTCCCGGTTCGATTTCATCAACGTAATTGGTGCCCAATTCTTTGTAGAGAGCGGTGAAAATTTCTATGTTTTTGGAATATTCAAAAAGGTTGTCAACTACTTTATTCCCTTGGCTTAAAAAGAAAGCGCAGATGCAGAGTAATAACCATTTGGGCAAGCGAATCACCATGAATCAAAGATACGAAAATCGCCGTGAGTAAAAGGGCAAAGTGTTCACTGAAATTACTGTGAACTTAACTTTCTTTGCCGGAGGGGGATTCGAAAATTTCTAAATCAAATTGGGGCACAACAGCCAATACGTGATCAAAAATATCAGCGGCGATATTTTCGTGATCAATCCATTGTTTATCTCGGGTAAAGCAATAGAGCTCCAGAGGCAAGCCCTTTTCACTGGGAGATAACTGTCTAACCAAAGCAACCAATTTCTTGTTGACCTTTGGGTGTTGGTCTACGTATCGGTACATGTATTCCCTAAAAATACCCACGTTGGTTAGGTTTCTGCCATTGGCCAATACGGATTTATCGACGTTGTTTTTGCTGTTATATGCATCGATTTCTTCTTGTTTTTTGATGATATAATCTCGGATTAATTCGATTTTCTTATATCGATCCAACATTTCGGGTGTGCAAAAATGGATGGTGGAAATTTTTACATTGATGGCACGTTTCATACGACGGCCTTGGCTTTCCTCCATTCCTCTCCAATTTTTAAAGGCATCGTTGATGAGTGCGTGGGTTGGTATCGTTGTAATGGTGTTGTCCCAATTTTTGACTTTGATATTGGTCAGGTTGATTTCAATCACATGGCCATCTGCACCATATTTTGGGACTTCAATCCAATCGTCCATTCGAACGATGTCATTGCCGGAAATTTGGATGGAAGCTACCAAGCCGAGGATGGTATCACGGAAGGTTAAAATCACAAGTGCAGACAATGCACCAAACGCCGTGAGGAGTGTCCACAGGGGTTTGTCGGTAATATTGCTGATGATAAACAGAATTCCTACGGCATAATTGATAATGTTGAGCAGTTGTGTGTAGGAACCAATGGGCTTGTCTTTGAAGTCTTCGGAATTGAGCAAAAAAACTTTGATTGCGCGAAGCACGGCTTGCACAAAACGGATTACTGCGATGATGATGTATGCATCAATGAGGTGTTGTAAAACGTTAATCCAATCCGAGTTTTCATTGAAAATAAATAGGAGTCCTTTTTTTGCAACATAGGCAGGAACAACGTGGGCGAGGTAGATGAAAACCCGCATTTCCACCAGTATATCGTCGTAGGTATTGTTCGATTTTTTTGCGTAACGAGCTACGGTTGTTAAAATAACCTTTCGAGAAACAAAGTCGGCGATGGCAATGAGGACAATAAGACCCATCGACAATACGAGGGGATGCAGAATTTCACAAGACTGGGCGGTAGCTCCGGCTTGTTGTAGTTGTTGCATCAACCATTGTGAAAACTGAACTTTGTAACTCATTGTAGCAAATATAAACGAGTGCTACTGCTTTGTTAAGCAAAAAAATGAACTTTTTGACAGAAGCAAAAATTTTATCGTTTGCGGGTAGTTCTATGGAAAGTAGCGGATTGAGAGAGGATTCTAAACCATACAAATCCCGTGACTTTAATTGTGTTTTGATTCACAGGTGTGATGAAGGCGGAGTAAGTTTGGTTTTCTCTGGGTTGATAAATAGTACCATTGGACCATTCGTTGTTTTGCCAAAAAAAGTCTTTCATCACTACCATTCCAATCCAGTGCTGTTCTTCTTTTACAAGGGGTTGACCGGGGTGGGATCTGTTTTGAATCCAAAGTGTCTTGCCAAAATATTTATTGTTGATTTTATAAATATTTACAAGGACTTCATTGTTTTCGTCCATCCAATTTCCAAGGATCATGTCCGCAGTAAAGGCGGGCAATTTCTGGGGCGTTTTTGCTGCGCCTAGAAAGAGAATGATTGCCATTGAAATGGCCAAATATTTAATGGAAGGGATTTTTAAAATTCGCATGAACACCTCAATTCTGTTTCTCAAATTCTTCAATAAATGGTATTTAGTTGCTAGTATTTAACGCTACGATTTCGTCCTTTTCTTGGGCGTCCAATATCTCGTGAGCGGTCTTTTTTAAATGCAAAATATGAGATTTCATGCCCTCCCCAAAAGTGAATGATTTATACCAATGACCCACATTGTTCTCTTCAAGAGTTTCTTTTACAATTTGAGTGAGTGTGGGGTAGTGAATATGACAAATTTCAGGGAAGATATGGTGCGCAATGTGGGTGTTAAATCCCCCAAAAATAAAGTGCGCTATGTGGCTTTTGGGATGAAAATCAATGGTTGTGTTGATTTGATGACTTAACCAAGAGTTTTCAATAATATTCGTTTCTTCATTGGCTCGAACATAACTAATTTCTTGAATGTGATGCGAAATGAAAAAGGTGAATGTGAGGAAGAAGGAAACAATAAAATGCATAATGAAGAATGCAGCAACAACCTCCATCAAACTAAAATTGGTCATTAGCGTTGGCAAAGCGATGAAATTGAATAGATAAATTAATTTGATCGCGATGATTTTAACCCATTCAATGGTTGGGATTTTCTTAATTTTTGAATTGGCTGAGTCTTTTCTAATGAGAATGATGAAATCCTCTACAAAAATCCAGAACAGGGTTACAACAACATACAAAAGTGGGGCATAAATGTGTTGGTATTTGTGGATGGGTTTTGATTTCTGTTTTGGATTTAAAAGAATCAGGGGAGACATCTCCAAGTCTGAATCTCGATCATAGACATTTGGAAAAATGTGATGGGCTGAATTGTGTCTAATTTGCCACATATAGCCACCCAATCCTTGAATTGCATATATCAATTGGAACAAAGTGCCATCAAATCTTTTGTTTCCTGTTAGGCAGCCGTGTGCGCCATCATGCCCGAAGTTGATGCCCATCATTAGCATTGTAAAACCAACGGAGAGATAGGCCAAACACAGTGCAAAAAAGCTGCTCGCATGAAAAGCCCAAAATACAGAGCCCACAACGAGAAGCAATTGAGCGATGAATTTTAGAACCAAATACCCATTGCCGTTTTTGGTGTAGTTGTTGGCTAAAAAGTATCCGTCTACTTTTCCTTTGATCTGTTTTAGGATGAGATCGGGACTGTCTTTTGAGCTGTATTTAAATGACATAAAGTAAAAAAAGGCAATTTAGTGAAAATAAACGGCAATCAGGGTTTAACCAAATTTAGGCATACATCGAAAGTGGGTTAAAAACGGCTTTCGCGAAATGAAAAAATCATATCATTTTAGGCAGTTTGATTTTTTGATTCTTCCAATTTTCTGAGTGTCTTGCTCGTATCGCGGCTGCCATCGTGGCTATATCCCGGAGGGCCGAAAATGTATAATAAGCGCTGTTTGAAAGAAATTCCGGGTTGAAAAACATCCTGCCAAATTTGTTGCCATTCGGAAAATACGAGGGTAACGGGGTTGGGATTTTCTAAATTTTTGGTAAGTCCATATTCGATGGGTTTATACTCGTCCGCAGGCAGTTCTTTTTGGAAAGTACCAAAGAGTTTGTCCCAAATGATTAGGAACATCCCCATATTTTTATCTAGGTATTTGGGGTTGCTAGCATGGTGTACTCGGTGATGGGAGGGCGTAACAAGAAAATACTCCAACCATCCCATGTTTTGAATGAGTTCTGTGTGAACCAGGATGCCCCAAACCTGTGTTGCGGTGTACATAAACATGATGTCTAGGGGCTGAAAACCAAGCAGCGCAAGGGGGAAGAAATATATAAAGCGATACAAAGGTTGAAACACGGAAGAACGAAAACCCACAGTTATATTCATCAATGTAGAGGAATGATGGGTGATATGGGTAGCCCAAAAGAATCGAATCTCATGATCAAATCGATGAAGCCAATAATACAAAAAGTCCTCTGCGATAATAAGGGAAATCCAGTAGCCAACGCCAATATGCCATTGCATCAGTCTGTGGTCGAAGCCCCACTGAAAAACGATGCCAACGTAAACAATTCTAAATGCGAAATCGATACCTGAATTGAGCAACATGAGGTAAAGGTTACTCAGGGTATTTTTTACAGAATACAGATGGAGTTTTTGGTGATTTGAAATCAAGATCTCACCCAAAATGATAAGGATGTACAAGGGTGTTGTACAGAGTAAAAGGAAATTCTCTCGTACTGATTCCATGTGGTCCCGCCGCGAATCGAACGCGGATCTAAAGTTCCGGAGACTTTCGTAGTATCCATTCTACTACGGGACCATATAAATTTTGGTTGGTTTGGTGAATCACCAACGGGTTGCAAAGATAAACAAAGGGGAGGCCAATGCATTGGCCTCCCCTTTGTTTTATAACAATAATTTGCCCTAACGAATGAATCGAATCGATCGCAATGTCAATTTAGGCAGCGCGCCAAAACTTTGCATATAATCCACCCAAAATGGCATAGGGGATAATGGCATCAGCAAATGAAGCCCAAATATCTGGAAGTTGATACCAAATATGATTTGTATAAGGAATCACAATGAAGGCGAATAGCCCAATAGATACAGTATATAAAATGCTCTTCATTGAGTTGATGTCGCTGATTTTATCCAAAATCCCAAACAACAAGAAAACGGCAAGTATGTCGACCAACAAACCCCGAATCATAGGCATCGCCATTCCTGTATTTTTGGTTGTATGATAATTTACCATGGCCCAGGGTTTGCCATCGCTGCTCGTTGCGTAGGCTTGCCTTTCTTCTGGAGTCGCGGATGGACTTGGACGCGGAATAACATACTGTTTGTTTTCCAAATTAAGAGAATTTAGGAACGTCATGATGGTGTCTTGCTTTTCTGTATAAGCTTGACCTTTTTCATGGAAATTGGCGGCGGCGAAGGATACAAATTGATACATGAACAGTATCAAGCCACCCAAGATGGAACGGATTGCGAGTTTCATGGGTGCAAATTGCTTGTTTTTGTGGAATTTACAAACATCCTTGGGGTGGAATTTTCAACAAACCCGCTCGGTGCTATAGTGTTTTTGATTGGACTCAAGTATTAGTAGGGCCTTTTTACCTTGCCTTCTCAATACTTCTAACGTGGCCGATTTGGATAATTTGGAGTTGAGGAGCGTTTTTAAGGGGTAGTAAAGTCTCGAATATCCTATTTACCCNNGTGCCCGTTGAATTAATCCAAAGGGTTTTTTCCCCCTGCAATGCATACCAATATCCGGGGTATTCTGAATCGGTAATTGCATCATACATGATGGGAACAATGACATCGCCGAAGCTATTTACGATGCCCCATTTTTCATTGCTTTTCACCATGTAGTGTGATGGTTTTTGCGATACGATGATTTCTTGATATTTGGGTTTCAGACTCCACTGCATCGACGGCAAACACAACAATCCGGTGCCGGTTGACTTGCTCGCCAGCCATTCGTGGTCGTTTAGTTTGCTTAGACTTGTTAAACTATCTGACAATAAAACCTTGCCATTGGCATGTGTGATAAACCAACTGTTTCCTATGGGTTCTAAAAGCAATGTGTCGGTAAGTTGTTGTAGGTCAGGTGTTTTTACTTTTCTTACGGTTTTGGTATAGGCGTGGTATAAAATCCAATTTTTCTTTTGGCGTGCGAAAACCATTCCGTCGCCATGCATTCTAAAATCGTCGATTGCGCCCTTGATTGGTAGGTTGAATTCCCCACGAGAATAGTAAAAATTCCATTTTTTGTTTTTTAGCAGCGCGACTGTGCTACCCACCAATAGGGCTTTTTCATAGATTGGCGGTACTAAAATCCTGCCGAGGGTATCAATGATTCCCCATCCTTTTTGTTGAACAAGCGTATAGGGTTTGCCAAAATCAACCGCCTCAGAGTATTCTGCGCTGCATTGAATTGTATCGCGCCATAGGCAATAGCCATCGTTGATTTTGCCCATGAAACGACCAAAAGGCAAGGAGGTCATGCTTTCATATGCAAAGGGGGTTAATGAATTTCCGAGGGTATCAATCAGTGCCCAGTTTCCATTGATTTGTGCGGCGCATCGATTTTTCACCCACAATTTGGCGGGGGACTCAGTGGGTTCGTTTTCCCATGTTTCAAATCCAATGGCATCGTATTTGGGAGGGGTGAGCAATTTTCCTGATTCATTGAAAAGCGCCCATTTTTTATTGGTTTTTAGAGCGCCTCTTCGCGAAGCGGTATCGTATCGTAGGTTTTCAAATTTGCATGGTAGCAGTTCTTTGCCTCGGTAATTGAGAATTCCCCATCTGCCCCCACGTTGCACGAAAGCCATGCTACTACTGAACTGATAAATTGTTTCGTAATTGTTTTTGGTAAAGGGTTTACCGTCCTTGGTGATATAACTATATTCTATCAACCCAAAGGTGTCCGTACGCATAACCAAGGCACAGCCAGGGATCAATGTGGAGCCATTTTCAACAAACTGGGATTTGTTATTGTTCAGCGCGAAGGGATAAGCCATCTTATAATCCAATTCCATCCAGGGCTGACCTGTTGATGAGTCTGCGAAATAGAAACCATCCTTGTTGGTGTAGGCATATGGCACAGGGATTACCGTCAATGCCCTCAGTAGGAATTGTGCGCGCATCGTGAGATCTTGTCTACCAATTGGCGGCTCAGGTTGGTTTTTTAGATAGTTTTCGTACGCTTCAACTGTGTTGATTTGTTGCGCTCTTTCAAAAGCCATCGCATCCAATTTCTGCAGAATGGAATTTTTTTGTGGGGCTTTTGGATAGGCTTTTAAGAAACGTAAATAGCTGAATTCTTGATCTTCGCTGCAAGCCAATTCGTATTCCCACTGGATTAGGGTGTCTTCGGCTTGTTGAATCATCAATTTAACCTGTTGGGTAGGTTTTTTGATTTTTAACAGTTGATTTCTTCTCACCGAAAGTGCGTTGATATCGCGAGAATGCATCAGGGAATCAAATTCCAATCGTTCGATGTATTCTTTTTGAAATTCAATGAGTTTATGGTGTGATTTGAGCGCGATCGACTCAAATTTTGGCGCATGGAAGGCGGTGTCTGGTGGCGTTTTTAGTTTTGCAACCGCTTGATTAAACGTCTCATCTTCGATGCGTTGAATAGCGACTTGATACTGAGAAATCCGTTCGTGATGGTATTCAATTTCCTGCAACAATTTCCGTGCATGCTCAAGATTGTAATTGGGTTTTTGGGTCCACCAAGTTTGTGTGAGAGTAAATAGCAGCGTGTCGGTATTTCTGTAGGTTACACCGTATTTTTTATCGTATTTTTTCCAAAGATCGCTTGATTTGTCTTTGCCGGCCTTGTTTAATGCGGGTTGTCCCCAATACTGTAGTGCCTTCAGTGCGAGGTGTAAATTGTCATCGCTGTCTTTGTTGTTGGGCAATAGGGCGAGTGCGTGATATAGGACGGGGTTTGTGCTGTCTTTGGTTAGAGTTCGTTGATATAAAATGACAGCGGCCTCTTTTTGGTTGAGTTCGGCAATACTTGCGGAGACTTGGTTTGTGTCTTTCGGGACAGACGATTTCCGTAATTTGGATTTAGATTTGGTGGATTTAGAGGAGATGCGAATGAGTTTAAGTGCTTTTTCGATGGGGTCTGCGTTTGATGTCCCGACCCATGCCAGTAGGCACAGAAAAACGGCTGACATCAAGAGAGAACCACGAAATTTCATTCGCGCCAAATGTGCAAACCTTATGCCATACTTAGTATAGCGGATGTTGGGGTTTATTTTGAAGGATAGTTTCGATTTGCTCCATCACTTCGGGCGTGAGTTTGTGAAGAATCTCCGTTGATTTTAGGGTTTCTTCGAGTTGTTCTGTTTTGGTAGCTCCAAGAATCACGGTGCTAACATTGGGGTTTTTAAGGCACCATGCAACGCCGAGTTGGGGCATAGAGACGCCAATTTCTTTGGAAAAGTCTACCAAATTGCCAACGATTTTGCGGTTATTTTCTTGAAGAAGTTTTTCTGAAAGCCATCCAAGTTCGGCGCGATTTAAGCGCGATTCGGTAGGGGGTTGATTGAGGTATTTCCCGGTGAGATAACCAGAAGCGAGCGGACTCCAAATGGTTGTTCCAAGGCCCACTGTTTTATAAATTTGATCATATTCAACCTCTACTTTGTCGCGCACCAACATGTTGTATTGGGGTTGCTCCATTACGGGTCCGATGAGGTTGTAACGTTGGGCCACCATGTGGGCTTCCATGATTTCTTGTGCGCTCCATTCTGAGGTTCCCCAATAGAGGATTTTTCCGGCGAGGATGAGTTGGTGCATGGACCAAACGGTTTCCTCGATGGGTGATTGTTTGTCTGGGCGGTGACAGAAATATAAATCCAGGTAATCAACTTGCAGGCGTTGGAGGGCTTGGTTGCAAGCTTCAACGATGTGTTTGCGATGTAAGCCTCTCTGTGTGGGTACCTTTGGACCTGCGCCAAAAAATACTTTTGAACTTACGATATAGGAATCGCGAGACCAGTTTTTCTTTTTGAGAATCTGACCCATGACTCTTTCCGATTCACCTGCTGCATAAACTTCTGCATTGTCGAAAAAATTCACACCGGCCTCATAGGCAATGTCCATGAGGCGCTCGGATGTGTTATTTTCTATTTGATTTCCAAAAGTAATCCAACTGCCAAAGCTCAATTCAGATATTGGCAATCCGGATTTTCCGAGTCTACGATATTCCATAGACGCGAAAGTACGAATTTTAAAAGTTCAACTGCGCTTGCGTTTCTAATTTATGGGTATCGCTCGATGACCCAGTCGACATGAGCATTTGCGTATTTTGGAAGCAGTACGCGTTGCTTAAGTTTTGTTAAACTGCTGTAGGGTCCTTCGGAAATAAATAAGTTTATTACCCATGCCGGGACCTCTCCACCTGGGTCTAGGGAGATAAAATATTCACCTTTTAATTTGTTTTTGGCTACGGGTTTAAGAACCCATTTGGTATGGTTTTTTTTCACGCGTACAATTCCATTCACTTCGGGTAAAACAGTAGGTACGGCGTAGGTTTCCATTGTGACATCTTTGCTTACGGGATTTTGTTTGATGGTGTAGTGACCGCAAACATCCCTATCGTCTAGAGGCCATGGGGTTGATATTTTTTGGTATACTGTAAAGTCCGTGGGACTGATTTTGCTAATTATCCTTGCCTCGGTCATCTGATAGATCCATTGAGGGTAAAGGCTGATATCACTCAGACAAGCAACTGCGGTGTTCAATGAACAGGATAGATCGAGGTCTGCTTTAATTTCTTTGATTACTGATCCGGGTACAGAACGAGTGAAGACAACTACGCCCGAACCAGATTTGGATTTGTTCCATGGAATTTCAGGTCCTACAAAAAGGGGCGAAATGGCTAAAAAAATTGAGATAGCTGGCCGGATCATGCAAAAATTGGTTAGGAAATCCTTTTTCTTATTATGATTATATATTGCAATATTGCTATGAAAGAACAGATGAACAATCCCAAACTTTCTCGTGCCAATTCATTGTTCACGGTTTTCATTGAATCGCCCAAACCTTCCCAAATCGGAGGCCATTGGAAAATTCCGAAAATTGCGGTAAAAATGGCCCAAATCAAGTAAAATTTGCGAAAAAAGTGAGATTTTTGGTTGAAAATCGACAAAAAACACAAAAAAGCGCTACCCAAATAAACGGCCATCCATACCAAAGGGTCGGGGTCGTTGTATTGTAAAGCAGCAAATAGAATGAAGATTACGCCGAAAAATATGTGGAAGATTTTCATGGGTTAGCGGGTTTTGTTTTCAAGATAAAGACAAGCGGGGCCTGCTGCAAAGTGTTTTACCATTTCTTGGGTCATGAAACTTTCGGGTCCCATCGACAAGTTGCCGAGAACCAAATCATCGTCGCCATCTCCGTCTGCATCTGCGGCATCCATGGTTAACCACCGACCCAAATCATATCCAGGTAATTCATAGGGTTGAAAATCTCCTTTGTTGTTTTCGAAATACAGCAAAGATTCTTGGGGTTGATTGAGGAAATCGGCGAAGAAGGCAATTGTAACAATATCGAGGTCGCCATCGAGGTCGAAATCTTTTACTGCCGGTTTAAAGCACCCATGGACGGGGTAAAAATAACTTTGTTTGAGCTGATTGTTTCCTTGGTTTAGGTAGATATATACTCCGTGATAAGGTTTAAGAATCACCGTATAATCTGCATTGTCGCCGCAGGTATAAATGATGTCTAATTTGCCATCGCCATTCATATCCGCCAGCTCAAAATTGGTTGATCCAAACACCGGCATCGTTTCTAGAAGTATCGCTGTTTCTTGATATCCTTTCCCTGTGTTTTTGAACAGTACGATGCTCTCTTTGTTCTGTGCGAATAGGGTGAGGATATCTTTTTTTCCATCACCGTCCCAATCGGCGATTTTGGTGCTGATCGCACCGGGTATATCTCTTAGAATTTGTAATTCTTCTTTGGTTTTTGGATTGTAGGTAAAGGTTTTGCCTTTTAAATGACCGAAGCCATTGATTAATAGTTCATTGTTTGGAAGGTAGAACGACTGTACGGGCCGAGGTAATTTATCGGCGATGAGCTTTTCTCCTTTGGTTTGGGGGTTGAAAGAGTGGATGGATCCGATTTTCGCATTTGTGGGCTGAATTGACCCGATGCAATTGACCAACCATTCATTGTTTTTACTTTGGTCTACCCAGGTAACTGCGGTAGGGAAGGCTTTTCGCCACAACAAATCTCCGGCGGTTTGGTAGGCGGATAAATCTCCTTTTTCGCCAAAGCTTCCCATGATAATTTGTTTTGATTTTGGTACAATGTTCACGAATGTGGTCATGGGCATATTGCCAACTGCAGGAAAATTGCCTGCTTGGTATGGCAAAGAGAAGATGCCTTTGCTTGGTTTAATGGGATGGTTTCGAACCTGGCCGGGAAGAGAATCAGGTGCCAATGCAGCAAAATACTGAAGCACTTTATCAAGGTCTTCGTGGGAAATGGTTGGCTCCGAGGGGTAGGTTCCGGGTTCCACATTTGGATCTGATTTTTCATTGAAATAGGTTTCTCCGTTGTGTTCGAAAATCCCCATTTTCGCGGCCATTACCGGGATTACGCTAGCCCACGCTGATTTGTTTAAATATTCAGCAGGGATGAATGTATGACAAGAACCACACACGGCTTTCACCGTGGCCTCATTTTGTTTTGCCGCGGCAATATCGGCAGCCGATGTTTCATTCGTAGAATCGGATTCCTTGCTGCCACAGGCAGACAGAGTAAGCGAAATCCACAGCAATGAGATATTAATATAACTTTTCATTCAGTAATGGGTCTGATGTCTCAAAGGTAATTTGTTCACTTTGTTTTTGTTCGACATCGTGATTGATAAATTTTACTTATTGTAAATTTTACAATTATAATATCTACCTTCGTTTGAATGGCCTAGCCATTAAACTGATGAAAACAATAAAAACCGTCATTTTTTCTGCTGTAATAATTGCAGCGGTAACGCGCCTTTCCGCACAAAAATCGCCCATCAATTTTGAAAGTTCAGGAAATGGTGCAGCCTTTACATGGACTACTTTCGAAAATGATGCAAATCCAACCCTCGAAATTGTTGCGAATCCAAATTCGGCCGGAATGAATGTTTCGTCAACAGTGGCAAAATTTACGGCGTTGAAAGCGGGGCAGCCTTGGGCTGGTTTTGAAAGCAAACATGGTAGTGATTTGGGCACTTTTAATTTGAGCGCCAGTAATTGCATCGTGAAATTGTTAGTTTGGAAATCGGTAAAGAGCGACGTAGGTATCAAATTTGCCTCGGCATCTGGAGCATCAACAGGAGAAATCAAAGTAGCCAATACAACTACAAATGCATGGGAAGAGTTAATTTTTGATTTTAGTGCTCGCATCGGAGAGTCCAATGATCAAATTATCATTTTTCCTGATTTTGCATTGAACCCCGTTCGTGGGGCTGACAATATTTGTTACATCGATAATATTCGTTTTGAAGGCAAAGGACCTGCTTTGGATGTTCCAACCGATGCGGCACCCACTCCAACGGCCTCAGCTTCGGATGTTATCTCAATGTTCAGTAAGCCGTATTCAAATGTGGCTGTGAATACTTGGAGAACGGATTGGTCTTTGGCAACTTTGGAAGATATTTCAGTTGCCGGGGACGACACAAAAAAATACTCTAGTTTGAATTTCGTAGGTGTGGAATCAATTGGAACGAATGCCATCGATGCGAGTGGGATGACCTTTTTCCATGTGGATGCATGGACTCCAAATATGACACAATTCAAAATAAAGTGGGTTGATTTTGGTGCCAACAACGCATACGGCGGCGGTGACGATACGGAACATGAATTGACATATTCCAATCCAAGTCAGAAAAAATGGAATTCATACCACATACCTCTTTCGGATTTTGCGGGTTTGAAGAGTTTGACGCATTTATCGCAATTGATTTTCAGTGGCGCACCTACTGGCGATGGAGTGGTTTATATTGATAATGTATATTTCAGTAGAACATCTGCTACTGACAAAGCTCCTATTGTGGAGTTGTCATTTGCATTATTTCCCAATCCATCCAATTCAATAATTGTTGTGAATAGCGAAATTCCAATGAATGAAATCGTATTTTATTCTTCAACGGGTGTTGCGGTTCTGACGATCAAAAACGTGAAGTCAAACCAAGCGATTGATATTACAAGTTTGTCTTCAGGGATTTATCAGTGCGTTGCAAAAACGGGGGAATCCTTGTTGGTAAGACAATTTTCGAAGCAATAACTATTTGGCCAATTTTAGGGCCAAGTAACTCATTGGTAAGTAGGCCCCGAGAATATCTACGATATCAAACCAAACAGGACCTGGGAGTGTGAAAGCGTTGATGATACCACCGAGCATGAAGACGACACCAATTGCCATCGCATAGCGAAATGGGTTCGTGGCTGCCATTTTAGCGACCACGAGTGAGCCTCCTAGGGCACCTAGGGCATGGGCAAGAAAAGGCATGATGAAGTGTTTTGGCTGAAAAAGATGTAGCGATGCTTTAAGTCCGGCCTCTGTTGTGACATCGGCACCCTCAGGCATGGCAATGAGGAGATGACCTTTCAGCACAATCGTCATATTTATGCTTGAGCCGATTACAATTCCGGCAATTACAGCCAGTGTATTTTGAAATTTTGGATTCATTCTAAAGCGCTTTGCTACAAAGTAAATCACATTATTGTAACTTGCCACCATGAATGCTGAGATGATTTTTTATGCGGGTTTGGGCATAATGATTTTAACAACGATGTTGGGGAGAACGGTGAAGGAGCGGGGTATGAAAACCTTGAGTCATGAGCAATTGGGGTATGTGATGAGTTCATTTTCCAAAATGCGGATGA
The DNA here is from genome assembly GCA_002347985.1 of Bacteroidetes bacterium UBA2234. Classification (GTDB taxonomy): domain Bacteria; phylum Bacteroidota; class Bacteroidia; order NS11-12g; family UBA955; genus UBA955. The sequence goes on from DDYM01000039.1 coordinate 30,576, forward strand.
CCGGAATGTATATTTTGTTTGGAATTGTGGGATTGTATTTGGCTTTGGGCTATTTCAATAAATTGAATTACTTTGAAGAAATCGGCATAAATCCTACGATGGGATATTTTGTACTTATGATGCTTTACGTCTTGATAAGTCAAGGCTTTAGTATATCGAAACTGCAAAAAATGGATCTGCCCTCGGCTTATTTACGGTCAGTATATATCGGTGCGGGCCTGCAGTTATTGGGACTTGGCGCCTTACTGATAGGCATGATGAATTATCTGGGAATCCCCAGTTTCAGTAACCCTTAGATTGAAATGTATGCGCAAGAAAATCGGGTTTTACTCCGAATTTTACTTGGTTAGGATATATCGGGTAATAAAGATGCCTTGACCGTCGTCTTTCCCCCCATTGCTTTCCACGCCACCCACAACAAAGGAAATCTTCCATCCTTCTCGCAAAAGAGCCATCAATTTAGAAGATACAATTGCGTCATTACTCGCAATATTCTGAAAATTGATTCCCACACCAGAATACATATTGAGCAGTTTGTATTCGTTGTAATTGTTCACACGAATTTCTTCGCGATCTGTTCTTGTGGTAGGGACATTTGTAATTCCAAGAGTATCTACACTTTCAATGATTCTGGATCTACCCATACCCATGGGTACGATGGATTCAATAACGGTAATTACTTTCACTTGGGTTTGCGCAATTGCAGTTGAGGCCGAAATGGATAGGAGCAGTGAGAAGATGAGTTTTTTCATGAATTGTGTTTTAATTTTTACGAAACTAATGAAAGAGCAGAAATATGTTGCTGATTTTGGTCGAAAAAAAACAACCCATTGAAAATCAATGGGTTAGGTGTCTAAAAAGTGGAATTGGGGGGAATCGAACCCCCGTCCGGCTATGCGATTACTAGCGCTTTCTACATGTTTAGGGTTAGATTGATTTTCGAGAATCGGCCGGCTCTACCCTAGCCAACGTGATTCCTTAACCAACTTTGTAATGATCCCCTGCGTTGATGGGTGAGGGTCATACCTGAGCGGGTCGACTACCCCTGACGAACATCGGCTCAGATAGAGACATTCGGGGTAGATGGCAATTACTTAATCATTCCGATTAGGCAGCCATGGCGTAGTTAGATTCGCCTCTTAAAAGTTTGAAGGCTGAGATTTTGGTGCAAACCTCCCACGCACCACATGCTTACACTGCAACCAATCATCCCGTCGAATCCAGTCAACCCCATTACAGTACTGCAAATTTCGGCAATTTTCTTTTGATTCCTTGAAAAATTCATTTAATTCGAACAAACTATATTTTACAAACCTATGAAAATGAGATTATTCGCTGTGATTTGTGTGGCAGTAGCTGCATTGCAAGGGTGTACCTACTCTGAAGGACCCAATTTGTCGTTCCGCTCCAAGGCAGGTCGTTTAGACGGTCGCTGGAATTGCACATTCCTTGAAGCCGGTACTGCGCCCAAAACGGGAGATTCTCTTATTTATACTTTCGATAAAAAAGGTTCTGGCACCGCGGTAACCAAAACGCAAATGTCGCCCGGTGTTTACAACACTGCCAGCGTTGATTTGAAATGGGTTTGGGGTGAAACCAAAGAGAATATTAGCATGGAACAAACTTGGGCTGGTGTGAAATTGGGAACCAAAGTGTATCGCATTTTGCGCATGACTAACAAGGAAATGTGGTGGGAGAATCCATCCGACAAAACCAAGCGTATCGAATTTAGCCGAGCCGATTAAAGTTTACCTTACCGGTTGAATCTTGAAACCCGCTTCGGAAACGGCGGCGATCACCTTTTGCTCCATTTCTTGGGAACTGATTTCGGTTTCCACTGTTAGTATTTTTTCTGCCACATCGGTATTTACCTGCCATGCGTCTAATTCTTCGAGCGCGTTTAAAAACGGGGTCACTGATTTGATGCAATTGCCACAGTTGATGTTGGTGTTGAATTGAATTTGGTTCATATGATTTTCTTTTTTGCTAGCCAGAGGCTGTTGAGTACGACAGAGATTGAGCTAAACGACATGGCCGCTCCAGCAATCATCGGATTGAGTGCATAACCGAAAAGGGGAAAGAAAATTCCCATTGCAAGGGGTATGGCAAGGACATTGTATCCAAAAGCCCATATCAGGTTGATATGTATCGTTTTAAGGGTTTGTTTAGACAGTTCGATGGCTGTAGGTATTTGCATAATTTGTCCGCCTGTAAGCGTGATGGCCGCTGATTCCATCGCCAATGCAGAACCTGTTCCCATGGCAAAACTTACATCCGATTTGGCAAGGGCTTGCGCATCGTTGATTCCGTCGCCTACCATAGCAACGACTCGATTTTGTGATTGTAAATGGGAAATATAATCGAACTTTTGGTTGGGCAGCGTTTCCGCCTGTACATGTTGAATTTTAAGTGGACTGGCAACTGCCATTGCTGTTTGCAAATTATCACCGGTGAGCATGTGAATTTCAATGCCAAGGTTGCGTAGAGCATGCAATGTTTCATCGGCGGAATCTTTCACGGGATCTGAGATGCCTACGATCGCCAGAATTTCATTTTCCGTTCTCAAAGCGATGGTGGTATGGGCCTGATTGATCAGTTGATTCGCAAGTTCAATTGCCTGTTGATTAATGGTTAGGTTTGGAGAAGATGTGATCCATTTCCATGCTCCTAGAAAATAATTTACATCGTCAATTTGGGCGGCAATGCCTTTTCCGGGTAGATTGGTAAAAGATTGGAGTTCTGGGGTTACATCGGCTGAGTCTGCTTTTAACATTCCAGCAATATGTTCGATAATCGCTTGGGCGAGTGGGTGTTCCGATTTGCTTTCAATACTTTGAATGATTTGCAAAATTTGTGTTTCGCTCAGTTTAGTGCTTGGGAAAGTTTGTATGTTGGCTACCATCGGTTTGCCCAGGGTAAGGGTTCCGGTTTTGTCGAACACGATATCTGTGATTTTATTTGCCAACTCCAGCGCTTGCGCATCTTTGATGAGAATTCCTTGTTTGGCACCTTTGCCGATCCCTACCATCAAGGCGGTTGGTGTAGCGAGTCCAAGCGCACAGGGACAGGCGATGATCAGGACGTTGATGAAGGTGGTAAGGGCAAATTGGGGTGGTGTGTTGAATGGGAAAATGTACCAAAACAGTGCGGAAACGACGGCGATGAGGAATACGGTTGGGACAAAAATGGACGAGATTCGATCGGCCAGTTTTTGAATTTCTGGTTTGGATCCCAGGGCTTGTTCCACTCGTGAAATGATTTGGGCGAGCAGTGTTTGTTTGCCAATTTTTTGGGCAAGTATTTTTAGTGTTCCTTGCTGATTTAGGCTTCCAGCGAAAACGGGGCTGCCTTTTTCTTTAAATGTGGGAAGGGGTTCGCCGGTAATGGCGGATTCATCGATATAGGAGGATCCGGATCGCACTTTTCCATCCACAGGAATGCGTTCGCCGGGTTTAATTATTACGAAATCCCCAAGGATGATATTGGCGGTGGGAATGGTGATTTCTACGTTGTTTCTGAGAACGGTGACTTGGGCGGGTTGTAAGGAAAGTAGGTCGTGAATGGCTTTTGCGCTTTGATTCTTGGCTCGTTCTTCGAGGTACTTTCCAAGCAGAATGAGGGTGATGATGACGGTGGCGGATTCGAAATAAAAGTGGGGATGGTTTAGTTGGGCGGATTGACGGGTTGAATGGTTGTGGTGGGTAGGATTTGCATCGAATTGAGACAGGTAATACAGTACGACTTGATAGCTACTATAGAGAAATGCGGTTGCGGTGGATAGGGCCACGAGGCTATCCATGTTGGTTTGCAGATGTTTAATTTTTTTGATGGCGTTGCGATAGAAATCGCGGCCGCTGAAGAGGATAACGGGTAGGGAAAGCAGGAATTGGATGATACCATCATGGGGGAATTGGTTCATGAGGAACATGGAGAGGACGAAAATGGGTGCGGTGCAGAGAATGGCGATGCGGAGTTTTCGTTTT
>DDYM01000058.1 GCA_002347985.1 Bacteroidetes bacterium UBA2234
GCTTTTCACGCCGGCGCCTATTACGTTCAAGAGGCCAATAGCATGATCATCGGTGAATTGGTCAAGCGAATCATCAATAACTACGACGATGGTGCTGTGATACTCGACTTGTGTGCCTCGCCCGGAGGAAAAAGCACTCACGTTGCTTCTCATTTAAGACCCGGTGATTTGCTTGTTGCCAACGAAGTTATTTCTAGCAGGTGCAATACTCTCATTGAAAATCTGTGTAAATGGGGTCAAGGAAATCATATTGTAACATCTGCTGATGCCAAGCAAATTGGGGAAATTCATGGTTTGTTCCAAATAATAATTGCCGATATGCCCTGTAGCGGTGAAGGCATGTTTAGAAAAACCCCAGACGCCATTGAAGAATGGAGCCTAAGCAATGTTGACCTCTGTACGGACCGACAAAAACGAATTGCACATGATATTTGGCCAAGCCTGGCGGAAGGTGGAGTAATGATTTACAGCACCTGTACTTACAACCGCTGTGAGAATGAAGACAACGTGAATTACATCGCCAATGAACTCGGTGCAAATATTATTGAATATGATTTTCCTGATTCTTTGGGAATATTTGAAATCGAGCCGGGTAAGTATAGAATGATGCCTTCTCAAACACAAGGTGAGGGTTTCTTTTTTGCGATTTTACAAAAGACTTCCAAAACGAGATTAAAATTACCAAAGGTTGCTCGGATTAAGCCCAGTAAAAATCTCCCCGATTTTTTGCGTGGAAATTACTTTGGATATGAGTTACAAGATGGTTTAATGGTTGTAAAAAATGGAAAATGGAATGATTATTATTTCAATCTTCCCGCTTTATTGCCAGGCATAAAACAAACCGGAGTAAACGCTGGACAATTAAACAAAAATCAATGGAAAACTCATCCCGAATACGATTTGTTGGCTAAAAAACCTGTGAATTACCCGCTTTACAACTTAACTTTAGACGAAGCACTACAATATTATAAACGAGAATTCCTTTCCATTCGGATCGATCAAAAAGGCATCACGGGTCTGCGATGGAATTCTATTTCATTAGGCACAGCAAATGCCGTAAATACGGGATTTAACAATTTATGGCCGATGAATTGGCGCATTTTACAAGGAAAAATTCAAGCCAACAGTGTGCTCGCTGAATCGCCAATTACGATTTAATCGCTTTGGGTTTTGTGCGCTTCAACCGATCAACATAATTCATTTCTTTTTCGGTTAAAAATCTCCATTTGCCTCTGCCCAATTTCACTTTGTCGAATTCACCCAACAAAACGCGATCAAGTGCAGTTACTTCATATCCAAAGTGCTCAAACATCCTTCTCACGATTCGATTTCTTCCACTTTTGATTTCTATCCCTAATACATTCTCTTTTCCTTCTTCAACAAATCCACACTGTTCAAACGCCATCATTCCATCTTCCAATTCAACACCTTCCACCAATTTCAACATGTGATCTTTACTTGGTTTTTTGTCCAATGTTGCTCGATACACCTTTTTAATTTCAAAACTCGGGTGCATTAATTTTTGCGACATTTCTCCATCGTTAGTAAGGAGTAATACCCCAGTGGTGTTGCGATCTAATCTTCCAATTGGATAAATACGCTCTTTTCCAGGCAAATCAATCAATTCCATCACCGTCTTTCTTCCCTCTGGATCATCTGTAGTTGTGATGTAACCCTTGGGCTTATTCATAATAATATAAACCGGTTTCTCGGGTATCACCTTGCGATCTTCAACTTTAACGTTGTCTGATGGACGGATTTTCGTACCCAACTCTGTTACTACCTCTCCATTGACTTTGACTAAACCCTGTGTTATGAGGTCGTCGGCTTCTCTACGTGAACAAATTCCACTATTCGCAATATATCGGTTGAGCCTTATTTCATCACTTTTGGCATGACTTGCACTCTTTTCCAGATTGTTTACTACCCGATTAAATTCTCTTTTACTGCCTTTAAAACCGATGGGGGTATCTGCTTTATCCGCTTTTGGAATACCAAATGTTTTGGGTTTTTCGTCGTCAGAATAATGTGTTTTTTTTTGTTCTGGCCCTTCGTTGTATTCTCTCTTTGGCGCAATGGGCTCGGAACCGATGGGTTTAAATTTAGATAAACCTGCACCTGGCGCTACTTTTGGCTTATTAAACTTTTCTGCCGATTCAAAAGTTTCAGATCTCTCAGTTCTCGGTTTGTCAAATTTCTTTTCATCCCTGTCAAACCTTGGCTTGGTATTTTCTCTGTCTACTCCCCCAAACTTCGGTCTGTCCGATCCTCTGTCTGAACCACCAAATTTTGGACGTTCAGTTCCACGATCCCTTGGTCCAAATGAAGGTTTGTCTCCTCCTCTATTTACGCTGCCAAATCGATTATTATCTCCGAATTTTGAATTGTCATTTCCCTTATAACTAGATGAGGGTCTCGGTTTGTCAAATCCACCATCTCTCGTGAACTTAGGCTTGTCCCCGCCCCTTGGTTCAAATCCTTTTTCTGAACCACCAAATCTGGGCCTATCACTCCTGTCACCCGCGAACCTTGGGTTTCCATTTCTATCGCCGCCGGTAAAACCTTCACCAGGTTTTTTAAATGATCCTCTCGGGCTATTGCCAAATGGGGCCCTACTTTTATCATTAAAACTTCTTGAATTATTTCCAAATTTGGGTCTTTCTCCACCTTTGTTGTCTCCACCAAAAGCTGGTCTATCGCCTCTTTCCCCAAATTTACGCTCTCCACCAAATTTCGGCTTGTCGCCTCCTCGGTCATTCCCGAATTTGGGTCTTTCTCCCGGCCTGTTATCACCGCCAAACCTAGGCTTATCTGACCTGTCACTAAATCTCTTTTCGGTCCCAAATTTGGGGCGCTCACTCCTGTCACCACCTTTGCTTTCGCCACCAAATCTTGACCTATCTCCACCCCTGTTGTCTGATCCAAACTTTGGTCGTTCAGCTCTGTTTTCTCCAGAAGAAAAACGAGGGCGTTCATTTATATCCCTTCCTCTAGATTCGAATCTTGGCTTATCGGCCCCAGACGAACTTGATTTATTTTCTGTAAAAAATTTCGTTTTTTTCGCTTCTGACTTGTCCGCGTCTACTTTTCGGTTGCGTTTTTCCCCTGGAAGTCGGTTTTGAAACTTTTTACCATTGCCTTGTTCTTTCTTTGGAGAGTTTGCCATAATTCAATGTTGATTTACTCTGCAAAGGTAGTGTAAAATCGGAGGATGCCCTTGTTTACAAATATGTTCCTGGGTATTTGGCTATGTGTATGTAACCATCTGATCCGGGATAATAACCAAAATCATAGCAATATTTGTAGGAAATGCCCTTGTTCGTGTCAACCAGGTGGGTATAAAAATTAAAAACAAAACCCTTGTTTTCTAATTTCATTTTTGGAACTGTTTTATCCTCTGATTGCTCAAAACAGTCTTTTAAAATTCGTCGGTTTTTACTCAGTAGGTTATTTATTGTTTTTTGAGGTGTACTTGCCACCTTGTTTTTTTTATTGTGGTGTGCACTTCTACAGGCGTCATTACAAAATTTCTTGTCGGATCGACCCTTAATTTTATCGCCACATTCTAGACAAATTGGCTTTTCAGTAATCATTTTTTCCATAGCTTTTTGGGCTAAAACAACAATTAAGGGATTATCCCCCAAAACAGTCATGTGTGATTAAACGTATAAAAACGAATAGAGTCGATTAATCTCCGATTAGTGGGTTTTTACGATGCTACTTTTGAATTGTGATTCAATCAAAACACCGAAGGCCAAGGTGATAGATTAATGATCAAAAGTTAAAAAGAATATATAAAGTAATTGACGAGAAAAGAGTTATGAAAAATTTATTGAATTCCGTAAGGTTAATTGGAAACGTGGGTGGAAACCCTGAAGTAAGAGAGTTTGAAGGCGGGAAAAAGCTCGCAAAGCTAAATTTGGCTACCAATGAAAGGGTTACATTGGGCACAGGCACGGTAGTTGAAAACACCCAGTGGCATCGTTTGGTGGCCTGGGGCGGCGTTGCGACCTTGATGGAAAGAATGGTGAAGAAAGGCTGCAAACTCATGATTGAAGGGCGTTTACAACATCGATCTTATTTGGGGGCTGATGGTTCGAAGAGAGAGAAGTCAGAAGTTGTTGTAAAAAACATCTTATTGATTGAAGCGAAGGGAAAAACCGTTTTGTTCACTGAAACAGAATCGATCGAACAAAACCCCGTTTTAGATTAGCCCACACTGTACAGTGTAACGCCTTGTTGGTAAACACCAACAAGGCGTTTTTTATCAGCCCTTGAAAAGGAATAAATTTGTATTGTGTATTCATACAATCAATTCATTTTAAAAAATGGGCTTCGCGTTATTCATCTTGAGGATAAAACACGAACCACTATCGTTTTAAATACTCTGTATAATGTTGGCGCAAGGGATGAAAATCAAAATCGAACGGGTTTTGCTCACCTTTTTGAGCACCTTATGTTCTCTGGGTCAAAAAACGTAGCCATATTCGACAAAGAAGTAGAGGAAGCCGGGGGACAAAACAACGCCTTTACCAACAATGAGATTACCAATTATTATTTGGTCATGCCTAATGAAAATGCGGAAACAGCATTTTGGCTTGAAAGCGATCGAATGTTGGCGCTAAATATCAATGAAAAATCTCTTTCCGTGCAACAAGGTGTTGTTGTAGAGGAATTTAAACAGCGCTGTTTCAATGCACCTTTTGGATTGCTTTGGCATCACGTTCGATCACTCGTTTATAAAGAAAGCCCATATCGCTGGCCAACCATTGGTTTGAATTTTCATCATGTAGAGGAAGCAAAAATTGAGGATGTTCAAGCCTTCTACGATACTTACTATTGTCCTCAAAACGCAATTGTCTCTGTGGTGGGTGATATTTCACTCGACGAAACAAAGGCGCTGTCTGATAAATGGTTTGGTGGAATTGTAAAAGATGCGCTACCAAACACAAATCAATACATCGACGAGCCCGTTCAAACAGAACGTCGTTTTTTAGAAGCAGAGGATCTAAGTCCAAATCCAGCTGTGTTTTTGGTATGGCGCGGTCCCTTTTTTAATGATCCAAAATCATTACACTTGGAAATGTTCTCAGAAGTGTTGGGCGGCTCGGACGTTTCTCCACTTCAAATGGAATTGGTAAAAAACAAAAAGCTCTTTAATTCATCGGAGTGCTTTTACTTGCGCGGACTTGGAGAGGGCTTGTTTTTGCTTTACGGAATCTTAAACCCCAACGTTTCACATGCCGAAGGAGAACAAGCATTACTTGAGATTATTCAAACAGTATTAATACCAACTGATGATATTTCTTTCGCATTTGAAGGCGTCAAAAATCGACACGTAACAAACTTGCTTTTTGAGGCCACTCAACCCATGCAATTGGCACAAAAACTTTGTTATTACGCCAATGCTGGCGACATCGAACAAATCAACAAAGAACCCAATACAATAGAGGGGCTTACTCTCCAAGAAGTCATGACAACCGCATCGGCAACACTAAAAGAAAATACTGTGTCTGTGATTTATTACCACCCTAAAAAATGAACGATTCATTCAGAGCAACAAGGCCTCAAGCGAAAACGATAGAGTCGTTGGCATTAAATAAAATTGTGATTGACCAACTTAAATCTGGTCATCCCATATTTCGTGGCGAACCCAGCTCTGTTGGTGTGGTTCGTGTGGAGTTGTTTTGGCCAACCGGCACAAGGCAACAAGCCAAACCATATCAAGCATCATTGGCCTTGGATCTGATACTTTCAGGAGACGATTCGCATTCTGAATATGATATTGTTCGATACCTGGACCACCTAGGGGCGAATCATAGCACCGACACAAATTTATTGGGATCTTCTTTGGTTTTCCGCTGTGGCCAAAAGCACTTAAAGGACGTTTCCAATTGGATTTTTAAACACATTGCATCGGCTAATTATCCCGTTGCAGAGTTCGAAAATGCCGTAATGATCCGTCGCGGATCCTTGGAGAGACAACAACAAACACCCAAATATTGGTCTAATCGACTAGCATTAGAAAACCTCTACGGAAAATCACATGTACTGGGGTCTCATGGTGATTTGAATGATTATCAAAGCATTACACGTTCTGATTTAATCGAGTTCAAAACAAAAAACCTCCACCTTGGTGGATTAATGTTGTTTATTTCTGGCGATTACGATGATGAGACGGTATCTCACTTAGAAGAACTGCTCGTAGAATTCCCGAGCACCGGGTTTGATATATCATACGATGAATCAGAATCGATACCTGACAAAAACGAAAGTCCATCATTTGGTAAATCATTGATTAAACACCCCGTTGAAAACACAACACAAGTTAGTCTACAAATGGTTACTCATATAGTACCCAAAGACCTGAGAGAAAGGCACTGCCTTACCCTACTAAATCTGGTGCTCGGGGGGTATTTTGGGTCGCGTTTGATGCAAATTTTAAGAGAAGAAAAAGGATTAACATATGGGATTGGGTCTTATTTTCGGCCGGCATTCCAAAATTACACCTGGACCATTTCTGGTGAATTAAACAGCAATTACATCAATGAATCATTGGCCTGCATTGAAGAAATATTCGACTCATTGAAACAAAACAAAATCACAGAAGAGGAACTCTACAAGATCAAACAGTATTACGCAGGACAATTCAGAAGTGGTTTTGACGGTCCGTTTGCTATGAACTCCAAAGTACAACATCTGATTTACCGTAATTTACCGAACGACTATTATAATTCCGTATTACCAGAAATATGGTCGATTACGGCTGAGGAAATTCTGACCGCCGCGAACAATTATTTACACGCAACATCGTTTATAACAGTACTTTCCGGAAACACCAACAGTTGAAAGATCCCGCTTGAATCGCCCAATTAGACATATTGCATTTTTTTGTTTGAGCCTTTTTTCGGCAATAACTAGTTATGCGATTACCGGTCCTGCGATTTTACGAAGAGCTTGTCAAGATCGAATCACGGCAGAACTCACTCTCACACTAACCCCGCCAACTGACGCATGCGGAAGTTTTTCATACCACCGCTTGTATGGCAGAGAAGATGCGACATCCAGTTGGAGGTTGTTAAAACAAGTCGGCGTTCTAAACACCACAAGCATTACGACCGTTCTTAGTAGTAAAAAAAAGTGGGAAGTTTACGTTGTGACATCCTTCGCATGCAATGGCAAAGACACCTTCAGCTCCAACCACTTGTTCATCGATGATGTTGCTCCTAAACAACTTGAACCGGATAGTGTGAGTATTGATTTCGGCTCGCAACGGTTAATCGCTGGGTGGACTAGACCAAATGAAACAGATATTTTGGGATATAGCTTGTTTAAATTTCAGGGTGGCGGAAACGCACTTCTCGTCGATACGTTCTCTACAAGTTATTTGTTTAACAAATCACAATTCGACCCTGTTGTGAGCAATAATCAGTTTGCCATTGCTGCTTTTGATAGTTGTTTAAATGGTGGATTAATAAGTAATTACCATTCGCCTATTAAACTAGATGTTCAGCCCAACTCAAAATTTTGGTGTTCCAAGAAAACCATCTTGTCGTGGTCTATTTATCAAGGCTGGTTGGTTTCCAAATATGATATTTATCGCTTTGACGTCACCACAAACACATGGGCGTTTTTAGGCGCCAAAACGACCGATTTAACAAACAACCCAGGAACATACCAATTTCAAGATTCTACCTATGTATTAAATCACGGTTATTTATACATTGTGCGGGCCCACAAGGTGGGATCTATTGTTACCTCCACATCGAATGCGGTGTCTCTAGCCTATAGTTATTCCGTTACCACACCCCCACTTTCATTGTTGCGTGGAGTAAGCGTTATGTCTGATAATCAATTGGTTATAGACGGTCAATGGCAAAAAGATGGCGCTTCGTCTTCTTTGCAAATACAAAAGCTAAACGGTGCTTCTTGGCTAACAATCCAAACCACAAGCAGTGGTGGAGCATTTTTTCTCAAAGACAACGCCGTAAGCGCCTCAAATACCAAATACACATATCGAACTATTCGCAAAAACGATTGTGGCTACATAGATGATAGTTGTTGCCACCACCAAAACATATTGCTCCAGCCCTTTGCCCCTCGGACTTTGAAGTGGAATAGTTATTCCGGTTGGTCTTGTCCGTATATCAAAAGCACTTTTGATTACTCCGTGGAATTAAAACAAGGTTCCACGTGGAAACAATATTCTGT
>DDYM01000072.1:0-3067 GCA_002347985.1 Bacteroidetes bacterium UBA2234
GGAGCAAAACTAGGAATATAAAATTCTGGCGCTGATGGCATACTCTCGTAGGGCAAAATGAAGGTTGCATCTGAGCGGTTCAATTCTAGATTCAAACAATATACGTTTACTGGATCCTTTGCAACAATGCGCAAACCCTTTTTACTATTCACGTCTGTGGCTGGGAATTCCGAACCCACTGGGTAGTAATAAGTTCTGTCAACCTCAATTCTATTAACCTTTCCAGCGGTAATATTTACCGTTTGGTTTGAACCCGCAACCCTTGGATTGTCCAACACCAAGGAAGTGTTAACATCCGAAGTCACGAACAACAACAATGTATCAGGCAAACCTCCACTTCGGGTTTCCATTTCCATGAAACTCATGTAAAAAGTTTTTCCAGAAGATGTAATTTGAGCCTCAGATTTAGACCAAAAGGTAAAAAGAAATAGAACGACCACCAAGGTCGATTTCAGGGTAAATTTCATTGCAATACAGTATTTTTTAACGCGTTAATGCTATTAACGCGTTTTTCGTTGTTTTCGTTGCTTCTAATTTAAATTTAATGACAAAACTCAGACATTTATTTCAATATGTTTTCCACATCTACAAAATCGCGCCGCTAAATACAATTTCATCTTCTAAATAAATAGCTACAAATTGGCCCGAAGTAATCGCTTTTTGAGGCTCAGAAAACACCACTTGGTAACCGAAATCATGGACATTCAAAGTGCAAGAGACAGACGTCTGTCGATATCGAAATTTGCACATCAAATCATTAGAATTCAACACCTTACTCCTCATACTAGGTCGTACCCAACAAGATTCATTTTCCATTACAAACAAACCCATCGACAACAACCCTGGGTGGTCTTCACCTTGACCCACATAAATGATATTATTTAATACGTCAGTTTGAAGAACAAATAATGGCAAAGGCTTACCTCCAATTTGCAAACCTCTTCTTTGACCGCGGGTATAAAAATGAGCCCCTTGATGCTTCCCAATCACCTTGCCGTCCAATGACGAAAAACTTGAGTGCCAATGTCTAAAATCTTCCAATCCTTGCATAGATTGCATCCTCTCAAGTTCTCTTTTCGAGGCCACACCATCGGATTCTATCTCAATCACATCCCCCTCTTTCACTTTTAATTTTTGCTGTAAAAAATCAGGCAAACTCACATGCCCAATAAAACACAAACCCTGGCTATCCTTCTTTGCTGCGGTACCAAGTCCACCTTCGGTGGCCAATCGACGTACTTCAGACTTCTCTAAATCACCAATCGGAAACAGTGCCTTGCTCAATTGAAACTGATTCAACTGGCATAAAAAATAACTTTGATCCTTATTTTTATCCTTGCCACACATCAAACGATATTCCTCAATCCCATCCACCAACACAACTTCCTTACGCACATAATGACCGGTAGCCACAAAATCAGCACCCAACTTCAAAGCCTCGTCCAAAAAAACATCAAACTTAATTTCCCGATTGCACAACACATCTGGATTGGGCGTTCGTCCCTTTCCGTACTCTTCAAACATATAATCCACGATGCGCTCCTTATAAACAGCGCTTAAATCCAATACTTGAAACGGGATCTCCAGATGCTCAGCCACCAACATCGCATCCCTACTATCGTCTATCCAAGGACACTCATCCTCCAAAGTTACACTGGCATCATTCCAATTCCGCATAAACAGGCCAATCACCTCATGCCCCTGTTGTTTTAACAACATAGCCACTACGGAGCTATCAACCCCTCCACTCATTCCCACTACAATGCGTGCCATACTACAAAGTTCGTGATTGTTTTGCGAAAATCAGTATTTCCCCATCCATCGCCTTAATCCCCACTCAGCGCCAAAACTCACAACAATGATCAGAAACCAAATGATAGAATCCCACCAGTGCTCATTGCTCACCTCCTCGCGCATCACAGGAACTTGATTCACTTTGTCCTTCAACAATTTAGAAAACGCATCTACCTCTCCCACCCTACAAAATCCTCCATCCGATCGCGATGCCAAAGTCCTTAAAAGCCCGTGATTTGCCTGTAAATCCATCAATTCCGATGGCTGATTCGTAAGAGCAATTTGCGCCTCAGCCTGTGAACGATCAATTCCTCCCTCGGCAACCAATTGATACTCTCCTTCAGTCAACCCCGTCACTATGCCTCGCCAACCACCATTGTCTTTCTCTAAGGAAATGATATTCATGGACTTATTTACACCATTTTCAACCTTTGCAACTTTCAAAGTTCGCTGCACTTCATCGTCAAACTCACCCGCTTTGTCTCTGCAAATCACGCGGACAACTACTTCCTCGGACAAATCAAACTGCTGTTTTGATAATGAAATTTCCAATGACTTTTTGGTGGACGACCCTGCAGCCAATAGACCTGTCATTCGCCTAACCCAAGCATCAAACACTTTGCCCTCGCCGTCTTTTCGATCTTCGATGCGCCAACGCCAAATGCCCTCGCCGAAGAACATCCCAACGCCTGAATTCCCCACTTTCCAGGTGGACATAAGAGGCAACTGCGTTGATGCGCCACCCCACTTCTGATATAAAACGGCGGCACTACTCACGGGCAATGCCAATTTCACTACAGGTGATTTTACAGGAGGCAAACTCCCCCAACGCTGCGACTCCTCGGCCGAAGGACTCCATCCGGAAAACGCGTCATTCCAGTGCGGCTGGGCATCCTGCCATATCGAAGCATTGCCACCCCAATTTACGTCGAATACCCTTCCCAAAGCAGTCCACTGCATCCCGGGTGAGGCAAAAATCCAAATTGCTTTCCCCCGTTTTAATTGGCTTTTTAACCAGTCTAAATCTGAGTTTTCCGTCCAATTCCAACCATGTAAAACATATACATCCGCATTTTCGCTTCTTTCCTTTTTCGACTTCGCAATGCAAGAAAACTGACCTTCCATACCCAGAGCGCGACCGATTGCAGAAATATCTGGATGCGGCTCAGCAAACAAAATCTCAACCTTTTTTCTCTCGTCCACCACCTTCACGTATTTCGTTTGAACATTGTTCGCAAGATTCCCCTCTCCCTTTGCCGGATCAATTACAACA
>DDYM01000072.1:3174-16728 GCA_002347985.1 Bacteroidetes bacterium UBA2234
CCCAACAGACATCGAACAACCACTGTTTCGCCTGACAATCGAACCGCCCGAAGGCTTGACTCTATCACAAATGAATTACCCAAAAACACTTCGTCGTTACAGAGTAATCCGCCCGCCAAAGCATCAATTCTGGGTGTAATATTCCCCGAACCCACCGCAATTATTGGGGTATGCGGAGGCAAAGTACCCACCGAAGGATCTAACCCTTCGTTCACAATCCCGTCTGACATGATCACCATTCCACCCACGGGGGAGGTAACAGACTTCGCCGCGGCATGTCGCATCACAGCCGATAAATTTGTCCGCATTTTATCTTTCGCCAACACCGTATCGCCGAGAAACACATCGCTTGAAAAGCCAAACCGCTGAACACGCATTTTCTT
The DNA here is from genome assembly GCA_002347985.1 of Bacteroidetes bacterium UBA2234. GTDB lineage: Bacteria > Bacteroidota > Bacteroidia > NS11-12g > UBA955 > UBA955. The sequence goes on from DDYM01000072.1 coordinate 3,558, forward strand.
GTTCGATGCGATATCTTGCGTCATCGACTTCCATTTTTCAATAGACCCCGAATCAATGGAAGCGCTCCTGTCCTCATATACTAGTAACAGGGGGAGTTCCACGAGCTCTTTCTTTCTTGTCCACCAGGGATTAAACAGCAGCAACAACACCGCCGAATATCCCAACGCCCTCAATCCAAATGCCACCCACCACAACTGAGATGTGTTCGACTTTAAAAGTTTAAAATAATGAAGGACCGACAGGCCGATGGCTGCGGAGAGGACAATTGCCCAAGCCCAAACTGGAATGCCTAACATGGTGAATCCAGTGGAAAAATTACATTATTTCTTTACGAAAGATATCGTTTGTTCCTTGCCCATTGATTGACAACGGATAAAGTACAAACCGGCAGCCAAATCAGACACATTCATACGTCCGGCTACTGGCATCGTATTTTTCACAACCGCACCGCGAGAATCCACCACTTCCATTGAAGACTCACCCAGCGCCGATACATTCAATACATCAACCACGGGATTTGGATAAACTTGTACCGCCTCAACAATCCAAGACTTCGTACTCGCACCCCAACGCACATTGATATTCCAAGTCACCGTATCCATATCGGTTGGATTTTCATAATCAAACACGAGATATTGAACCTTCGCTACACCCGCTTTCCCATTTGGGAAAACAGTAATTTTCAAAGACGCTTCCATATTGGTAGCTACTGCGGCCATGGTATCCTGTGCTTTGAAGCTCGCGTAGCAGTTCTTGTTATCGCAGAAAGAAACATCCCAAAACATTGGATAATCAATCAATAAACTCTTGTAACCGAAAACCATATTGGTTTTCTTCAAATTTTTAAAGTGGATATAGCAATCCATCGGATCGTTCGCATTGGGATAAAAATCATGCACCTTTTGCTTGTCTTGGATTTCAAAACCCTGCGCAGACGCGAAATTCATAGAGCCAACAAGAATGGCCATCATAAACACCAATTTCAAACCGATTTTTTTCATTAAATACAAAAATACGAAAATTTGAGGACATCACATCCACAGAAAAATCTACAACCGAGCAAAGTCTAACAGATCTTCAACAACCCCACCAAAACAAGGATCGTCTTGCGGCATGGACCTAAAATCTTGTCCTCTTCGATACCAATACGATACAATACCAGCGCCCATCCCCCCCTCAACATCGGTATGCCAAGTATCGCCCAAATAAACCGCCTCTTTGGCATCGCAGCCCGCTTTTTCCAATGCCAGGCCAAAAAACTTTGGATCGGGTTTGGCAATTCCAATGGCTTCGGACGACAGCATAAAGTCAATGTAAGGGGCTATTCCGGAGACAGCAATTTTGGTTTGCTGGGTCTTTTCAAACCCATTGGTTAACAGTGCTATACGATATTTTTTCTTCAATTCCGCCAAACAATCCAAAGCGCCAGGCATCATCCTTGTCATCACAGGACAAATCTCCAAATACTCTTGCCAAACATTCGCAGGTTGCAGTGCCGGAGCAACACCCATGGCTGTAAAAGTATCGGTAAATCTTGCCGTACGAAGCACTTCTTTTGTCACCTCGCCCTTTTCATAGCGCAACCAATAAGCGGCATTGACGTCTTTGTATAACGCCAAAAATTGATCCACATGAAAATCACTATGAAGATGCAGTTGATGTCGATGATAAAGCTCCTTGATCGCCTCTTCCGCATTGGCGTCGAAATCCCAAAGCGTATTGTCTAGGTCTAAGAATACCCATTTAACCGCTTCGGTGAAAGCTCTCATCCCAAAACCTGATCAATTTCTGCGCACAATGAATCGTAAATCGCACTCACTTCACCGATTCCCTGAACGCCTTTGTATTTGCCTTGGGCTTGATAAAAACCTTGCAACGGCAATGTCTTGTTCTGATATTCTTGGAAACGATTTCGAATGGTTGACTCGTCTTGGTCATCCGCACGTCCGCTACTTTGGCCACGCAACAACAATCGCTTCACCAATTCGTCTTCATTGACTTCCAATCCCAATACGATGCCGATTTGGGTATTGAAATCTGCCAACATCGCATCCAATGCTTCGGCTTGAGGTGTAGTTCTGGGAAAACCATCGAATATAAAACCTTTGGCTTCGCCGTGGGCAAGCATGAAATTCTTCACCATTCCAATCACAACTGCATCCGGCACCAATTCGCCTTTGGCGATGTATTCATTGGCTTGATTGCCAAGGTCGGTTCCGGCTGCGCGCTCCGCGCGCAGCAAATCCCCGGTGGAAATATGCTGCAAGGAATATTGTTCCAATAAACGCTCACTTTGCGTCCCTTTTCCCGCCCCAGGAGGGCCAAAAATGATCAGATTTAACATAATTTAGGTCGGCAAAAATAAACATTTATCCCATCGCCGCACAGAAATTTCAATCCCCTATCCCAACAAGCGCTTCTTCCATCGCTTCGCTCTCTGCTTCAACCCACTCACCGTCAACGGAAATACCCATCGATATCGCTCATTCCAAACCAAATAACTTCGAATCGAATCGTACTCGTTAAATGTAGCAACACCACCTCTCCCATTCTCCCCATTTACACCCGAATCAACGGTTTTGGTAGTATCATCTTCTGCCAATCCCGGCGCACCGTTCGAAATTGTATTCAACTTAAAAATCGACCGCACATATTCCATTCCGCTCACCAATGTAAACCCAGCACTCTCCATCAAATGTCGCAAACTTCCCAATGTAAAATGGTAAGAATGGGCATTTTGATAATACTTCATCACATCCATCGCATAACTCTTGTGAATGTTTTTCAATCCAGGCACTTCGATGTAAACCAAAGTATTGGAACCACTCACCTTCGCGATGTTTTTCATCTCATCCAAAGGGTGTAAAATATGCTCCATGACATGAGAATAAATCACCAAATCAGGAACAAAATCCAAAGCCAAATCGCTCAGCATACAAACCCTCAAATCCAAGCCGTGAACATCCCTGCCATAAGCAACATATTCTGAACCCAAATCAATTCCAAGAACGGCATGACCTTCACTGCGGAAAAAATCTAGAATGCCGCCCGCACCACAACCCACCTCAACAATTTTCATCGAATCGCGCATCACTCCGGCACCACGCAAAAAATCGTAAATTCTCCGTCCCTGATTTCTCTGCTCAGCAAAAAAATCGTCCGTTGCACGCTCAGACCCTACATACAAGGGTCGATACTCATTGTCGTAGAATTCGCCATACGCCGCATCCGTCATCCTCGGCGATGTGTACACCATTCCGCACCCTTTGCACAGCTGAACCGAAAAGAATAGTCCATATCGATCCCTCTCAGAAATCAACTCTGAATCCACCGAACCGCAGCAGGCACAAGGAACCGATTCAAAACCGTAAACCCCTTTTTCAACCTTCTCATTTACCGCATCCCGCTTCTGCAATTGCAGAGCATTTAGTGATATACTGGGGCTTCCGGGGCCCATACAACGCGAAAACACTGACATTGCCGACAAAAATATGGCATTTGAACCCATTTTTTGTATTTTTGTATTGTACGATGCATCCCATCGCTCAAAATCTACACGATGTATAAAGAACCCAAACTCATAGCCGAAATAGGTTGCAACCACAAAGGTGATTTCGAAATTGCAAAAGAACTCATCACAATGGCCAAGCATGCCGGGGCCCATGTTGCCAAATTTCAAAAGCGCAACAACCGCGAATTATTGACCGAAGAGCAATACAACGCGCCCCATCCAAACCCAGGCAATTCCTATGGAAATACCTACGGTGAACACAGAGAATTTTTGGAATTTTCGCTGGAGCAACACGCCGACCTAAAAAAGTTCGCTGAAAGCCAAGGTATCGAATATTCAACCTCCGTTTGGGATGTCACATCAGCCAAAGAATTGATCCAAATTGAGCCTAGCTTCTTGAAAGTTCCATCGGCTTGCAACAATTATATCGACTTATTGCGCGTACTCCGCGACGAATACAAAGGTGAAGTCCATGTCTCTTTGGGCATGACCACCCACGAGGAAGAAAACGAATTGATTTCATTCTTCGAAGAAAAAGAGCAAGCCAAACGCTTGGTCGTTTATTCCTGCACCTCTGGATACCCCGTTCCATTTGAAGATATCTGTTTGATGGAGATCCCTAGGATTTCTGGAGCCTACAAAGCCAAAGTATCAGACATTGGTTTTTCAGGACACCACTTGGGTATCGCCGTAGACATTGCAGCATACACATTGGGTGCCACATGGGTAGAGCGTCACTTCACAAAAGATCGCACTTGGAAAGGCACTGACCACGCCGCTTCTTTGGAATTCGCTGGTCTACAGAAATTGGCTCGCGACCTGAATGCAGTATATCGCTCGCTCCGTTCTAAGTCAACTGAAATTTTGGCTATCGAACAAGTACAGCGCGACAAGCTAAAATACCGCGGTTAATCCATGAAAACCGTGGCTTTCATACCAGTTCGCGGTGGCAGCAAATCCATACCGGGCAAAAACATTCTTCCATTCAATGGAAAACCCTTGCTCTATTGGACCGCCAAAGCCGCACAAGATTGCCCCGAGATTTCAGAAATTATTATCGCTACAGACAGTGAAGAAATTGCCGACACCGCAACCCATCTAGGACTTTCCAAAATCGTAGTGTACCATCGCTCTGCAGAGAATGCGAACGACAAAGCAAGCACCGAATCTGTGATGCTTGAATACCTCGAAAAATCACTGTTGCATGCAGAAGATCGTTTCATTTTAATCCAAGCCACCAACCCATTTCTGCTCACCAAACACTTGAGCAAAGGAATTGCGCAAATGAACCTTCAACCCGATGGATCTATCATTTCATGCGCCACGTTCAAACGATTCCTTTGGAACAGAAACGGTACGCCGATGAATTACGATTTCATGAATCGACCTCGTCGTCAGGATTTTGATGGAGAGATGCTGGAAAATGGCGCTTTTTACATTAACAGCGTTGGCAATATTTTACAGACAAAAAATCGACTTACGCCTCCCATTTCAATTGTGGAGATGCCTGAATATTCAGCGGTGGAAATCGACGAGCCCGAAGATTGGATGATTGCCGAAAAAATACACAACAAGTACATTTTAACCCCATAAAACATGATTCTACCTAAGCTTATCATCACAGACATAGACGGGGTTTGGACAGACGGCGGGATGTATTACGACAATACAGGAAACGAGTTCAAAAAGTTCAATACCATCGATAGTGCAGGTATTATTTTTTGCAGAAAGCTCAACATCCCAATTGCCATCATCACTGGCGAGGATACGAAAATCGTTGCGAATCGGGCGAAAAAATTAAAAATCGACCTGTTATTTCAAGGCATCACCGACAAGCTAACCGTTGCAACGGAACTATGCGAATCCATGGGCATTGAACTCAGCGAAGTGGCTTACATAGGCGATGATCTTGGCGATATCGACTTACTGAAGGCAGTAGGATTTTCAGGCGCGCCAGCAAATGCAAGTGATTACATCAAAGACATTTGTGATGTTGTCACAACAAAAAAAGGGGGCGATGGCGCCTTTAGAGAATTTGTAGAAGTGATCTTAGAACGCAGCGGGCAAATGAATCACGTTTTGGGATTATTTAATCTTTAATTTCACGATCGATATTTAAGGCAATGCCAATTTCTAGTTTACTTTCTCTCGGAAAAATCGCCATAAAATCCAGGCCCACTCCGAGCATTCCCAAAAAGCAAGACAACGAAATCCTCATCATTGGCAATGGACCATCGGCAAAGCAGTTCCTCGAAAACACCCAAACCAAGAGTATCGACCCCGCAGTACTCTGTGTAAACAAGTTTGCCTTCGGACCCTATTTTAAAACGATAAAACCCAAATATTACCTCCTCTTAGATGGCGATTTTTTCCATTTTAACGATGCGGTTTTTAACGATCCCAATCAACATCCTCGGGTAAAAATCAAGCCCGAATTTGCCGAATGGCAGCACCAAATCAACGAGACTTGGAAAAACCTGTTTACCCAAAATTGGGGGATGACTTTGTTTATACCTACGGCCTATAAAAATAGTTTTATGGCAAAAAAAGCCCGTGAACACGGGATCAAAATTGCCACTTTCAACTACACCGTAATCAAAGGAATGCAATGGTTTAGGTCGCTCGCATACCAATTGGGATTGGGCATGCCTCAATCACAAAACGTAATCAATGCCGCCTTGTTTTTGTCGATCAAAATGCAACCAAAGAAAATCTACGTTACCGGCATCGACCATGATTTCCATAAAAACTTGGTGTTAGAAAACAACGTTCTTTTTGAAGAGGTTTCTCATTTTTACACAGACAAGCCATTCAGGCATCCTTTGGTCCACGCCGATGGCAGTGGCCCCGTACGATTGCGCCAAGTATTTTTAAACCTTCACAAGGTGCACGTGGGATACGAAGAATTGCATCGCTATGCCAAAGAAAACGGAGTAGAAGTGTTTAATATCACTCCGGGTGGTTTTGTGGATGAATTTCCACGTGCCAATGCCGAAGTTGTGTTTACGAAATAATTGAAAACCTGGTCAATCGTTCAGTTTAATCCCAAGGGGTTTAAGCACCTTTTTTACCATACTGTGCACGTCTTCGCTCAAACGGAAATAGAGAATAACGAGTAACGCACCTCCTACCAGTATGACTGACTTGAGAATAGAGGTTGTCAGGAGAGAATCGCTGCTTCCTTGCCAAAAATAGTTTACGGCAAACACCGCAGAAAAAAGCAAAATACTGTACACCACATCCAATGTTATTGGCTGCATGCGATACACCAGCCAAATCAGCAACGCCATCACGATTCCACTTGCTAACCAAACACACCCCGTAGCAATCGCCGCGCCCTCAATTCCCATGATTGGAATCAGCCATTGATTCATCAAAACACCCACTACAATGGAGCAAAAATTCAGGATTAACGAGAGATAATATCGTTTTGAAAAAATCAGCATCGCCGCAGAATTGCCTTGCAGCAAAACGCACAATTTCCCTACTCCCAAGTAAAATACCGCCCACTTCCCTGCCACATACAAATGACCGTTTGGCATCCAATGAAACAGTAAATCTATATTCACCCAGACCAATAGCAAGGCCAAGGCGCCAAGTATAAATTGGTTCAGACTTGTCTTCTGATATAATCTTTCAATTTCAGCCTGATCACCATTGTGAATGGCTTCGGACAATTTGGGATTGGCGATTTGCAGAATACTTCGGGTTGGAATCTCAATGAGCACTGCGATATTCACAGCAATCGCGTAAATACCCGTTTGGGCACTTCCCTTCATCGAACTTACCATCAGGAAGTCCATTCGCTGCAAAACCAGCATCGCTACATATGTCAAAAACAAGTACCCAGTGTAACGATAAAATTCGGGCTTTAGACCTTCTTGAGAATTCACAAATGCCATATCTGGCTTAAATGAAATCTTGGTATTTCTCACCACAAACCAAAGATTTAACACCATTACAACTGCATAAACAGCGGCGATGCTGTGCATGGTTTGACCAAAATCTACCTTACCGATGTAATACAACCAACCCAACAGGCCTAGAAGTACACGAACCACATTCTCCCTCAAAAAGGATGAAAACACAATCTTGCCCAATGAGGCTGAGAAAATCTCGAAAACGGTATTGAAAACAAAGAAAAAAACGAAAGGAATCAACCAATGATAGTAAGGAAGGAAATCGCTGGAATTCTTACCCAAATACGCTACAACCCAAGATTGACCGGTAAGCAAAAGCACGGCAACGAATAGGAACCCTACTGTAGGAATAAGCAGCAGCCAAAAACCAACACCCTTGTGACCGTTTTCATCTTTAAAACGAGGAAAAAACTTCCAAATCGAGTAGCCAGTGCCCAATTGCGCCACACCAGCCAACAGTGCACCCATCTCGATAAAAAGTCTGAAAACCCCATTTTCACTCGTGGTAAAAACCAATGGAAACAGGTAGAATGTCGTGAATAAACCAACCAAACTTCCACTATAATTAACAATGGAAGCCCAAAAGCTATTTTTGGCAATAATACCGGACATCAGTGCAAAGGTAATACACGCGTCAGTTGTTTGCGTTTTCACAAAAATGCAGACCTCAAAAAGTTGTTATTGTGTGCAAAAAGGTGTTAATTCGCTTTCCTAACAAAAATTCAAATAAAATAATATGAAAAAATTACTCCTTTTAGCTGTTGTTGCTGCCAGTTTGGCTGGAATGATGCAGAGCTGTAAGCCAGACAGCCCAGACGGTGGTTCTACTGCCTCTTTAACCGTTGCTAAAAAACAACGTTCGTTGGTCGTTTACCACACTGCTACATGGTGCGGTCCTTGCGGTCTTTACGCAATGCCTGAATTCAAGAAATTGGTTGCTGCAAACGATATCGACAATATCGTTCCTGTAGACTACCATTCTTCTTCTTCTTCTCGTTTGGTTCCATTGTGGACAAAAGCAGGAAATGACACTTTGTTCATCGCTCCTTTTGCTGCGCAATTGTTGACTACTGTATCTAACATCGACGTTACTACTGGTCAGTATTCAATCCCTACTTTCTGGTTGAACAACTCATTGATTGGTAGCAGCAACATCAAAGTTGGTGATATCCAAAACAACGCTGTAACTGCAAACTCTAACCCAGTTGAAATCGGTGTAGCGGCTAGTGCATCTGCAAGCGGTCAAACTTTGAACATCAAATACAAATTGAAAGCTTTTGCTCCTGAGGCTGGAAGCGATTACTATGTATCTGCATTTATCGTTGAAAAGACTGTAAACACTTTGCAAACTGTTTCTGGTTCTGGTGACGTTGCTACAGACCATGAGCGTGTAATTCGCGCTTCTGCTTTGACTAACGCTGCTGGTGCTCCAACTGCTTTCTCAACTGCTGCTATTATGACTAGCCCAGCTGCAAACGCTGAAGTTGAAAAAACCATCTCTTGGACTTACACTGCAATTCCACAAGCGGTTAAAGACAAGTATGCTACCTTCGGTTTGCCATGGTGGAGCTGGAACCCAGCAAACACTGGTGTAGTTATCGCTGTTTGGAGAAAAGTTACTGATCCAGTTAAGCCTTTCTACTTGGTTAACACAGTTTACGCTGACGTAAAATAATTTACATTTCCCCTTAGGGAGAATTTAATAAAAAGAGAGGGCCTCGTCTGTGACGAGGCCCTCTCTTTTTGTATCTAGCCATTCCAAAAAACTGGATGCAAGTAATCTATCCTGCGACCAAAAATTTCCCGGTAAAAACCTACTCTTATTTCCCCTTAAAATCTGGCTTGCGCTTTTCAACAAAGGCCGCCATCCCTTCTTTCTGATCTTCCGTAGCAAACAACATATAGAAGTTTTTGCGCTCAAAATACAAACCCTCTTGCAAATGCGAATCAAACGCTTTCAACACGCTCTCTTTGGCCAATTGCACCGCAATGGGTGATTTCGTCGCTATCTCCGATGCAAGCTTAATTGCCTCGTCCAAAAACAATTCAACCGGAACAATTTTATTTACCAATCCGGCCGCCTTCGCTTCCTCCGCCGAGATAAATTTCCCTGTCAACACCATCTCCATCGCTCTTACTTTGCCCACCGCACGGGTCAATCGCTGTGTGCCACCGGCTCCTGGCATCACTCCAATGTTGATTTCGGGCTGACCAAACTGTGCTGTTTCACTGGCCACAATCATGTCGCACAGCATACACAACTCACATCCTCCACCCAAAGCGAAACCTGATACCGCAGCAATGATAGGTTTTTTGGTCTTTCTAATGCTATCCCAGGTAGAAAACTGATCTATTTTCAACATATCAACCGCTGTTCTGCCCGCCATCTGCTTGATATCAGCGCCCGCTGCAAATGCCCTTTCATTCCCTGTGATCACAATCGCGCGAACGGAATCATCCGCATCCAACATCAACAAGGCATCCCGAATCTCACCCATCAATTGCAAGTTCAATGCATTCAATTCCTTGGGACGGTTCAACTGAATCTTAGCTACAAAAGGGGCCACTTGGGCATCCACCAAAATAAATTCATACGACATACTGCGAAGTTAATATTTTCTCTTCGATCAGCGCCTTCAGAAAACTAAGCCGTCATCCAACCCTTGGTCAGAACCCAATTCCGATAAATCCTAAGCATAAGATAGGCAACTCCCAATCCCAGCAATGCGCCAAAAAACACATCACCAAAATAATGAACGCCCAAATACACGCGGGAATACGCAATACTGCAAGCCAAATACATCAAAGCCAAGCGGGCACGTCTACCTAGGCCCAGCAACAGCATCGCAGTGGTAAAAACAGCAAACGCATTGGCGGAATGGCTACTTACAAATCCATATTTACTTCCCGGCAATCCATTGGGCAATCTTGGATTCAAAGAGGTTTCCCAAGCCGGCCTAACCCGAGCAAAAAGGGGCTTACAAATCCTAGAGCTGATGCTATCGGCCAACCCAAAGGATGCAATGGTTAGCAACATTGGAATCCAGAATTTCTTACCAAATTGTTTGATAAACAACCCAAGAAACAAAATATACAATGGTACAAATGCCCATTTGCTGCTTAAAAAGATCATCATGGGATCCAACGAAGTGGAAGCCCATTTCTGATTGATCAGAATGAATAAATCGCGATCAAAAAAATCTAACACAAACAACATCGTTGGCGAAGATCAACTTTTCTTAGAAATCAACACAATCCTCGGGGAAGAATTATCATCAAACGCCCCCAAACTGTAGTCGCCAAACACTTCCAACACATCCAAACCCGCCTGTTGATGTAACCCAAGCAATTCGTCTTTGGTAAAAATCCTCACCTTTTCTTGAAACATAAGCACCTCTCCTGAATCTTCCACTGTGATATCCTTTACAATATGTTTATCTGTGCGATACTTTCGGGTCTGAAACTTATAGCCTCCCCGCTCCAAGGTATCCTCCATGGGCAAATCATCGATGACAGAATTTGCATTCAAATAATCTTGAACTACATATCCTCCCAAAGTACATGCGTTGTACATATTTTGGAGTACCCGCTGGTCTTCTTGTCCACTTTCGAAGTATCCAAAGCTGGTAAACAAATTAAAGACAGCATCAAATCCATTTTGCGGAAAATCCTCCCTCATGTCGTGACAGAGAAACCTGGCCCCATCCTTATCCAAACGTTTTGCTTGTTCGATGCTATTCTCGCTCAAATCCAACCCGAGAACTTGCATTCCCATTTCTGCCAAGTGCGCAGCATGTCGGCCCTTCCCACAAGCAACATCCACTACCTTTGAACCCTGGTCCAACTGCAAGTGATTTACCAAAGCATCCATAAAGGCCATTGCCTCCGCATCATTTCGATGGGCATACAAGGCATGGTAATATGCCGTATCAAACCAAGATTCAAACCATTTCATCCAAAAAAGTAAATAATTTTCAAAGTTAGTGTAACTTTTGCCTTCCCTATCGCGTAATAACCCACAACTGCATGACGGCATCGGAATATAACAAGTGCGTGGATCTCCACAGCCATGCGATTTTCCGATTCGCAATGAAGAAAATGCGCAATGTAGACGATGCAAAGGAAATTGTACAAATGAGCTTTGAGAAACTCTGGATGAAACACCAAACAGTTGCCTTCGAAACGGCCAAGAGCTACCTATTCACAACCGCCTACAACACTATGATAGACGGATGGCGGAGTCAGAAAACCACCACAGGATTGGAGTTTGCGGAAAACAGCGTTGAAGCAGAAGGGACAATTGAATATACTGGAACTATGGAAATCATTGAAAAAGCCCTACAACGCATCAGCGAAATTCAAAAAACCGTAATCCTACTCCGCGACTATGAAGGCTACAGCTATGATGAAATTGGTGAAATCACCGGCCTCAATGCAGCCCAGGTAAAAATCAACATCTTTCGAGGCCGCCAAGCCCTGAAAGAAATCATTGGCAACCCCAACAACCTCATTTAAATCATGAAACAATTCGAAATCACAGAAGAACAAGAATGGCAATTGTTTGAATTGTTGGAAGGGAATCTTTCCACCGAGGAAGCCACAACCTTACACAAGGTGATCGCAACAGACCCTGCTTTGGCATACCATTACAATCTGCTAAAACAAACCTATTCATCAGCCCCAGAACTCTTATTTCCCAATACCAACTCACTCAAAAAACAAGCAAAAAACAAACACTTAACCCTATGGTTATTTTCTGCGGCCGCCGCCGCCATCGCTCTGTTTTTGATTTATCAACCGATCCAAAACCTCAACCCCATTCCAAAAAAATCACCGGTGTTGGCGGATGGGATTGAAAAAACAAAGACAACCGAGCAAACCACTGTTGACCATAATTCCATTAACAACCAAGCAACAGGAGTAAAAATTAGCCCATCGAATCAAAATCACACCGTCCGTTTGAACCCGCGCAGAACATCGAAAAAACAAACGACGGGATTCACCCACCCATTGATCATTGCAACCAATGATTTTCATAGCAAAACTGAGAACCCCGACCAAAACAAAGTTCTCACAAATAGCAAATTGGGGAACAATTCCAGCAACAACACTTCCAATTTGATTGCTCAGCAGGGAGCCCTTGAACCCACAAAAAATGGAAATGAAACAACTCAAACCAATGCTTCAAACAACAACAATATGAATGGCAACGAAACACCCATTCGTCCTTCGTTGAAGCAAAAAAATCCAATCAATGCAGCAACCCGAAAAACTGGATTTGCATTGGCTAAGTCCTTTTATAATGATGGAAAAACGATGATCCAGAAAGGCCATTTACCTCATGTAAATATCAAAGCACGCGACAAATCAAACTCCCTACTTCCAACCATTGAAATGGGACTTCGACTGGAGAACAATGTGATCATGGCCTCCTTTAACCACTAAATTTTTTAAAATCAAATATCAATCCGGATACAATTTTAATCATATCAATAAGTTAAACCCAGAAATACGTTAGAAAAATGAATGCCACGAACATCCTTCTAAAAACCCTGATTGCTGTCCTGCTCGCTGCGCTCGCAGGCCACCCCATCGCAAATGCCCAAACCAAAAAAATCATTATTCGCATCGAATCAGACTCCGCAAAACGCGATAGCATTGCCCTGGATTCGATTTTCTTGAGCGATGTTTCCATCTGTTTCACGAGGGAATCCAGGGCAATGCTATCGCGTTTTGCGG
>DDYM01000007.1 GCA_002347985.1 Bacteroidetes bacterium UBA2234
CAAACTGAAGTAAAATCAAACTTCATCATTTTTACTGTAATATCCCTAAATTCCCGCTTCATTCATGGGCGAGGCAAAAAAAATTGAAATCACCAATTTCCTATTGATTTGGGTTACTTTGTTTTTTGCATTTCAGTTCCCGTTCCAATTATTCCTCTTTTCCTACGCCGTATTGGGCCCGCTTCATTACCTCACAGAAATCAACTGGCTGGAAAAGAAAAACTATTTTTTGGAGGGGAGGGGCGACAAAAAACACTATCTCAAAGCGGTGTTCGTTGCTTTGTTATTGCTCACAATCACCTTTGCCTTCTTTGAAATCGGGAAATGGGATATCACAAAATCGTTTCAAGAAACCATCGTAAAATCCGATTTTTCAAAACCACTCAATACCTATACCCAGTGGAGCTTTTCGGCCTTGTTTGTGATTTTCATTTTTGCCGTGGTGTTTCAAACCACCCAACAGACCACCCATCGAATTCTCATCATAGGCATCTGTGCCCTTTCCACCCTATTTCTGTTCAAATTCACCTTTTTTGCCGTTTGCTTTGGCATTTTCCTCCCCACAATCATCCATGTATTTCTCTTTACGATACTTTTCATGTGGTCTGGCGCAAAAAAAAGCAACTCCACTTGGGGGTTCATCAACGTTGTTTCGATGTTTTTCGTTTTGATTGTCATCGCTTCAAAAGAATCCATAGCCCTCCCCTCAGATACCACACAATCAACGCTTGAAACTTTCATCGCAACAAATTTTCACCAAGTCAATTACGCTTTAACAAGATTGCTTGGACACGCCGATGGCAGCAACTGGAACCTGCAACTCCCCATCGTATTGAAAGTTCAGACCTTTATTGCTTTCGCTTATACCTATCACTACTTAAACTGGTTTTCCAAAACATCCATCATCCAATGGCACAAAGTGGATAAACGGAAAATGTATATCACACTCTCCTTGTGGGTTGCTTGTTGCGCGATGTTTTACTTCAATTATCGCATCGGCCTGGCCGCCATTTATGTTTTGAGCATGTTACATATCATCTTGGAATTCCCCTTGAACGTCGCCTCGATAAAAAGTCTTTTTCAAGCCTCTTCGGATCCTAAGCCGCAGAATTCTGGGGCCACACAAACCAAGGAAATTTCATCCAACACAAAAGGGCCAAATAAAAAAAACAGGTAGCGGATGCAACTTTTGACGCCTCAAGATGTCTAATAGCACAGATTCCAAACCTCAAATCGAAAACCATGAAAAATAAAATCACCCTCATCACAGCGGCAATCTTAGCAATCACATCTACGCTATTCTTGAATTCTTGCAAAAAGAACGATACCAATATGGTGACATCGGAAAGCATAGAAGACAATGCCAATGCAGAAACCCATTTCGATATGATTTTCGACCAGGTGGATGATGCAGCAGTTACCGGTGGTGTATACTCTCGAGGCAAATCGGCTGTAATCACCATTGATACTATGTCGAACCCTAGAACCATGACCATCAATTACGGCGACTCCAATCTCAATTGCCCCGATGGCAATGTGCGAAGAGGAAAAATCGTTGTCACTTGGACCGGGCGATACCGCGCAACCGGGACCGTCATCACCGTTACACCCGTTAATTTCTTTCAAAATGATTTCAAAATCGAAGGCACCAAAACCATCGAAAACAAAGGCCGGAACACGGCTGGCAATATGCAGTGGTTTATCACTGTAAACAATGGAAAAGTCACTACACCTACCGGCGAAACACATACTTGGACTTCGGATAGAACACGAACTTGGGTTAATGGCGAGTCGACACGTTTTATTATGATCGACGACAAATACGAGATTACAGGTGTAAACGTTGGAACCAACAGGAAAGGCGTGAAATACAGAGCGGAAATCACAAGTCCTATTCTTGTTGAATTAAACTGCAAATACCATATCACCAAAGGAACCGTATCGTTATCAAATGAAAGTAACCCTTCAAAAACCGCGATCGTTGATTTTGGAAACGGCACTTGCGACAACGTTGGAACTTTTACCTTTAACGGTGTCACGAGGACCTTTATCAAGAGATAATTTTGTTTTCAGTCGTTATTCAGAAACTCCGCAGGCCCATAGTACTATGGATTGTGATTTTCTTTTTGATTCGATGCATAGGCATCACCAATCCACCATTAGACGTAGCGCACAATTGGAGACAGACCACGGTAACGATGGTGGCGCGGAATTACTTTGAAACTGGCGGTCACTTCTTCCACCCACAAATTGATGTTGCCGGAGAAAAAACGGGCATTACTGGGATGGAATTCCCCTTACTTAACTACCTGATTTACTTGGTATCAAAAGTCTTTGGCTACGCACATTGGTATGGCAGACTCATCAACTTATTTATCAGCAGTTTAGGGATTTATTATTTCTATCAGCTCATAAAAAAACACATCCACGAGGACAGTGCATTTCCTGCGGCGATGCTGCTACTTGGCTCAATATGGTTTGCCTACTCGCGCAAAATCATGCCAGACACCTTTGCGATGAGTATCCTCATTTGGGGAATTTACCATGGTCTCAATTACATCAAACAAGGAAAATTATCGGCTTTATTGTTTTCTGCTGTAGGAATTACGCTGGGGATTTTATGCAAGTTACCTATGTTGTTTGCGATTCTACCCCTTGGCCTTTTATGGTTTAACAAGTCGATTCCCACGCCCCGTAAATATCCTTTCTTCGCGATTTTAGCAATGAGCCTAGGCATTTCATTTTACTATTATTTCCAATGGGTTCCCTATCTGAACGAAAAGTTTGGCTTTGTCCACTTCTTCATGGGAAAATCAATCCAAATTGGCGCATTGGAAATAGCCCACAATTGGAGAGCTGTTGCAGAGAAATATTATTTGGATGCCCTTCATTTCACTGGATTCTTCGCTTGGCTAGCAGGGTTGTATTTGCTCTGGAAACACAGAACCGGACAACCCGTTTTATTTTATTCAATTGTGGTNNTTGGCTGCCGGATATGCTCTAACGTTCTGTAAAACCCAAAAAATTCAGCATGTTTTGTTGTTTATTATCATTGCGGAAAACGTCCTAAACTGGCAACACGATTTCCGAATCAAATCGGCCTATGCCGGATTTGAAAAACTCGAAACCCATTTAGACAGCCTGGGCGCCAGCCGTAAAGATTTGATCTTCGTTAACAGCAAGGAAGTCCCAACAACGCTTTACTTTGCCCATCGAAAAGGCTGGTGCAATCACAACGATTGGATTATGGCTCCGGGCAGAATCGACTCACTGTCTCAGTTAGGTCTCAAATGGGTGGTGTTGGCAAAAACTGCCTTCGGAGAACCTTTACCTGCTCAACAACTATCTATCCTCAAAACCAAGCCAAGTCCAGCCTTTCCAAGATCACGGCTTGCAAACAACCGCCCCATCATTCAACGGTTCGAGAACGATTATTATCAGATCTATTCGTTGGGAAAGTAAGTTTGATGTCAATCGCCGGGATACTATTTGCCGGAACTAATTGTATCTTTGAGATACCATGACACTCACGTACATCTATTTAGGCGTTGCCGCTTTGATTTTGTTGGCATCGATTCAAACCATTCAACAGGGAAGCATTGCGGTAATTACGATGTTCGGGAAATATCGTAGAATTCTGTATCCAGGACTGAATTTGAAGATTCCTTTCCTTGAGGTGATTTATCGTAAAATCTCTATCCAAAACAGGAGTATCGAATTGGATTTCCAAGCGATAACGCAGGACCAAGCAAACGTTTATTTTAAGGCGATGTTGCTTTATTCTGTGTTCGACAATCGTGAGGAAACACTTAAAAATGTGGCGTTTAAATTTGTGAACGACCGTGATTTCATGACAGCCTTGATCAGAACGATTGAAGGTTCAATTCGCGGATTTGTGGCCACCAAAAGGCAAGCAGAAATTTTGGCGCTTCGCAAAGAAATCGTAGAATCGGTAAAAGAAGGAATAGACGCTGTATTGGAATCATGGGGTTATCATTTGATTGATTTGCAGTTGAACGATATCACTTTTGACGATGTAATCACCAAGAGTATGGCGCAGGTAGTGGCATCGAGCAATTTGAAAGCTGCTGCCGAAAACGAAGGACAGGCACTATTGATTACCAAAACCAAAGCTGCCGAAGCGGAAGGAAATGCCATCAAAATATCTGCCGAAGCAGAGAAAATTGCTGCGCAATTGAGGGGTGAGGGTATCGCTTTGTTCCGTAAGGAGGTTGCCAAGGGAATGAGCGACGCTGCCATCGAAATGAAAGAGGCTGATTTGGACTCATCGTTCTTGTTGTTTAGCATGTGGACGGAAGCCATCAAGAACTTTGCATCAGACGGCAAGGGCAACGTAATTTTCCTAGATGGATCTACGGACGGGATGAACAAAACCCTGAAGGAGATGATGGCGATGAATCAGATTGATGCAGCCGCTGGAAAATCCACCAAGAAAAACTTAGGCTAACCCTACTACTCGCGAATTACGTCGGGAATCACGCATTCCCCCATGATTTTGCGATCCTCAACAATGGTATCCCCCTGAATGAACTGGGGCTTATTCACCCTAACTTTTCCCTTTATGAAGACTTTTTTTGATGGAATTACTGTTTGAGGAACACTCGGATTTGTTTCCAACGGTAGAACAGGATTGGGACAACAGCCCGTAGAATCCTCTTTTGGGGGTGCCTTTATAATCAATGTATTGCCCATGATTATTGCGGTTTCACCCATTTCTGTCATTGATGAAGAAGCGTGTGCGGTAGTAGTTTCATTAACCGATGACGATACTTTTCCCATTTCCACTTCCCCGATTTTTGATACTGACGAATCTTGATGCTTTGAAATCAAAACTTTGCCCTTTACAGTTTCCCCACAAGATGAGAGTCCAACGCCCAAAACAACCACCAATACATAGGCGAATTGCAGTAGTTGAGTTGACGGAGATGCGACTTTCGGAATAGGGTTACTCAAAGGTCTTTCCAATTGTTCCACGTTGAATCGACCACACACTTTTTCCGATTTGGGCTTGGAGAAATAATAGAGTATTTCCGCATCGGACATCTCGGAAAAGTCCACAACAGATTTTTCACATACGTTACAGAATTTGCCTTGGGCTTCAGCCGTCATTTTTGACCAATCTTCATGACAGGGTTTGTTAATTTGAATTTTCATCAGCTTGATTTTTTAGTTACAACGGGGACTTAATACCGCAACTGAACAAAAGGTAAATGGCGAGCGAGAGACCAATATCGAGAGAGGGGAATGCAAAGGCGGAATGACATAAAAATGACACGAAATACAAATCCTCGAAAACCTTAAAACCACTGCGTTGTTAATTTTGCACCATGTCTGAAACAGCATCACAAAACCCATTTTTATATCAACTACAAACGAGCATTGAACCCCTAAGAACAAAGCTCGCGCAGCACCCCCTATACAACAAAATCAACAGCCAAGCCAAGCTTCAGACGTTCATGCAACATCATGTGTATGCGGTTTGGGATTTCATGTCGTTGCTTAAATATCTGCAAAACAACCTTACCTGCACTCAAGCCCCATGGACACCGAAAAGCACCGCGGAGCTTCGATTTTTTATCAACGAAATCGTGCTAGGCGAAGAGAGCGATGAAGATCCAAATGGCGGTCACATCAGTCATTTTGAACTTTACAAAAGGGCGATGTCGGAAGCTGGCGCATCGTTCGAAGGCATCGACCAATTGGTTCATCGCATCGCAGAAGGAACAGAACTCAGACTGGCCATTGAACAAAGCCATGTTCCGGATTCAGCATCAAAATTCATAGGGACTACCTTCGACATTATCGACAGGAACAACCTACATGAAGTGGCTGCAGCATTTGCATTTGGTAGAGAAGATTTGATTCCAGATATGTTTTTGGCGATGGTTAAAGAGCTCAATGCAAACGGTCAGAATTTCAACACGTTTATTTATTATCTCGAGAGACATATTGAATTGGATGGCGATCACCATGCCGGCTTATCCGCGTTGATGCTAACCCATGTGTGTGGCGATGACGCGAAGAAGTGGGCTGAGGCAACCGCTACCGCTCAAGAAGCCTTGTCGGCTAGGATTGCTTTATGGAATGGAATTGCATCGATGATTTAATCAATCTTTCCAAAAGCGTTGCGATACCCTTATTTTTGAGGCATGCGCCATTTGGGTCGTTCCGCAATCACAATCCCCATCAAAGGACTCATTTGCCTTGCGTGTTTCTTGGGCATAGGTCGTTTGATGTCGCAATCGAATTCCGCTGTTTATTACATCAACCACTGGAAAAATAGCGTTCGGACATTAACCAAAGACTCCGCTGATTTTATCGGTCTTCCCTACCCTTATAGCACGCCTACACTTGCTGGCAATATGATGTTCCAGGAAATGTATTATTGGGACACATATTTCATTAACCGTGGTTTGCTTGCCTATGGAAGTCATCCCCAGCGCGGCGGGGAATCCACGGCAGACGAAAAATTGGCGATTCAGCAAGCCATCAACAACGTAGACAACCTCATCTTTTTGGTTAACAAATTGGGCTTTGTTCCAAATGCCAACAGATACTCAATGACAAACCGAAGTCAACCACCCTTACTGGGTGCGATGATTGCTGACATTTTCAATGTCACGGGCGATGTTGTTTGGTTGAGCAAAGCACTTGAAGCGTTAGAAAAAGAGCATCACTGGTGGATGGAAAATCGTTCACTAAATCTATCGCCCAGCGAATATGCCGGCATCAAAGTAGGCAAACACGATATTGCTTCCTTGCGCCTCAATCACTACGGAAATAACGCAGATGATGCGTTTTTGATTCGATTTTCAAAGTTCTTATCGGGCCGACTCGGACCACAATTCGATTCCCTTTACCTCAGCCTACACTGGGATAGCTTCGTAGGCGGCTATGGACAAAAACGAACCAAGGGATTGCGATTAGCTAGCCATTTATTGGCCGAGGCGGAGAGTGGATGGGATTTCACCACAAGGTTTAACGCGCGCTGTATGAGCATCGCCCCGTTGGACCTAAACTGCTTGCTCTATTTGACAGAAAAAACCCTAGAAAAGGGATATAGAACACTTCATGACCAGAAAAAATCGCGGCATTGGAAGAGGGTAAGCAAGATTCGCAAAGCCTTAATAAACAAGCTATTTTACGACAAACATACTGGATGGTATTGGGATTACGACCTGGCAAAACGGGAAATCAATTTCAATCACAACGCGGCCCAATTTATGCCCTATTTCGTTGGCTTGGTTAAGCACAATTTTCGAAACAAATCGGCATTGGCAAGGTTATCTAATATTTACATTGGAAAATTTGGCGTTCACCCGTGCTTGCCATTGTCGAAAGATTCTTTGTCGATCGCGTCCAATCGAGTGCAGTGGAAAACCCAGTGGGACAGTCCAAACGCATGGCCCCCATTAACGCATTTCGCAGCACAGGCAATCCAAAACTATTCCAATGGAAACGGAAAACTGGGAAACCTACTGCTGAATGTGAAGCGCAACCAACTGATCATATCGTTCATGGAATCGGTTGAGGTACAATTTGAAATCACCCAGAAATTTTGGGAAAAATACAATATCGATTATGGCACCTTGCAAGTGGTAAACGAATACCCGATGCCTGATTTTTTTGGATGGACCGCGGGAATCTATATGGAGTATCGACTTGAATTTGCGGGACCTTAATTCCAATCACCTATTTTCGCAATATGATTCACGGTAAAAAAGTGGTTGTGGTCCTACCGGCATACAATGCGGCGTTAACACTGGAGCAAACGTATCGTGAAATTCCATTCGACATTGTAGACGAGGTTGTTTTGGTTGATGATGCAGGCGGCGACAATACGCTTGCTGTGGGTGCCGAATTGGGCATCAAGCATTTGATACAGCACGAGAAAAATTTGGGATACGGAGGCAATCAAAAAACCTGTTATCGCAAGGCGTTGGACTTGGGTGCAGACATAATCATTATGTTACATCCCGATTATCAGTACACACCAAAATTGATCCCGGCGATGGCGCATTTGGTGGCTACGGATATTTATCCAGTTGTGATTGGATCGAGAATCCTCGGCAAGGGCGCCATAGAAGGGGGAATGCCATGGATCAAATTCATTTCAAACAGAATCCTTACGATGTTGCAGAATTTGCTTGTGAATCAGCATTTGTCTGAGTACCATTCCGGTTATCGCGCCTTTTCAAGGGAAGTATTGGAGAACACAAAATGGGAGAAGAACTCCAATGACTTTCTGTTCGACAATCAAATCATGGCCCAGTGCATCGCGGCAAAATTTAAAATCGGGGAGATCAGTTGTCCAACGAAATATTTCCCTGAGGCCAGCTCCATCAGCTTGAAAAACAGCGCGATATATGGACTGGGCTGTTTGGGTGTTTCTTTGCGATACCGATTGCATCGTTGGGGCATTTGGAACTACTCCTTATTGAAATAATTATTGTTTATCGCAAATCGACCTGTAGAATATTACGGATTATCGCAAATAGAATTCAAATCCTAGTATTAATTTGCGTCGTTTTTCAAGTGCACTGAAATTCCTCCATCATTCCTAGGAAACGGGGTAATTGTGATACGCTTCTTGGAGGAGATAATTTAACATGAAAAAATTCGCTATTGTAACCGGGGCAAGCAAAGGGCTTGGCAGAGCATTTTCGCTTGAGCTGGGCTCCAGAGGTATTAACACGATTCTTGTGAGCCTTCCCGGCGAGGACATTCATGTTTTGAACGATGAAATCATTCAAAAGTTTGGAACGACATCCGTTTATTTCGAAGTAGACTTATCGGATTACGACAATGTAATTTCTTTCACAAAGACGATTAACGAACAATACTCGGTTTTCTTATTGATCAACAATGCTGGCATTGGCGGTACGATGAAATTTGAAGATGCAACCGTGAATTTGGTAAACAAAATTGTACAATTAAATGTCATGGCGGTCTCTGTGCTAACCCGTCAGTTGATTCCTAACTTGGCCAGTCAATCGCAGAGTTACGTATTAAACATTTCAAGTTTGGCGGCATTTAACCCGGTTGGATACAAATTGGTTTACCCCGCATCGAAGGCGTTTGTAGATTCATTCACTAAGGGAATGAGTGCGGAATACAGGGACACCAATGTATTTTTCAGCGTTATCAATCCAGGGGCGATGCCAACGAATGACGCGGTGGTTGATCGGATTTTGAGGCAGGGTTGGTTAGGTAGAATCACGCAATTGTATCCAAACGACGTGGCCCGGAAGAGTTTGAATAAGTTATTTCAGAAAAAGCGTCCTTATCGATTCAACCCCATCAGTGAATTGATTCTGTGGATGTTACCAAGTCGATTTAAACTCCCATTCCTTACCGGGATCGTGAAACGGGAGTTTTCAAAACCGTAATTATTCTTCCGTATTTCTGCTGGCGTCCCACATCATCCAAAGGGAATAGGCACCACCAACAACGATTGGACCATTGGGGGCTTGAGCCACAATGATTTTATTTTTCTGCTTGCCTGTTACAACGATGGGCGTAAGGACATAGGCTGATTTTTTGGGGTTGGATGAGGCAATGCGAACGAAACAAAAATTCTTCCCATCTCTCAAGAATACGGCAGAATCTGGCAGCACCAATGATTCAACGGCGTTGAGAATGAGTTTACCTTGTACGGCCTGCCCTATTTTAACAGGGGGTAAATTGAAAGAACCCTTAGAATTTTTGGCTAATGAGGCAGAATTGGTTGGTTTACAATAGATTTTCCAGCTTCTATCTGTTTCGATAACGGGGGAAACGGCGACTACTTTACCAGGGAGGAAAGTTCCCGCCCCGCCTTCGGCGGGGCTCAATCCCACATCCATGCCCACTTTTACCATGGATGTTTGTCCCTCGTACCCAGTTAACACCCAAATCCCTGCTCCATCCATTGCCAATGTCATCACACCCGCATTATCGGCCACACTCATCCCCAAATGGGCATTCACAGACACAACCGAACCACTGGCGGGGGCTTTAATGACAACACGACTTTGAATGCCTGCCCTAACCCGTTCTGGTGTAATTCCAACTGTCATCAGGCGCTGAATCAAGCCCGCTTTGCGGGCTTGATTCGCCTTGTAAGCCGATTCGGCCATTTGAAAAGCCTTCAAACTGCTGGCCTTTGATGCATACATCTCCCGCTGACGCTCAAATTCACTCTTCAAAACACCCCCCTCTGATTCCGTAATCAAAAATGATTCCTGCCAATCCACCACCTGCAAATTCTCAATTTCACACAAAACATCCCCCTTTTTCACTCGATCCCCCGGCTTAACCGCAATGCGTTTGATCAATCCCCCAACAACCGACGAAACCGAAACCTCGCCCTCAGGACTGGCAACTACCCTACCCAATAAATTGACCTCCGAATTGACCAACTCCCGCTGGATGTCCGTCACCACAATCCCCGCATTTTCCTTCTGCGCCTGGTCCAAATACAAAGTGTCCGATGCCGATATACCCCCAACTTCAGCCGTTGATTCCGCCTTGGAACCATCGCCACAGGAAGCAACGCCGAATGATAAAATGGCTAAGAAAAGCCAAATGAAACCGGAATTTTTTCTCGTCGGAAACGACATTCCAAGGCACTGATTATTAAAATAATGATTAGTTTTCATTTTTGATTCTTGTTATTTGATTGTTGGATTAAAATATAAAATTTGTAATTGTACGGTTTCCCACTGATGCACCACATCGTAATAATCAATCTGAGTTTGTAAGGCTTCACGCATATACAACCCCCACTCCAAGCCCGATATCTCTCCTGCATTCCATTGCGTTTGAATTAGAGATATTTGCGTGGTAGCCATCGGCAAAAGCACTTCGCGATACTGAATAACCCTATCCCTCAATTGCTGCTCCAAATCTAACATCTGCTGCATCTGAAGATCCACCTGTTGCTCTACGTATTCCTGCTGCTTCAACAATGACTGATACTGCAAAGACGCCGCTTTCGCATTGTTTTTCAATAAACCACCGGCCAGTGGAAGTCGCATCGACACCTGGTATTGTGAAAAATTCAAGTTCCTTCCAAAATACTGATCCCCCGTGGGCAACTGTTGATAGCCCTGAAAACTCTGTTGCACATACCCAAGTTGGAAAGTGGGAAGCAACCGCGCTTGAGCCAATTTCCAATCCCTCAAACCAAATTCCGCCATCGACTTGGAATAAGCCAAAACGGGAATCAAGGTTGATTTGGTTGGCAATGGAAATTCCAATCCCCCAATGGTTGGATATACTTTCCCATTTTTTCCCGCCCAAGCAGCCAATTCCATTGCATCTCGCTCAAACTGATAAACGAGGGTCTCGAACATCATGTGCATATCGGCCGACATCTTTTTGGATTGATTCAATTCCATCGCACCCACATCCCCTTGCGTAAATTTCAATTGCATCATTCGCAAATTTTCTTTGGCCAATGAATCCATCATACTCCAAAGTGGGAACTGCTCTTGGGTATGTTGCATGTGATAATAAAGTGTTGCCACAGCTTGCTTTACATCCACTTCCTTCATCGACTTCATTTGGTAAACCACTTCTGCCGCCGAAAGCCTTTGTCGATGCTCTTTTGCATACACCTGAGGCAGTTGAAATCCCTGACTAAAGGTCAATTTCTGATCTTTATACCATGAATTCACCTGTCCGCCTTCATAAGTAATCCCCGTAGCGTCCAACCCCACCCTGGTTTTTGCCATCGCTGTTGCAGATTCCGCCTGCAACGACATAGACCGCATCAAAGCGCTTTTTGTGGTTGCTGCTTCCAATATCTCTTCAATTGAAAGTCGCATCGAATCCTCAGCCATCAATCCCATTGCTGTAAATTCCTCAATCCTAGGACTGATTGCATTGGATGGGCGAAAGGAACCATGCGACGCGGCCATCGACTCACCGGTATAGGCGGTAAGGCCTAGTATCAACAGCAAAATAGCCACAACGTTTTTCGCAGTTCCACCATTCAACATTTCGACATCTTCTGAACCATTCATTTTATGATTTCTTTTCATTTTTCGGTTTTCTATCATGATAAACAGGGCCGGCAACAAAAGCAAAGTCAGCAAAGTAGCTGTTATCAAGCCACCAATCACCACCGTAGCCAACGGTTTTTGTACTTCAGCGCCAGCGCCGTGACTCAAAGCCATCGGCATAAAACCCAAGGCTGCCACCAAGGCTGTCATCAATACGGGCCTCAATCGAGTGAGCGTACTTTTTGTCACCATTGCCTTTAAGGAATCCAAATTCGGCTGCTTGCCATGTCGCTTAAACTCCGCCATCAAAACAATCCCATTCAGCACGGCCACGCCAAACAAGGCAATCATTCCAATTCCTGCACTAATAGAAAATGGCATCCCGCGAAGGAGCAGACCCCAAATCCCGCCGATCAACGACATAGGAATCGCGGAGAAGATGATTACACTATACTGAACTGAGCCAAAGGCGAAATACAACAGAATCCAAATCAGCAACAACGCCACGGGGATGGCCAAAAACAATCTTTTCTTGGCACTTTGCAAATTTTCAAAGCTACCTCCGTAACCCAGTGTGTATCCCGCGGGCAATCGAAGAGATTTACCCACTTGTTTTTGCAATACCTCAACCACTGTTTGAACATCTGCTCCTCTCACGTTGAAACCCACTGTGATTCTCCGCTGCGCATTGTCGCGCTGAATCTGATTGGGTCCTTCCTGCAACGACACGTCGGCCAGTTCTGAAAGAGGAATCAGCTGTCCGCTTTCAGATTTTATGGGCAAACGCAACACGTCTTCGATGTCGTTTCTTGAGCCATTGTTCAACCTAACCGTTAGATCAAATCTTCGTTCTTCTTCAAACACTTTTCCCGCCGCAGCGCCAGCGAAGGCGGTCTCGATGGCCTTATTCAATGCCTCCGTTCTTATCCCATGCAAAGCCATTTGCGAACGATTGTATTTAACCACAATTTGTGGTTGACCAGACACTTGTTCCACGTATAAATCCTTTGCTCCATCCACTTGATTTACAACACTTCCAAGCACGGATGCCAATCTCGCTAAGGTATCCATATTGGGGCCATAAATTTTGCAAACCACATCCTGCTTAGCGCCCGTCATGAGTTCATTAAAACGCATCTGGACCGGGAATTGAAATCCCACAGTCAATCCTGGAATATCCTTCAGGGCGAAACTCATCTTTTCGGCCAATTCCGAAAATGTCTCCGCCGATTTCCATTCTGATTTATCTTTCAAAATAATCATCATGTCGCTGGCTTCCATGGGCATCGGATCTGTTGGAATTTCACCGTTACCAATTTTGGTGACCACTTTTTCAACCTCGGGGAATTGTTTCAGCAAGATGTGCGATGCTTTCTGCGTGTATTCCACACTCGCTTTCACACTGCTACCTGTAATAATTCTTGTGTCGGCCGCAAAATCGCCCTCCTCTAGTTGAGGAATAAACTCGCCACCAATGCCTGCGAAGGCAACAAAAGAAATCAGGAGCACGGTAACGGCACCCATCAACAACAGCCTTCCATTTTGAATGGCCCATGTAAGCAATGGAGCGAAACGATTTTCAATTTTTATCATCGCCCTTTCGCTCAAAGCTTGGCCCTTTCCAGGATGTTTGGGCAAGAAATAACTGCACATCATCGGCACATAGGTCAAAGAAAGAATAAACGCACCCATCAAAGCAAAAGCCACAGTCTGTGCCATCGGCTTAAACATTTTTCCTTCAATGCCTTGCAAAGAAAAAATTGGCAGATACACAACCAAAATAATCAACTGACCAAAGACAGCGCTATTCATCATTCTGCCCGCATTTTGGGTAACTACCTCATCACGCTCATCTGCGGAATATCGAGGACCGTCTTTGCGCCACAACTGATGCAAAACAGACTCCACAATAATTACGGCACCATCAATAATTAATCCGAAATCCAGGGCCCCCAAACTCATCAAATTGCCACTTACACCAAATACATTCATCATAATAACGGCGAAAAGCATTGCCAATGGAATTACCGAAGCCACTACAAATCCGGCTCTAAAACTACCCAAGGCCAAAACCAAAACGATAACCACGATCAACGCCCCCTCAGCCAAGTTTTTTTCTACTGTCCCTATCGCATTATTCACCATTTTGGTCCGATCCAAAAAGGCTTCCATCTTCACACCTTTGGGCAAAGTGGCTTGAATTTCCCCCACCTTTACCTTCACCGCCTTCACAACATCATTGCTATTGGCACCTTTCAACATCATAACCACAGCCCCGGCAACTTCTCCTTCATCGTTGTAACAAAGTGCCCCATATCGCGTGGACGACCCTTCTTGAATTTTTGCCAAATCCCGAATTAAAATAGGCGTACCATCGTCCGCTACCTTCACCACCACAGAACCAATCTCGTCAACATTGGTGAGCAAACCTTCGGTTCTAACAAACAGCGCCTGGGGACCTTTCTCAATATAGCTTCCTCCGGAATTGGCATTTTCTTTCTGCAACGCATCGAACACTTCATTGATACCAATGTGAAAAGTCTGCATTTGTGAGGGATCTAAGGATACTTCATACTGCTTCTGAAATCCACCGTAACTACTAACATCGGCAACGCCCTTTACACCCAATAACTGTTTTCGTACAACCCAATCCTGTAGCGTACGCAATTCAGTAGGCGTCCACTGTTTCTCATACCCTTTTTCAGGACGCAGAACATACTGATAAATCTCACCCAAACCCGTGGTAATGGGAGCCATTTGTGGCGGAGCAATACCCGCTGGAATCTGAGCATTGATGGAAGTAAGTCGTTCCGAAACCTGCTGCCTCGCCCAATAAACACTCACATCCTCATCAAATACTAGGGTAACAATCGACAGACCGAATCGCGAGAAACTCCGCAAATTCTTTAAGCCAGGAATGTTTCTATTGGCCTGTTCCACCGGCACGGTAATCAATCTTTCAATATCCGTGGCACCCATCGATGGGGCTATCGTGATCAATTGAACTTGGTTGTCCGTTATATCAGGAACCGCATCGATCGGCAATTTCCCCAATTCATAAATACCCACGGCAAGCAGGGCCAAAACGCCCAAACCAACCAATAACTTTTGTTTTACGCTAAATGCGATAATTTTTTGTAACATTTTTTCTTACTAATTGTGACAATGTGCGAAATCCGCAATCCAACGACTGCGTCATTCACGGGGTGATCAAATAATTGCTTGAAAATCTGGACGAGAACCGCCCGAAAACTAAGCCCTCGGCGGCTGCCAAATAGCTGACACTACGCCAGAAAGAGGAATGGCATTTAGTCTGTGTGTAGTTGGAATTTCTAAATTATCCAACGCAATAAACTCTTGAAATACGGATTGATTCATGGGCGCATAAATCCCCATTTGTAATGATGCATCGGCATGATGAAAAGGCATTGAATGATCTTTTTCAGGATGACCATCTGCCTCATGGGCTTCGGTGTAATGCCTTACCAAAAACGACAACACTGAAATCTTTTCTTTGCCCGAATTATGCTCAAAAAAATGCTGCACCAATGCTGGCGCTCCCCACAGTTGCTGTAGCGACGTTTGTGTTAACATGAACACAAGCAATAACAACCGGGCCTTTTTCATTTTTACAAAGATACGGAATTGCAGAAATTAAGATAACTTCTGCAATTTGCTCTGACAAACAAAATCTGTTTTGGGCAATTCGGTTTTGGCGATTGCGGAAAAACCACCATCCACTTCCTTAAAATTATGAACCCCACGGGATTTCAAAATGGAGGCAGCAATCATACTGCGGTAACCGCCCGCACAGTGCATGTAAAATGGCTTTGAATCATCCATTTCCATAAACCAACTGTTAATGCAGTCCAATGGCTTATTATATGCTTCGTCTACATGTTCCGCGGCATATTCTGATTCTTTACGTACATCAACCACGTAGGTATCTTTTGACCATTCACTCTCAAAAGTCTGGGGTGTAATGCGATTCACGGAATCCACTTCTTTTCCAGCCAATACCCAAGATTCAAAACCACCACTCAAGTGTCCCAACAAATGATCAAACCCAACACGTGTCAATCGCATCGCTGTCTCTTGTTCCCTTCCGGGTGCGGTAATCAATAAAATGGGCGTTTTCACATCCCCAATTACTGAACCCACCCAAGGTGCAAACTGACCGTCAATCCCAATATTAATGCTTCTTGGCACAAATCCCTTGGCGAATTCACCTGGGGCACGCGTATCTAAAATCACCGCATCCATAGACTCGGCCGCTACTTCAAACTCCTCAACCATCAATGCACGCATCCCATTGCTCATTACAACATCTACAGACTCATAGCCCGTTTTATTCATCGCAACGTTCATTGGAAAATAGGCGGGCGGAGGCAATAATCCGTCCAATACCGCTTCAATGAAGGCTTCCTTTGAAGGCTGATTCAAAGCATAATTCATCTCTTTTTGATGTCCCAATGAATCCATCGTCTCCTTCATCATATTTTTACCGCAAGCACTTCCCGCACCATGGGCAGGGTAAACCATCACCTCATTGGGCAAAGGCATAATTTTATTCATCAACGAATCGTATAGCAGCCCAGCCAATTGCTCTTGTGTGAGGTGCGCCGCTTTTTGAGCCAGGTCTGGCCTACCAACATCGCCCAAGAAAAGTGTATCACCACTAAACAAACTATGAGGATTGCCATCGGAATCCAACAACAAATAACAAGTACTCTCCATCGTATGTCCTGGCGTGTGCAGCACTTTAATCTTCAATTCACCTACTTCAAAAATCTGATTGTCTTGAGCAATTGTACAATCAAACGACGGTGATGCCGTTGGACCAAAAACGATGGGGGCGCCGGTTTTTTTACTCAAATCCAAATGACCACTCACGAAATCCGCATGAAAATGGGTTTCGAAAATGTATTTAAGCACAACACCGTCTTTCTCCAAACGATCCAAATAGGGCTGAACCTCACGCAAAGGATCGATAATAACCGCCTCTCCAGCACTGTGAATGTAATAAGCACCTTGTGCCAAGCAACCGGTATAAATTTGTTCTATTTTCATAGTTTACTCTTTTCTTGAATGGGTTTAAATGGTCCGTATTTATGTTGTTTTTCTGAAAACCCATCAGCAAATGGGCCAAATGGGTCATCGAAATATTTCTTTGATATGTGCAACGATGATTTATTTAATTTCCGAGCAGGACGAGGTTGCGAATTTACAAAAGCCGCCAAATCCCAACTCTCCTCGTCGCTTAAAAGTGGACTCCGGAAGCTAGCACCCTGAGGCATATTCGCTTTCACGTATCCTGCAAATTTAGACAAACGATACATTCCCGCCGCCTCATTGTAGGAATGGTCGCCCCAAAGCGGTGGATACTGATAGGACTTCCCATCTGCTGCCAATTGACCAGCCCCATTCTCCAAATGACAACTAACACATTTTTTGGCATAGATCAATTTCCCTCTATTTGGATCCGCGGCCCTCGACAAAAATGGCACTTCATAAATGCCTGAACCTTTGGCCTTCTTCCCTTTGGCGACATTACCGCCCACAAAATTGATATACGCCAGAATGGATTGCATTTCTTTACTCCCTTTACTAGGGGCTATACCATTCAAAGATCGTTCAAAACAACTTGAAACACGCATATACAAATCCTCCGTGCTTTCATCACCCTTTTGCTGCGAATGAGATTTGGGATATAAACTCCAAGAGGAACCAAAATTGACACCATAGGGTTGCGTTCCCGCTTGCAAATGGCAGTTCTGACAATTCATGCCATTGGTGATTTGGGCAACACTTCCTTTGGGACCCAAATAAGTAGCCGTATTTGCAATCAACGCTTTACCGTATTCAACCTTCTCTTTATCCGATGGCGACACCCTGCTCAAATCCTGAGCCGTCCACAAATCGGTGGCTGTATCCAATGGTGGAAAATCCACTGGAGCCACGCTATCTTGATATTGACCTCCATTCTCCTGACCCGATGTATCAAAATCTTCCCTGGTCATTTCCTGCGCAAGAAACCAAAAAACAGACATCAACAAAACAACCGCCAGTATGCCAGTAATACTCCAAATCAACAATTTTACTTGCCTCTGAAGTTTCACAATGTCTGATGGGTTCTTTTCCAATTCGATGAAATTTGATGCGATAAAATTACGCCAAACAACTTTTGCCTACAATGATATTTATCATCCGACTATACAACTGGGCTCCAAAAATCAACTTATCCGTTTAACAGCAGCAATTCATCGGCGAATGAGATCCCGAGATTGAAGATTATTCAAGCAGCTTAACCCCCATTTGTCCAAAATCACAGCCCGAACAATTTCTCCGCATTTCTCGTCGTAGTTTCAGCCACTTCGAACAATGTCAACCCCTTCACGTCAGCCAACTTCTCTGCCACAAGGCGAGTGTATGAAGGCTCGTTTCGCTTACCCCGATGAGGCATGGGCGACAAATACGGGCTATCGGTTTCAAGGACAATGTGTTGCAAATCAACTTTCTTTAGCACTTCACCCAACCCAGAATTTTTAAAAGTCAACACGCCACCAATGCCCAGCGAAAATCCATCCAACTTAATGATTTCTTGTGCCAATTCATAACTCTCCGAAAAGCAATGGAATACACCGCGAAGCCCTTTCCCTTTAAAACCTTTTAGAATTTCAATGATTCGATGCGTTGCATTTCGAGAATGAATCGCAATTGGCAGATCTTTCATCAAAGCGAATTCAACCTGCTGTATAAACGCCGCCTCTTGAATGCCCTGTGTAGTTTTATCCCAGTACAAATCCACCCCTATTTCACCTACCGCGCAGTATGTATGCGATTCGGCAAGTGCCAATAACACTGACAATTCATGCTCCCAATCCTCTCCAACATCACACGGATGCAATCCAATCATTCCCCGACAAACTTCTGGGTATTTTTGCATCAAATCATGCATCCCATCCACCGTATCAAGGTCTACATTGGGTAGCAAAATCCTATCCACGCCCATCCGAACGGAACGAGCTATAACCTCATCACGATCCTCGTCAAAATCTTTGCTGTACAAATGACAGTGTGTATCTACAATTCTCATATCAACCCATTACCATTTCAACGGTTGCTTCTGCAAAAACGCATCGATGCCTTTTCTACAATCCTCACTGCCTCTAGCCACTGCATTTTGTTTTGCTGCATAATTCAACGCCTCATCACGAGTCATACTCGGAATGGTTTTTAACATTTCCTTAATCGATGCCACTGCTTGCTGAGATGTGCTTTCGCACAATTCTTGGGCAGTCTGATTAACTATGCTTGTGATATTATCCGTGGAAACCAAACGCTGAACCAAACCCAGGTTAAATGCTTCTTCGGCGGTAATCACACGACCCGTTAACATCAAATCCCGCAAAACCCCACCCCCAATTTTTTCACGCAAATACACCATCACTAAGGCAGGAATGAAGCCAATTTTTACTTCAGTATAACCAAATGTGGATTCCGGCGTGGCAAAGCATAAGTCAGCCAAGGTAGCCAAACCACATCCACCAGCCAAGGCGGGGCCTTCAACCTGTGAAATCACAATTTTGGGCGACAAGTAAATCAAATCAAACAACCTTCGCAAAGCCTGTGAGTCTGCCTCATTCTCCGCCAATGAGAAATCGCGCAATTTTGCCAAGTACGACAAATCCGCGCCGGCGCAAAATGGCTTATCAGCAGATCGAAGCACGATTACTTTAACCTCATCATTTGCATTTAGTTGGACCATAGCGGCCGTCATCTCAGAAACCAATTCCGCACTCAAAGCATTCCGCTTTTCGGGTCGATTGAGAATTAATGTGGCAACACGACCATCCTGTTGGGTGAGCAATAACGAACTCATTTCACAAAGTTACATCACAAGCAATGAAACCTCACGTTTAGATTCCTTACTAAGTCTCAAATCAGGGTGAGTCGCGGCCTCGACTCTTCCATTGAATTGTTTCTACCCCCGTTTGCTGTATGTAATTTTTCAATTTCTTTCGAATTCTATCCTGAGTTTTGGCATGTTTGACGTCGCCCATGATTGTCAAGCGCCCCCCCAATTTCTCTATCACAAAGGACGACTCGAAATAATGCATCATAAACTTTTCATTGCCGCTCCTTCTTTGCCAAATTTCCCATTCGTGAATACCCAAAAAAGCAATCAATCCCCAAAAAACAGGAATCAACGCATTGGATGTCTTTCGATTGGCGCCCTCAGCAGACCTATCATTGATTTTAAGAATCACAACAAAATATCGATCGATAAAAAACACCACAATCATCAAACAGAGAAAAGAAGCCAGCCCCAGATTTAATGTTCTCAATTGTGGCAGAGGCAATTCCTCAAACAAACCAAGTAAATAAAGCACCCCGTGAATCAGCAAATCGAGGAAGGAAAACAGAAAATCTGAAACATGAGGAATCCACACCAACAAAAGACAAATCAAGGATAGATACACCATCAAGGAAAACAGGGGCAATAAAAACAAGTTACCCAACAAAAACCAGGTAGGAAACGACCCGAACTGAAACAAAATCAAGGGCAACGTAAAAAGCGTAGCACTTAATGTGAGGCTCAAACTTGAAATTATCGCATTGACCCATGGGGTTGGATGTTCATACAATGTCATCCACCGAGAATGTAGGGTTGCAATCCCTAAAACAGCCAAATAGCTCAATTGAAATCCCAGCTGTTCAACAATCAGCGGGTCGGAAATCCATTGTAGATAAGCCGAACCGCATAAAACATGGGTCAGCTTTTGGTTCCGATGCACTGCAAATTTGCCAAACCAAACCCAGGAAGCGCCTATCATAGCACGTATTACAGATGCGGAACTTCCGCTTAAAAATGCATAAAACCATCCGGCGGCCAACAACAAAAACAAAGTTTTTATTGTTGGCCGCCCACGATATCCAAACCCCGTTAATAACCACAACAAGGCCCCCATAATCAGCGATACATGCATCCCCGACACCGCCAAAACATGTAACAACCCACCCGTTCCAAATTGCTTTTCTATC
Organism: Bacteroidetes bacterium UBA2234; assembly: GCA_002347985.1. Lineage (GTDB taxonomy): Bacteria > Bacteroidota > Bacteroidia > NS11-12g > UBA955 > UBA955. The sequence goes on from DDYM01000007.1 coordinate 21,054, forward strand.
TCTAGATCCAAACCCGACTTGTCACCGATTAGCATGGCATAAGTCAAACCTGCATTTACCGGCGAAAGGTGGGAATAAATCACATTTCTAACCCAAATCAACAGTGTTTGTTTACATCGATAAACCGGCACCAACCAATCATCCAATGAATGAGGCTCAAGTACTATGACGTCCGATTTCCATTTCACATATCCATGGATTCCCAATGTTCTCATAATTCTACGCCAATTGGGATCAAACGGCACCTCCGGTTCTGAATAAGAAACGATCAAAGGTGTTGGAACCCAATATTTCCTGCAAAAGAGCGGCAATCGAATTCCCTTTTTGATTTCTGCGAGGTCAAAAACACATCTCAACACAAAATTGGCATCGTGAATTCTACCTTTTTCATCCCTCCAACCTACGCAGTGAACTACGCCAGCCCCTTTCTTCGTTGGCAACAGAGTATCCCTCACTTCAACAAGGGCCCAACCATTGATATTGTGGGATTCCCAAGGAAATACTTTTAGTGATTTCACATCTACAAACAGCCAAAAGGCCATTCCCAAATGCAATAAAAAAAGCGAAATCATCCGAATCGTGGGATTTGACTTTCGATATTTGGGTCTGAACATCCAAATGTAAAGTGCAATGCCCATGCTTGCGGCGCAAATCGACATAGGATAAAAAGAAGAACCGAAAACAATCACACTAGGATTCAGAAAATCCAATCGGTTCCATAAATAACCAACAAGGAGCCCCAGAAGGGGTATAAAAAAAGGATTGGATCGAATAAATTTCTGCATTCCCGGACACCATTTGGCGCCGAACGCAGTTGACTTATTGGGTAAAGATTCGCTTAATCATCCGCCACATATCACTCGCAGATTCATCACGTCGCCTCCATTGCTTTTGCTCAAACCAACGCTCGTAGACATCCCCCCTCGCCGCCGCATCAGGCGCATCGATAATTTCTTGGACGAACAAACCCATATTATCCATATCACCCCCAAACAAAATATTGGAGAATTCAAACCGTCGACTTAAAGGGAACTGACCAATAATTCCAGCTACAGTATGTGTGGCATTGGCCTTATCGCTGTGCGATGCAGAATCATTGTTCGTTACCGCCGTTTCCTTAATTACAGGGACTTCTTGCACCGCTACAACCTCTACAACCGACTCAACCGCTTTAATTGACTCAATCTGTTC
>DDYM01000025.1:0-38022 GCA_002347985.1 Bacteroidetes bacterium UBA2234
AAGAAAGGTCAGTGGATTTATCAAGACGTAACATCAGGTACTGCCGAATGTGTAAGGACTGATAAGCCAGCTTATGTTGCTCAATACATGAAAAATGGAGCGTGTTCGGGTTTAACTGGTGGGAATGGTGACGCCGCGTTGTTTTTGTCGCCTGACGTAAACCAGCGATTGATTAGAACTTTGGTTGGTACTGCAACAACATCGAATATGAACCAGCATTGGGTGAATATTTTGGTAACCCAAAGCGCAGTAAAATCTGTGAAAGTGAATGGGGTGGCATTGGCGTCAACTGCCTTTACGAATGTGACTTGTGGTAAGTATGCTTACGCTCAAGTAAAAGTGAATAACCCGAGTTCAAACACCGTGACTTCGGATAGTGGATTTATTTGTGTGGCATACGGTGTAGGTCCCTATGAAAGTTACGCATATTCTGCAGGTGCGGTTTTTGAGAACTTGAATTTTGATATTTCAGTGACACGCAAAACGATGTGTCCGGGTGAGGATGTGAAATTGGGAGCTGTGGTTGTGGGTAATCCCAAAATTCGGGGATACCGCTGGAACTTTGGCGATGGAACGTCCGATACTGGCAAAAATGTAGTTCACAAATTCAAAAAAGTGGGGTCGTTCTTTGTCGTTCTCAAAATTCCAGTAACATTGGATTGTGGTAATGTGGATACTATTGTAAGGAGTAAAATTATTACCATCAAACAGGGTCCTGTATTGGATTTTCCAGATACAACTACACAATGTGCTTCCACACTGAATCTGAAAATAACGGCCCCATACTCGAATAAGTTCCTGTATAAGTGGCAAGATTCTTCAAAGCTTCAAACGTATACTATTACAACGTCGAAAAGGGTGTGGTTGAAAATTACCGATACATCCACCAATTGTACCTCTATCGACTCAACTTGGGTTAGAAGGGCTGATGCGATCACCGCTGCAATCAAATATGATTCTTTGAACCAATGTTATAAGACTGATATTTTTGCGATGCGAGATGGTACGAAGTACAACAACGACGGGTGGAAATGGTCGAATTGGAGGATATACGACTCATACAAGGGCTATTATTATTCAAAAGACAGTATCGCGTATCGTTATAAATTTGATACAATCAGCGTAAATAAACTGCGTTATATGGTTGAATCGCGCAAGGGTTGTCGTGATACACTCGATACACTTTTGGTTGTTTACCCTTATCCCATTGCAAAACTTACCAGTTCTTGGTCCTACTTCTGTCAGAATCAAGAGGTGACGTTGTCTGATTCTTCTGTGAGCAAAGAAGGTGTAGGCAAATCATATTGGAATTTTGGGAATGGTGATAAAGACACTGTGCCCCCATTTACAGTAAAGTACAAATTCCCTTCGCCCGGAAGTTTTAAAGTTCAATTGATTACAGAAACACCTTTTGGATGTAGGGATACGATAGATAGTACATTCGTTGTTCAACCGTCGCCGATTAACGTGATTGATGTGAAGACGTATAGTGCTTGTTTGAAAACGAATCTGTTCGACTTTACAGATAAGTCATCAATTTCTTCGGGTACCTATACCACGGGTTGGACCTATGGAAAAACCCCAAATACATCCACCAATTCCTCTGTGAAAGGGGTTAAGTTTACCGATACAGGTTGGCAGTTAGTTATTCTAAAAAATACATCGTCATATGGTTGCGCTGATATAGATACGGTCAAAATTCATATTAACCCGGAACCCAAAGCCTATTTTGTAGTTACCGATAGTAGTACCTGTTTCGTAGGCAACTTCTTTAATCTTGATGATGCGAGTACTGTACCCAAAAATGCCACGTTGACTACCAAGTCGGCTTGGAAATATAAGGATGGTACAATGAATTTGGCTAAAACAGTATTGAACAAGAAGTTTAGCAGCCCAGGTAAATATTGGGTAAGAGTTATTGCAAGTACTACAGATGGTTGTTTGGATTCATTCCAACGAGAGGTAGAGGTATTCCCTATGCCACAATCTGATATCACGATCAATGGTAAAACGCAGTGTTTAACTGGAAACAAGTATATTTTCAAACAGAAGTTTCCATATACCGGTACTGCAGGTGTTCATGTTTGGAAAACCAGTGATGGGGCAACCGGAGCTGGAGATTCATTTGTTCATTCATTTACCAGCATTGGTACCTACCGCATCTTCCACAGCATTCAATCAAACGAAGGATGTTTTGATTCTACATCGGATGTTGTGAATGTAGTTGCTTCACCTAAGACGTCGTTTACAACGAGCAAGGATACTGCCTGTTTGGGTGGTCATTTGTTCTCATTTACTGATAATACGGTGTTTGGAAGTACCTATACCAGCAAATGGAGTTTGGGCGATGGTACCACAGGGACTGCCAAGAATATTACCGGAAAGGGTTATTTGTCTGCCGGTAAGTTTGATGTCAAACTGGTGATTACAACATCTGCGGGTTGTTCAGATTCGTTGACGAAAACTGTGAATGTATGGCCTGTGCCGGTGGCAAATTTTGCCATGAACAACGTGGAGCAGTGTTTGGTTGGAAATTCATTCGTGGCAAGCAATATTACCCAGGAAAATTCTGCGACAGGAGTTGCTTACACTTGGTACGTAAAGGGTATCGCCATGGCGAATACCAAAACGGTTTCAGCACAAACGATGCCGGATACGGGAGATTACCCAGTGAAGTTGAGGGTTGTTTCAGACCAGGGCTGTGCAACAGAGAAAACAATTGTCTTGCGTGTGAATGAGCATCCATCGGTGATTGTTTCAGGTAGCAATGCTTGTGCAATGGCGCCAATACAGTTCAATGCAGCGGCGAAAGTGAATCGCGGATCTATTGCATCGTACAGTTGGAATTTTGGTGATGCAGGAACTTCAAATATTTCGAATCCCAAGCATATCTATACTACCGATGGAAGTTATGGTGTTACGGTAGCGGTGACTTCGGACAAGGGTTGTGTGACAACTACGCCAGCTTACCCAATTACAGTATTGCCGAAACCTGTTGCCGATTTCGATTCAGAGTATTTGTTGTCGCGCGGATTGGAAACGGATTGGAAATTTACTTTCACAGGAAAGAATACAGATACCTACAATTGGATGTTCCAAGATGGACAAACGTCCACATCGTCTAATCCGTTCTTTATGACCTTTAGTGGAACGGGCGATTTCAAGGTTACATTGATCGCAAGCAATAGTTCGGGATGTGCGGATACCACGAGTAAGAATATATTCCTTAAGCCGGAATTGTTATTCTACTTGCCTACCGCGTTCTCGCCGAATATCGATGGTTTGAATGAGGAATTTAAGCCGTATCAGGCGTTTGGATTGAGCAAATACAGGATGACAATTATGAACCGTTGGGGAGAGATCTTGTTCTATTCTGAGGATCCTTCTGTAGGTTGGAAGGGTTTGGATAGCAAGGGTGAGCCAGTAATGGAGGGTATTTATGCCTTTGCTGTGACGTTCCGTTATATTGATGGTGCGATGCATGCCTACAAAGGGACTGTAACTGTTTTGAAATAGGGGTCGACAGGGTTGATTCCAAAAGAGAGGGGGCTCGTCGTAGACGAGCCCCCTCTCTTTTGGATGATATATTAAAATCTTATCGTGCAGAAGGATTATCGAAGTCCAGTGAGGCCTTGGATAATATCCGTCGATCGATTTAGGATATCGGTTTGCCTCAAGCCAAACGACTTCGGAGGTGATTATCCTAAGTAGGTCTTCAGGATTTTGCTTTTGCTTGATTTGCGCAAGCGACGAAGTGCCTTTTCCTTGATTTGACGAACGCGTTCGCGGGTAAGGCCCACTTTCTCTGAAATGTCTTCTAAGGTGTGAGCGGCGTTGCCATCCAACCCAAAATAGTATTTCAAAACGTCGCGCTCTTTGTCGCTCAAAGTTGAAATTACACGGTTGATTTCGTTCTGCAACGACTCATTCAACAACGGCATGTCTGGGTTTGGCTCATCGTTTTGGTCCAAAACGCCCAACAAAGTATTGTCTTCTCCTTCGGCCAAAGGCGCATCGATGCTCAAGTGACGACCTGAAGAACGCAATGCATTTTCTACTTCGGAAAGTGAAATTTCAAGAGATTCTGCAATTTCTTGGGGTGTAGGTTCGCGCTCCAATTCTTGCTCAAGGCGGGCAGATGCTTGGGTGATTCTTCCTAAGCTACCCACTTTGTTCAAAGGCAAACGAACGATACGACTTTGGTCGGCCAAAGCTTGTAAAATGCTCTGACGAATCCACCAAACTGCATAAGAGATAAATTTGAAACCACGAGTTTCATCGAAACGCTTTGCGGCTTTAATCAATCCCATATTTCCTTCGTTGATCAAATCGCCGAGGGTAAGACCTTGGTTTTGATACTGTTTAGACACAGATACTACGAAACGCAAGTTGGCATTTACCAATTTTTCCAAAGCTGCTTGATCGCCTTCCCTGATTCGTCGGGCCAATTCAACTTCCTCTTGGGCGTCGATCATGGAAACCTTTGAAATTTCGTTCAGATACTTGTCGAGCGATTTGTTCTCGCGGTTGGTAAATTGTTTTGATATTTTTAACTGCCTCATGTGTTCTTATTGGATCTAATTGGGTAATTGACTTGTTGATGTATAATCAGCCTTGCAAAAATACAAAATTTAGCTCAAATTGTTTAGAAAAACTTGCGTAATTCAACAGTCAATGTGTAGTTCTTAGTTGGCGATATGGTATACCATATAAGCACCTACATAAGCAATGATTCCGTAAATCAAGAACAATGCGATGGGCCATGTCCACGACCCGGTTTCGCGTTTCATCACTGCCATGGTGCTCATGCATTGCAAAGCGAAAGCGTAGAATACAATCAGACTCAGGGCGTAGGGGAGGCCGTACAATGGCTTGCCCGTCTTTGGATTTTTAATGGCTTGCATCTTTTCAATGATGCCTTGGGTATTGTCTTCGCTGGATTGAAATAGCGTAGCCATCGTCCCTACAAACACTTCTCTTGCGGCAAAGCTTGTAATCAATGCGATGCCTGTTTTCCAATCGTAACCCAAGGGCTCGATAGCGGGTTCGATCCATTTTCCTAGGTGGCCTGCGTAGCTGGCTTCCAATCGCAACGTGGTTTCAATGTCCGCACTTTGAGATGGGTTTATTTGTTGAATAATATGCGCCTCATTCTCTGCTTTTTTCATGGCTTCGGATGGGCCAAAGTTTGAGAGGAACCAAAGGATCATGGAGATTACGATAATGACTTTTCCGGCTTCGGACAGGAACGACAGACATTTGAGCCATGCTTGGTGCAGAACCGTTTGAACTCTGGGGATTTGGTATGCGGGCAATTCGAGGATGAATTCGGAAGTGGATTCTTTTTTATGCAGTAGATTGAATACAAAGGCCAAGAGGATGGCAACAACGATTCCGGCCATGTACGCGGACGTGATTACGAAAGTTTGGGCATGAAAGGGTCCCCAAAATTGGGAAAAAGGGATCGCCACTGAAACGAGTAAAACATAAACGGGCAATCGGGCGCTGCAACTCATCAGTGGAACCACGATCATGGTGGCGAGGCGTTCACGTTTGCTTTTGATACTTCGGGTGGCCATGATACTGGGGATGGCACAGGCAAATCCTCCAACGAGTGGGATAATACTTCTGCCATTGAGTCCCAATTTTCTCATCAATCTATCGGTGATGAAGCTGGCTCGTACCATGTACCCGCTGTCTTCTAGTAGGCCGATGAGGAAGAAGAGTATGAAAATTTGGGGGACAAATACTACCACTCCTTCCAATCCTCCGATGAGTCCTTGGACGATAAAGTTCGAAATTTGGCCTTGGGGTAGCCATGATTCTATGGCAGTGCTGATGTATTGAAATGCGATTTCGATGGCATCCATGGGCAATTTTGCGAGGCTGAAAACGCCTTGAAACAAAACCATCATGATTGCTGCGAAGATGAAATAGCCGGCCCATTTGTTGGTTGTCCAACGGTCGATTTTTAAGGTCAGACTTTTCAATCCCACGGGCCTTTTGGTGGTACATTTCTTAATGATTTCTTCGATGGAAATGTATCTGCGAAGGGTTTCTTCGCTCAGGCCGGGAATTTTGGTGCCTTTTTGGTATTCTACGATTCGCTCCGGAAGTTGGGTTGGCGAGCCGATGATGTTGGGCTTTGCTGTGGTATTGAAAAGGGCTAGAACGCTGGAAATATTTTTTTCTTTCCGGGGGTTGAATGCGATGCAAGGGACTCCGAGCGCTGCTTGCAGCGCGAGGAGGTCGATGTCGATGCCTCTGCGAACCGCCGTGTCCGTCATCGTCAAGATACATGCACAAGGTATTTGTAACTCTGCAACCTGACTAAACAGCAGTAAATTTCTGCGAAGATTGGATGCGTCCATTACAAAGATGATGGCTTCTGGCCTGCTCTCATCATTTCGAATGAGGTGCTGAACAACCAGTCCCTCGTCTTCCGATTTTGTATATAAACTGTAAATCCCAGGTAAATCGATGAGAGAAATGGTTTGACCGGCAGATTTAACTTCTCCTATACTTGCTTCAACTGTGGTGCCGGGTAGGTTGCTGGTTTTTTGACTCAGACCCGTTAAACGATTGAATAGGGTAGATTTTCCGCAGTTCGGATTTCCTACAAGGGCGAAACTGCTCGGTAAACTCATGCGGGATCCAATTCCAAGTTGAACACTTCAATTTGGCTCGCTTCCTCCTTGCGCAACCCCAATAAGTAAGTATCGATTCTGAATGCAATTGTTTTGCCCCCAGACGACTCATACAATCTCACGATTTCTGTTCCAGGAACACAACCCATTTCTGCCAATTTCTGAGAGTATACACCGTCCTTGAGCCCAGTAATTGTGGCTTTTTGTCCTTGTTTTAACAAATCAGCGGTGGCATCCATCTCTTGCAAATTTAGAATGATTTTAAATAACAAACAAATTTTAGTTTTTATTCATCTAAACCCCCTTTGTGATGGAATTTAAAGTTGGGCAAATTAAAATCGCGGCTTTGGTAAAATCGCTGACAATTGTCAGTAAAAGCGTCTTAGATAACTATCACTTCAGATTCACATTTGTGTTGTGGATTTCCTTTAGGCAAGTCACTATTGCCATAGAATAGCCATTGCTGCGATAATCTTGTTCCGAGAGTTTTGATCCCAAGTCTTTGGCCACATTTTCCATGGTGATGAGTGCATCGTATTGATTTCGGGTGCACCATCGTAAGGCGGTTAACCAATTTTGATAGATCTTCGGATCGCTTTGGGTTGTTTTCTCGATGTCCGCAATTTGCTTGATGTTTTCCCAGATTATTGGACAATGCAATGAATCTAGAATTGGGTTTTCATAATCACCTTCCCGAAGGAATTCGATAGCCGTTGGCACATCAAATTGTCCTTTTGTTATTACCGCTAGCGTAAAAGATTTCCATTCGGCCAATTCGGCATCAAGGTTGAGTGGATTGAAAACTTGGGTTTCCTGTTTGTCGGAGAAATGGGGATCTGGAGTGTTGGAGAAACTATAACGATAATCCTCTGCGTTCAAAATCCTCTGAGAAATTGCATCGGCCCAAATTAAGCGATGTTTTGGACTCTGAGCTTTTATCATTTCCTGCGTCCATGCTTGCCATGGGTCGCGCTGAAAAACGCCAAAACCCATTTCATTTCCGTTGTTGGGGTTGGAAATGGGACTGCCCAAATAATTGAGAATTACGCCTAATTTAATTGGGCTTTCAGTGTTTCTCATTTTCCATATCTCTTCTGCTTCTGTGGCGGTTAGTTTGCCCGGGTTAATGGGCTTTGACTCCTCTATACTGAGAGCGATTTGTTCTTCTAATGTTGGAGAATTGAAAATATGCCACAACAGGAAACATTGTGTTTTGCTCTCTAACAGTTGATTGTTCGACTGACGTAGTAGTATTTTTCTCATTCGTTCAATAGTGGGTTGATCGCGCCTTCCAAAGTTTTCTGATTGTTTAATTCGAGTTGTTTTACCATCGACGAAATAAGGTGATTTGATTTGAGGGTCTGAGCCATCTCGCCATATTCCGTACCTGCCCAAAGTATTCAATAATTCCTTGCCAATTAGAACACAGGAATTGTCATTGGAAGCCAATAATGTCTCAATTACGTCAATCATCATTGACCCCTTGAAACTGGTATCGGGCGCTGACGGTATCTGGTTATTTCCCGGATTATTTTGTTGATTCGCGATGCGTGCTAAATTGATTGCCGAGGTGGGATCGTTTGGTTTGGTTGGGACAGTGGCGAAATCAAAATTGTTGGAAAGATTGGCTGTTCGGACAGATTTACTCTTTTCTCGAATCGCATCCGCGGAGTAGCCGGCCGCCGCAAGGAACATTTCGTACACCTCAGTGGATCGCGGTGATTCACTGGTTTGTGGAATTGTATATTCAATTTGAACCAAAGGCAAGTAAACAGTGGGGTCTGCAACGATTTGGGTGGGTTTGATGTTCCCCACTGGAATCACGTGCTCGCCATCGCAGAAGCCTAAAGGTATTTCGATTTGATGCGCCTCGCCATTGGTGACATAGTTGACCCTGATTTTAAATCCCGGTTGGAAATATTGCTGGTATGCGTTTTCTTTATTTTCGCCCAATTGAGATTTTCTTTCTGGTTTTTGGGGGCCAAATGATGCGGTGATGGAATAGTTTATGTTCGGTGGCAAGGAGGACGAGTCCTGAAAGCCTGATGGAATGACTTTTANNGACTTATACCAAACATTGAAGAAAGGTTTCATGTCCATGCCCGTCACTTCTTCTATGATTTGTCGCCAATCATCCACCTCAGCGCTCTTAAAAGCAAAGGTTTCTAGGTATCGCTTCATCGAAGTTTGAAACGCATCGTCCCCAATAAACTGCCTCAAAAGATGTAAAATGCAGGCGCCTTTTTGGTATCGAACCCCATCAAATTGCTGGTTGATGTTTAAATAGTGATGGTTCAGTAGCGGGTTGTAATTTGGGTTGTAAATACTCTTCTCCGCGCTGTAAAGCCATTCATTCGCATTGCTTGCGCCGTATTTGTGTTCACGCCAGAGGTATTCCCCGTAGGTGGCAAAGCTCTCGTTCAGGGTGAGGTCCGACCAGTTTTCGGCGGTTACGTAATCTCCAAACCACTGATGAAAAAGCTCATGCGATACGTAATCTTCGTAGGTATCGTCGATGTGATCGTATTTGTCGTGCTGCAACTGCTCCATATGCACCGTGGCCGATGTGTTTTCCATGGCGCCGCTCACAAAATCTCTAACCACAACCTGACTGTATTTATCCCAAGGATATTTTACCCCGGTGTATTGACTAAAAAACTGAATCATCTCCGGCGTGTTGCCAAAAATCATTTTCGCATCGTCTTTGAATTGAGGCTCAACCAAATATTCGATGGGCAGGGTCTCTTTTTTTCTCAAGTTCGGGTCGATGGGCCAAGGCAAGGAATCTTTTACGCGGACCCAGTTTCCCACGGCCAACATCGTTAAATACGGGGCATGGGGCTTGTTTTGAACCCATACATCTGTTCGCAAATGAATTCCATTGTTGCCATACATGTCCACGGATGACGTCAACTTGCCGTTACTCAAACTCTGCATCTTCCCGGGAAAAGTGATGCTGATTCTCTGCGTATGTTTTTGGTTGGGCGCATCCAAAGTGGGGAACCAATGACAATTGCTTTGGGGTTCGCCTTGCGTCCACATTTGTGTGGGTTTGGTAGGGTTTTTCCCGTCCGCGTTGATGAAATACATGCCAATATCGTCTGAAATGGCATCGAATTCCGTGTTGTCGATCCAAATGGTGTCTTTTTTGTTTTCGCCCACCTTTTCAGGGTTTTCCGATGCCCATGCCTCATAGGATAGAGGTATCTTTTTTCCTGGCGTGGCACTGTACTGGATTCGAATAGAAACCGGCTGGTTTGCGGTGATGACTTCGTTGAAGTAAACGACCAGTTTTTTATTCCGTCGATAATTGAATTTAAGTCGGGTTGGCGGGGGAGTGAATACATTTGAGCCATTTGAAACGCTCTTACTCTCTTCGAAATGTGTCAACACCTCGTAAATTTCCATGTTTCTCGCATCCAAAACCAAGCTGTCTTGGCTGTAGAAATGGGGTTTTAGGGTCAGTGTTGCATATCCGTCTATAGAGGAAGAATCAAAATTGACTTTCAACGACAGGTCGGTATGTATCAAATCCCAGGCCTTTTCGGCGCTGGTTTGAAACGGTAAGATATAAAAGGGGTTGCTATTTTTAGTGGCAACAGGCACTGCTTCAGGGTCGCTGTGTTTTTTGCGATAAATCAGATGGCTTACACAGGATTGCAACAAAAAAATACCCGCGATGATTGACAAAAATAGCCCGTAAGGTTTGCGTTGGCTTGTTGTTGAATTCATGATTGGTGGATTTTACTTAAAGGGTTGAGAGGGCCGATTTGAATAATTGCCAAGCAGTCTCAGCTTGCGCGTTTAGCATGGTTTGTCCGTTGAGGGTGATTGCGCCCCGTTCTTCGCATTTTTGCATGAAGGTAGTTTGGCTGGGGTTATAAATCAAATCAATCACGACGTGCGATGGATTTAATTGGTTGAAAGGGAATTCAATGTGCTCTTCGATTTTAGGCCACATGCCAACGGGTGTTGTCTGGATTATCAAGGTGTTGGGCAGGATTTGGTAGGCATCGAATGGCGTGTTTGTTTCTACAATTCTACCCCGATGTACCGTGAAATTCGATATGTTTTGTTGGTTGAGGATATGTCGTACCGCCTTGGCACTGCCTCCGTTTCCTAAAATGATGGCGTGATTGAGGGGCATTGATAAAATTGGATTGTTAACTTCTCCGAAGGTATTTCTCGATGCGATGGATTCTAATTGCAATGAATCTGGGAGTGCTTGTATAACATCCCGTGGATTTTGTTTTTCGATCCTCATTTCGTTCACAATTTCCAGCGATTTCGTAAATCCATCCACATCCGTATTGTGTCCGTGGAGTTCGATTTTTTGGTCGATCTTGTTGCGGGTAATTACCACAGTATTGACGGCCTGTATCGCTAAAGCTTCATTGGAAATTGTTGTGAGATAGGGGATTACAGCGGTTTTGTGCGGTACGGTGACGTTGAATCCAATCAAAGGAATATCGTCGTTGGCTTGTTGTTCAATCCATTCATCGAAATTGTCTAACGTGGGCAGGTCGAATAGTTGGTAGGAGGCGTTGGGAAAGCCTTCGCGATCAAATTTTTCCCGAAAGATCTCCGGTGATTTGGAGTGGGAAACAGGGTGGCCAATCAATCCCAAACGAAAAGATTTGGTAGACGTCATGCCTTGAATCGGGGTTGTTGATGGATGGGTTTGATTATTTGCTTTGAAGCTTCGACTTCACCGCATTGAAAAGGATCGGTAAAATAGAAATACCAATGATGCCAAAAACTACGGTTTCAAAATGGTCGTGCACCCATGGAATAGAGCCCAACAGATAGCCCAAAGTGGTGATGCTCGTTACCCAAAGTATGGCTCCGGCGATGCAATAGCCGATGAACTTTTTGTATGTCATTGAGCCAAGGCCTGCGGCAAATGGTGCGAAAGTCCTCACGATGGGTACAAATCGCGCCATGATAAGCGTGTAGCCGCCGTGTTTCTCATAAAAGGCTTCGGTTTGTTCGAGGTATTCACGCTTGAGGAGTTTCCATTTGAGGTCGAATATGCGGACCCCAATTTTCGACCCAATGAAGTAATTCGTATTGTCGCCTAGCAACGCGGCCAAAATCAGCAAAGGGATGAGCACGAAGATATTGAGTGGATGACCATCCATTGCGGCAATGGAGCCAGCGGCAAACAGGAGCGAATCTCCCGGTAGCAGTGGCATGACAACCAGTCCGGTTTCAACAAAAACGATGGCAAACAGGATGAGGTAGGTGAGGTTTTTGTATTCGCCAACTAGAAATTGCAATTTTTCGTCGAGGTGTAAGAGCCATTCTTTGGCGAAATCGAGGAGGGAGAGGAGGGTCATATCGACTACAATTTTACAACATCGGCTTGAGGGGATTGATATTTGATTTTGTATATTTGTGTTTTATGCAAAAAAATGTCTTGAATCTTGGGGTAAAGCGCATCAGCCTTTGGGTTTTGATGATGGTTTGTGCAGGCATCGCAATTTCCGCTTGTGGGTCGCCCAGAGGCCATGTCAAGGCAAAAAATACCGGTTGTAACTGCGGTTTTTAATCTGAAGTATTGATGATGAACGATTTAAATTGTTGAAACTTCAACAAAATTGATCGTAAACAGTGCATCTTTCTTGGTGTATTGTTGGGGTAATATGGCTCTTGATGCCTAATTTTGCGCAAAATTTAACAATGACAACGCAATCTACATACGTTCCTTACAAGGTAAAAGACATCTCATTGGCAGAATGGGGTAGGAAAGAAATTAAAATGGCCGAGGCTGAAATGCCTGGTTTGATGGCACTTCGCGCTGAGTTTGGTGCGTCTAAGCCATTGGCTGGTGCGCGCATCGCGGGTTGTTTGCACATGACAATTCAGACCGCAGTTTTGATTGAAACTTTGGCTGAGTTGGGTGCTGAGGTAACTTGGAGCTCATGTAACATTTTCTCAACGCAGGATCACGCTGCCGCTGCAATTGCTGCTGCGGGTATCTCTGTGTATGCTTGGAAAGGTCAGAACGAAGAGGAGTTTGATTGGTGTATCGAGCAGACTTTGCATTTTGGACCTGATCAGAAGCCATTGAATATGATTTTGGACGATGGTGGTGATTTGACCAACATGGTTTTTGATAAATATCCAGCGTTGATTTCGGGTATCAAAGGATTGAGCGAAGAGACTACAACAGGTGTTCACCGTTTGTATGAGCGCATGGCTAAAGGCACTTTGCACATCCCAGCGATCAACGTAAACGATAGCGTAACCAAGAGCAAGTTTGATAACAAATACGGTTGTAAAGAGAGTTTGGTTGATGCCATTCGCAGAGCGACCGACGTGATGATGGCTGGTAAAGTGGCTGTTGTATGTGGTTATGGAGATGTAGGAAAAGGTTCTGCCGATTCATTGCGCGGTGCAGGTGCACGTGTGATGGTGACAGAAATCGATCCGATTTGTGCATTGCAAGCTGCGATGGATGGTTACCAGGTGGTACACATCGACAAGGCCATTCCTCAGGCGAACATCGTTGTAACTGCTACAGGTAACTGTAACATCGTGACTGCGAAGCATTTTGAGTCGATGAAGGATAAGACGATTGTTTGTAATATCGGTCACTTCGACAATGAAATCGACATGGCTTGGTTGAATAAGAACTACGGCGATACGAAGTATACAATCAAGCCTCAGGTGGATGTTTACAACTTGAAGGGCAACGAAATCATCGTATTGGCTGAAGGTCGTTTGGTGAATTTGGGTTGCGCAATGGGTCACCCTAGCTTTGTGATGAGTAACAGTTTCACGAACCAGACTTTGGCTCAGTTGGAATTGTGGAGCAATCATGCATCATACAAGAACGAAGTTTATGTATTGCCCAAGCATTTGGATGAAAAGGTAGCGAAATTGCATTTGGCACATATTGGCGCTGAGTTGACAGAATTGACGAAAGAGCAGGCCGATTATATTGGTGTAAATGTGAATGGTCCTTTCAAGAAGGATACTTACAGATATTGATTTAGGGGATGTCCTTGTGATTTCCGGGGACGTTTTTTTATGATAGTATTCAAGCAAAAAGGGGGCGCAGCCCCCTTTTTGCGTTATTCCATGATTGATCTAGTGTCTTGAACTTATAAAGTTATGCGACATCATTTTTGAAATAGTAATAATTTGATTAAGCTATTAAAAAGAGATACTGTATGCAAAAAATCTATCTTATTTTTATTTGAAATTGGGTCTTGGAAGTGGGTACTTAGGCAAATTGTTGGGATAGGCTCCTGGATTTTTCGATTTAATTAAACTAGGGAATAAATATTAACCACCGGGCATACAACGCCTCACCCCGCGCAGATGTCTATCAACCCACAATTATGCGGAAGAACATTATCATCTTCATTTGCCTCTTGCTCGGATTCGCTAGCGCCGCCGATGCGCAATACAACTTCAATGCCCCCAACGCATCGGCCTATAATCCCATCAACAACCGCTATCTTATTACCAACCAAGGCAGTGGTGAGGTCCTTCAAATGGATGGCGCTGGCAACAAAACTCTGTTCGCCAAAAACCTAAAATCGCCGCGAAATATCGCCTTTCATAAACTCCCCATCGGATACGCAGTGCTCGTCCTCGACTCCAGTCGCATGGTCATCTACGATACCGTTGGCAACATCATCGGCACCGAAACCATAAGTGGCATCCGTCAAATCCAAGATTGCGCCTACGACTCCATCGCCCAAGTCCTTTATACCACCGATCGCCTTCGTGGCTGCATATATAAAACCACCTTCGCCGCGGCATCGCCCCATACGCCCCATACATCGATCTGGGTCAGCAACCTCACCAAGCCCTCCGCTATCATTTGGCAAAAGAGCAAAAACCGACTGCTGCTCGTCCAAGATACAACCAATACGAAAATTCTGGCTGTGTCGATCAGCGATTCCACTGTGCAAACCCTCAGATCAACCAATATCAAAAATGCGATGGGACTGGCCGAGGACGCGCAAGGCAACCTCTACATTGCATCGGTGGGCGACAAATACATTTACCAACTCAACAAGTACTATAGCGGCAACCCCAAAGTGCTTCTTGGCGAACCCAAACCCGGAGATATCACCATCGTAAGTGAGCGTAACGAATGGGTCTATACGTGTATTCTCTGTGGTAAAGTTTTCGTGGCCGATATCCACCTGTTTGGTCCGGATAGCGAAATCGTAGGATGCGCCGGCGATAGTGTCACCACGTACAAAAACCCCTTCATTAAAAACATCGGGACGTTTGATAAAGGCAATGAATTTGTTCTTGAGCTGAGTGATGACAAAGGCAATTTCGACAAAGGGTATGAGTTAAACCGCATCGCAGACACTCTAATTCCGGCAATGATCAAAGGCGTACTTCCCAGCAAGATTAGCACGGGAATGGGTTATCGACTGAGATGGAGCAGCACCAAACCCGCAATCAATGGGGCTATCCAAATGACGCAAATTCTGGAAGCGCCTAGCTTGCTAATTTCCAATAAGGGTCTTGTTCGATACGATTGTGATGGCAAGGGGATTCGACTCAAAGCCCAGGATTCGGCAGTACAGACCGACTACACTTGGCGCGTCAATGGTGCCGTGATAGTTGATTCAACGCAGTTTCTTACCGTAAAAGGCAAAAGTCAAAATACCCAGTTTGTGCATCTGGCTGCCAAACAATTGGTTACGGGTTGCACGGCTCATGATTCGGTTAGGATCTTGTTTGCCACATCGCCGCAAGTGGGATCGCAATGGCCCATGATCTCGGTCTGTTTCAATGATTCGGTGACACTGGGCGATACATCGAGCAGCAGCATTCATCAATTCTCTTGGGAAAATGGTCGCGGATGGAGCAGTCAATGGATGAAGCCGCATTACTTGGCTGTCCGAGCCGATACTTTTCACTGCACTATTACCTCAATCCAAGGCTGTGTGGCTCAGGTTTCACAAGTGTTGAATGTTACTTTTTATGATTCTGTGCGATGGGTGAGGCAAAGTGACACACTGTTGGAAGTGGCCTCAAAGTGGGGTGATACGCTATATTGGTTTTATAATGGGAAATTGCTTCGCGCCGATAAACAAGTTCAGCAAATTCGTCCCGACAGCGGATGGTACAACGTGTGTACGGGTCTCAAAAAACGAGGAGGGCAGGTCGGCTGTGTGCACTGCAACGAGGTTTTTTATGTCAAGGCCAAGCCGGTTTCGGGTACCCAATCTTTTGAACAGGCTGCGATGCGTATTTATCCCAATCCGGCGGGTACGGGTAGTGATGTGATTTTGAGCATACAAGGTAATGGTACATCCAATGGTACATCCCGAAGTATCGTCGTTTATAATTCTGTTGGCAGCACAGTGTCGACGTATCGCATTGAAAACGGACAACAGCAAATTAGCCTAGTCGCACCTTCTGCAGGGATCTACTTCATTGCGGTGGAGGGCTCTGGGAAGTTGTTGAAGTGGTTGGTGGAGTAGATGCAGGTGTAAAGTACTGATTTTTTGCAAATTTGAAATACCTGTGATTCAATCGATTGATGGGTTGGGGTTGTTCAAAGGGAGCGCCGATGAATAGGCTATCGGCAATTCGACTGCTGGTAGTTGGCCAATCTTTGATTTCCTCGGGCGACATGATTTTTACGGTGTGGGTTTCCTTTAGGTCGATCAATTTTGAAGCGATGGCCGTTTCGTAACTCAATCCCCATAGCGACCCTTTTTGAGAAAGTGCAATTGCAATTTTCGCAACATTGTTATCGTCGTTTAGTACTTGTTCTTCAGAGGGCTGTTGAATTAGCAGTTTTGCTTGGGGCTGTAACTTTACCAGGTCAAAAAGGAGTTGTTTTCTTTCGGAATAATTTGGCAGGTGTTTTTGTATACCCAGTATCATTGAAAAAGCCAAAAACCACAGTGGAATGCTGATGAGTTGCTGGATTCGGGTTTGACTTTCAATGTGGCTTTGGGTTTGATTTTCGTTTCCACCATTCGGTTGTCCGTTGATTTGGTTTGTCGATGCCAACGTCGCTCCAATCGCCTTCCACTGGTAAATGCCAATTGACAGCATGCCAATCACTGCAATGGGGTAGAAGAATTTTTCCATGTTGATATGTGCATCGCCCTGGGAATAAATCAAAACGGCGGCCAGGGTATCGACCAAGAAAATCGCAAAGAAAATGGAGGTGGATTGTCGCCATGGCTTGAGTAATCCAACAACAAAGCAAGCGATGGCAGTTGCGGCGGGAATGAAAAACCAGGAGGCGTGAAGGAGATAGTTTACGCTAAATAAGTTTCTAAATTGGGTTAGATTCTTGACGTTTGTGAGTGTGCCATAGAGTTGACTGTCGTATGGATTGCTCGGAGCGATGAGTTGCTTTGCAATCATCAAACTGACGAGAGAAATTCCCAATGTCAATGCTTGTTTTGGGTTCAACTTCTGCCATCCAAATAATGCCAAAATGGGCAAGTATAGGACACCCGCGGGGTGTGATAGCCAAACGGCTGTAATCGACAAGAAGAGCAATAGGGGGAGTTGTTTCGAATCCAACACTATCCATTGGATGGCAGTAATGAAAATCAGGGTGCAGAGTCCGATTTCACTGTAACCAATATAAAATGCTTCACTTCCGCCGCAAAATATCACCAAAAAGTACAACCATCTTAGGGGGCTTTTGGCAGTGAGTGTCCAAGCCAGCCAGGCCATGAGGGGAAGAATGATGTTGATGCTTTGCATCACCCAGACAATTGGGGCTCCCAAGTAGGAAAGGAGTTGGCCAGGCCATACCAATAACTCGCAGGCGAGGCGATCGTAAAATAGACTTTGGTGATTTAAGATTCTAAAGAGAGTGTAGGCGCTATCTGTATGCAGCCAGCGTTCTGGTCCAAGATAGAGAGCAACAAATAGATAAATGGGCCACAGGAATCCTTCTCCTTGCTGGCCAATCCATCGTTGCTTCCGGGTCATGGGCTTTGTTATTCTGCAACGGGTTCTGTTTCGGCTACAAGGACCGTGTTGACGATTTCGGGTTCATCGTCTTTTTCTACGATGAGGTTGTCTATGATGAATTCCTGACGTTCCGGGGTGTTCTTTCCCATGTAGTAATTGAGGAGTTTTTCGATGTTCGATTCTTGACTCAAAATCACAGGTTCGATGCGAATATCGGGGCCAATAAATCCAGCAAATTCATCGGGAGAAATTTCACCCAGTCCCTTAAATCGTGTGATTTCCGGCTTGTGTCCGAGTTTTGAAATCGCATTTTTTCGCTCTTCATCGGAATAGCAGTAAATGGTTTCCTTTTTGTTTCTCACCCTAAATAATGGAGTACCCAAAATATATAGGTGTCCGTTTCTGACCAAATCGGGGAAGAACTGCAAGAAGAATGTCATTAGGAGCAATCGAATGTGCATCCCGTCTACGTCGGCATCGGTTGCAATTACGATCTTGTTAAATCGCAAATTCTCTAGGCCTTCTTCGATGTCTAGAGCATGCTGAAGCAGGTTGAATTCTTCGTTTTCGTATACGATTTTCTTTTTCAGTCCGTAGCAATTCAAGGGTTTACCGCGTAAGCTAAACACCGCTTGCAGATTGGGATTTCGGCTTTTGGTGATGGATCCGCTGGCGCTATCTCCCTCGGTAATGAATAGGGTGGTTTCAAAGCGGACGTCGGATTTAGCATCGGTGAGGTGTGTTTTGCAATCCCTCAACTTTTTGTTGTGTAAATTGGCTCTTTTGGCGCGTTCCTTGGCCAATTTTTGCACCCCAGCCATGTCTTTTCGTTCGCGTTCATTTTGCAGAATTTTCTTCAGCAAGGCATCGGCAACGGTAGGGTTTTTATGGAGGTAATCGTCAACGTTTTTCTTGATGAAATCAAGCATCGCTGTTTTGATGCTCGGCCCATCGGGTCCCATATCGGCGCTGCCCAACTTCGTCTTGGTTTGACTTTCGAACACGGGTTCCATGATTCGAATGCTGATGGCTGCGGTGATAGAGGCGCGAATGTCGGTGGCATCAAATTCCTTCTTATAAAACTCACGAATCGTTTTTACAAATGTTTCACGGAAGGCCGCCAAGTGCGTACCTCCTTGGGTTGTGTATTGTCCGTTTACAAACGAGTAATATTCTTCGCCATAAGAATCGGTATGGGTAAAGGCAAGTTCGATGTCGTCATTTTTGACATGAATCACTGGGTAAAGTGCGGCTTCTTCGGTAACTTTATGATCGAGAAGATCGAGCAAACCCCTACGAGAGGCGTAGCTTTCGCCATTGAATCGAATGGTGAGGGCGGAGTTTAGGTAGGTGTAGTTTTTGATTTGTTCCCGCAAGAACTCGCTGATAAATCTGTAGTTTTTGAAGATGCTGGCATCGGGCTCAAACACCATGAGTGTTCCGTTGGGTTCAGTGGTGTCGGTTTCGGGCGCATCGATCATCAATTCGCCTTTTTCGAATTCGGCGCGTTTGGTTCTGCCATCGCGGAAACTTTGCACAACGAAATAGTTGGATAAAGCGTTCACTGCTTTGGTACCCACACCGTTCAAGCCCACTGATTTTTGGAAGGCTTTGGAATCGTATTTACCACCGGTATTGATTTTGGAAACGCAATCGATCACTTTTCCCAGCGGAATGCCTCTGCCCCAATCTCGGATGGTAACACGCTTATCGTCAATGGTAATTTCAATTTTCTTTCCATTGCCCATGACGTGTTCATCGATGGAGTTGTCGACGATTTCTTTCACAAGTACATAGATTCCATCATCGGCAGCGGTTCCATCGCCCAGTTTTCCGATGTACATTCCCGGACGGAGCCTGATATGCTCTTTCCAATCAAGACTTTTGATTTCGTCTTCGGTATACCTAGCCACTTCACTCATAAATACAATATTAGTCAATGGATTTCAATGGCTATTCCCGAGTTTTTCACATCATTCACTTATTTTTGCTTCATGAAATGGCAAGGTTTGATTTGGGGTTTGATTTTGATGGTGGGATGTACAAGTAAGTTTGATCGCGATTTTGAGAAGGTGTCGAAATACGAGGCTTTGATTGTTCCCAAGGTTCAGTGGGATAAGTTGCCGGATTCTTCGGTGGTGGCCTTGATGACATTTGCCAAGGCGCATCCAGAATATAAAAACAGCAGTGATTTTGTTTATGTGTGTACGAAGTTGGCGGAGCGACAAGGGTTTGGGTTCAAGGCGGCGGAGTATAGCGAGTATTATATCGAACAGTTTAAGCCGAAGGGAAAGCCTTTGATGGAGATGATGGTAGTTGCGGCGCATTATTACGAGCAGGGTGGTGTGTTTGATAAGGCGCTGAAATATTACCAGCGATTGGCGGCAGAGTTTCCAAAGGAAGAAGTGGGTAAGCAGGCGATTGTGATGGTGGATATGCTGAGTATGGGTCTAACAACACCGGAGGCACAGATGAATTATATCTTGAAAAAGGCAATGTCTGGGGATTCTGCGAAATCGAACGTCTCGGTGAAAGTTGATGGTTCTTCGCGAAATTGATGGTTAGCAGGGGATTGTGAAGGCCATGTTTGTTGATAATCACCAGCGGATTCACAATTATTTGCGAATTTCACTCACAGACAATTGCAATTTGCGATGTTCGTATTGCATGCCTGAGGAGGAATACGATTTCACACCGGCGAGTCGGTTGATGCAAGTGGATGAAATTGTTGAGATTGCCAAGGTTTTTGTGGCCGGTGGCGTGAATAAAATCCGATTAACGGGCGGTGAGCCATTGGTAAGAAAGGATGCGGGCGAGATTATTGAGCGGTTGAGTGGGTTGGGGGTGCAGTTAACGATGACAACCAATGCAACAAGGGTTCATTTGTTTGTTGATGCGATGAAGGCAGCCGGGATGAAGAAAGTGAATGTGAGTTTGGATACCCTGAACGCGGATACTTTTGTTTTACTGACTAAGCGAGATTTGTTTGGGCAGGTTAGGTCGAATATCAACTTATTGTTGTCCGAAGGGTTTGAAGTGAAGGTGAACGCTGTGGTGATGCGGGGTGTGAACGATCATGAGATTTTGGATTTTGTTCGATGGTCTTTTTTGAGTGGGGTTCATGTGCGATTCATTGAGTTTATGCCTTTTGAGGGAAATCATTGGGACAATTCGAGGGTTGTAACCTGGCAACAAATTTTGTTGGCCGTGGAATCTGAATTTGGGGATAAAATTGAGGAGATGCCGAGGGTGCCGCATGAGACGGTGAAGCAGTATCGACTCAAAGGTGGAGCAGGTACTTTTGCGGTGATTAGTACGATGAGTGCGCCATTTTGTGGGGACTGCAATCGTTTGCGTTTGACGGCGGATGGGAAGATGAAGAACTGTTTGTTTAGTAAAGGAGAAACCGACTTATTGGGTGCATTGCGAAGGGGCGAATCGATTGGTCCATTGATTGAGGCGAATGTAAAGTCAAAAGCTGCGGCATTGGGCGGTCAGTTTGGAACGGATTTAGGTTCGGTGGTGGCGGATGACATTGTAAATCGGAGTATGATTACCATTGGCGGATAAGGATTAACTTGCGTTGATTTTATGAAAAAGATGATTTCGGTGGCTGAGGCCAAGGGGTTGATTGCGGATAGTATTTTGCGATTGGGTTCTAGGGAAGTGAAATTGATGGAGGGTTTGGGAAGGTGTTTGGCGGAGGATGTTTTTTCACCCATAGATATGCCAGGATTTGCACAGTCTGCCATGGATGGGTATGCTTTTTCGTGGAAGGGTTTTGAGGAATTTGGGAAATTGGAAATTGTGGGGGAGGTGGCCGCTGGCGCGGCCGAGGCAGGGCCGAGACCCGCGCCATACCAAACGGTACGTATTTTTACTGGGGCCCCAGTGCCGGAAGGTTTTGATACAGTTTTGATGCAGGAAAAAGCCTCTGCTGTTGAAGGTGTGTTGGAGGTGCTAGATCCTGATTTGATTTGTGGTAGAAATGTGAGATTGGCCGGCAGTGAAATTGCGAAGGGGGCCTTGGCGATGAAAAAAGGAACTGTTCTTACGGCTGCGGGCATAGGTTTTTTGGCGAGTTTGGGATTGGAGAAAGTTTCGGTGGTTAAGGAGCCTAGGGTGACATTGATCGTGACGGGGGATGAGTTGCAGCAGCCGGGTATGTCATTGGGTTATGGGCAGGTATACGAGTCAAATTCTCAATTAATTCAAGCGGCATTTTTGCACTTGCGATTTTCGCAACCCAAAATTGTGTATGCGAAGGACAATTTGCCTGGCCTTACTGCGTCGATTCGATTGGCTATGTTAGATAGTGATATGATTGTGTTGACGGGTGGGGTGAGCGTGGGCGACTACGACTTTGTTGTTCCCGCGGCCGAGGCCGCGGGAACAACTTCGGTGTTTCACAAAATCAAACAGAAACCCGGCAAACCCATCTATTTCGGGCTTGCCAATCAGGGTGCTACCGCAGTTTTCGGATTGCCAGGAAATCCAGCATCGGTGTTGACCTGTTTTTATCAGTATGTATTGCCAGCGCTTCAATCAACAACAGCCTGCCCTGTTTCACTACATGTGAAATCTGCTACATTTATCGATGGATATAAGAAAAATCCTGGCCTTACCCATTTTTTGAAAGGCATATATTCCGACGGTGTTGTACGGTTGTTGGGGGCCCAAGAATCGTATCGTTTGAGCTCGTTTTCTCTGGCCAATTGCCTCATCGAAATCCCTGAGGAGAGTAGCGAAATTGTCGCTGGGGCATCGGTGCTGGTGCATTTATTTGGCTAGGGGTCGGAACTCTATTAATTTCGAGGCATGTTGGGGATACCGAGTTTATGGATTCTATTATTTTTTGTTGTCGCCTTTCTCTATTCTGCGGTGGGTCATGGCGGAGCTAGCGGTTACCTCGCTTTAATGTCGATCTGGCATTTGGCCCCCGAACACATGAAACCCGTTGCATTGATCTTGAATTTGGTGGTTAGTGGTATCGCATTTATTCAATTTTACAGGCAAGGTCATTTTTTGTGGCGACTCTTCTTGCCCATCGCGGCCCTTTCCATTCCTATGGCCTATTTGGGTGGGTTTACGCCATTAAAAGACGATGTGTATCAGCTGGGTTTGGGCGTGTTTTTGGTGATTTCTGTAGTGCTTTTGAATGTGAATTTGCGGGGTGGGATTTCTTTCAAAAACGACGATGAGCAGCGCGTTTTAGCCGATGATGCATCGCAACTTTCCAGAGAATATTTGTTGGCTGCGGCTATTTTAGGTGGTGGCATCGGATACGTATCGGGTCTGCTCGGAATCGGAGGCGGTATCTTGCTGTCTCCCGTGCTTTTGTTATTGGGTTGGACCCAACAGAAACAGACTGCAGCGATGGGTGCGGCTTTCATTTTTGTCAATTCGATGTCTGGCTTGGTTGGCTTCGTTCAACAGCATCCGCTTTGGGAATCGCCTGCGGAAAAAATGAGTGGTATCGCCGATGCTGCGATAACAGGTGGATCTGTATTGGGGATTTATTGGCTGTCTGTTTCGATGATTGTGGGAGTATTAATCATGCCAGTGGTTATGGGTGGAGTGGTAGGTTCATGGTATGGCTCCAAGAAATTTAGTCATCGCGGAATGAAAGGGATTTTGTCTGTAGTGTTGTTGATTGCAGCAATCAAATTACTTTTGCGATGATGACAGTTCAACTGATGAGTTATGGTGCGTTAACGGATATCACGGGCGCAAATTCCTTTGAATTGGAAATTTCGGGGGAAAAGATTTCGGTGGCTGAATTGAAATTGATGTTGTTTTCGCAATTCCCCGCCTTGGAAGGAAAGACGTTTCGAATTGCGGTGAACCAGCGATTTGTGAGCGATGAATCAGACGTCAAAGCTGGGGTTCAAATTGCACTGATGCCACCTTTTTCTGGGGGATGACAATTGGTTTGAATTGAAAATAGATAGAAAAGATTTACATGTTGTGGACATCAGTGGCAGTGATTTTAAAACCAATTAAATTCCCATTGACATAACTCTGAGTTGTAAATAAATGAAGTTGAATGATGGAAATGGAGCCCGATTTTTTGGATAGATACCAACGACAGTTGTCGTTGCCGGAGGTGGGTTTGGGCGGGCAGCGCGCGCTGCGCGCTGCCCGCGTCCTGGTCATTGGCATCGGTGGGCTGGGATGTCCTGTGGTTCAATATCTTACAGCCGCAGGCGTGGGAAATCTTATCCTCGTTGATGCCGACCGGGTATCGTTGGGGAATTTGCAACGACAAATATTATTTGCCTTAAAAGACGTTGGTTCATTCAAAGTTGATGCGGCTAGAGATTTTATCCTGAAGCAAAACGATAAAATTGCGGTGACTGTCTATAAGGAAATGTTGTCTGCGGAAAACGCAAATGCTTTATTGGCTTTGGCGGATATCGTGGTGGATTGTACCGATAACTTTGCAGCGCGTTATTTAATCAACGATGCATGTGCTTTGGCAAATAAGCCATGGGTATATGCGTCCATAGCGAAGTTTGAGGGTCAGGTTGCGGTGTTTAACGACAGGATGCCCAATCTTGAGGTAAGAATTCAGGAGCGAAGTCATCCAATTGACTCAATAGAAACTTCTGTTCGTTCTTTGAATTACAGGGATGTATTTCCAAATCCTCCTGGAGACGGTGAGATTCAAAATTGTGCTGAAGCGGGTGTTCTTGGGGCATTGGCAGGTATCGTTGGTTCAATCCAAGCGATGGAAGTATTGAAATGGATATTGGGTTTGAAGGGTCTTTTGGTGAATCAATTGCTCACCTACAATGCGATTCATCATAGCATGGTGAAATTCCAACTCGACGAAAATTCTGACCGAAAGTAGTAACTTTACCCATGGAAATGTCTGATAAAAAACCCAAAAATATCTTTGTTGATGGACCAATTTCTCCTGTTAAAATTGGGGACGATATCGCACATCATCAAAAGAAAACCCAAATTGGGGCGCATAGTATTTTCCTCGGACAAGTAAGAGCAGACTCGGTGGATGCTAAGATTGTATCGGCCATAGAATATACCGCGCACCAGGAAATGGCTCTTTCTATAATGCATGAAATTAGGGAGGCTATTTTTGCTAAATACCCACTCACATGTTTGCACATTACCCATAGTTTGGGCATGGTTAACGTTGGCGAAATTTGTTTGTTTGTATTTGCATCGGCGGTACACAGAAAAGAAGCCATTGATGCTTGTGAGGAAGTGGTAGAGCGCATAAAAAAGGAATTGCCGATTTGGGGGAAAGAGATTTTGGAGGATAATCAATATCAATGGAAGGAAAATAAAGGATGATTCAAATAACCCATAAATCCAATAGTTTAAGAAAGGCAGTGGCGCAAGCAGTGGTGAGGGTTTCAAAGGAATCCACCATGGAAGCGGTGATCCAGAGAACGGTGCCCAAAGGAGATGTTTTGGAATTTGCACGTGTGGCGGGGTTGTTTGCGGTGAAGAAAACCAGTGATGTTATACCTGATTGTCATCCATTGCCCGTGGAGTTTACACAAGTGAGTTACGAGCTTTCGGGGTTGGAAATTCTCATTTCAGTTGAAGTGCATACGGTATACAAAACAGGAGTTGAGGTGGAGGCGATGCACGGAGCTTCGGTAGTTGCGCTCACCTTATACGATATGTTGAAGCCTATCGATAAGTCGATTGAGATTTCAGGTATTCGACTTCTTTCTAAGACAGGTGGCAAATCGGATGCTATGAAATTGTCATTAGAGAAGATTGTTAGGGAGAGAAAGGCAATGGTGTTGGTTTGTAGTGATTCAGTATCAAGGGGGGAAACCCAAGATAAGGCCGGGGCTGAAGTATACGCTCGTTTAGAATCCTTGGGGATGCAAGTGTTGTCGTTGGTGGTGCTACCGGATCAAATAATAGATATTCAAGATGCAATCAACAAATTTGCATCTCAAGTAGATTTGATGCTTTTTGTGGGTGGAACAGGTCTCTCAAATCGTGATGTGACGCCGGAGGCAGTTCGGCCATTGCTGACTCGTGAGATTGATGGAATCATGGAGACTGCGCGCAGATATGGTCAGGATAGAATGCCTTTCGCGATGTTGTCGCGCGGTGTTGCTGGGATGGTAAACGATACGTTGGTGATTACGCTGCCGGGCTCAACCAAAGGAGCGGCAGAGACGATGGATGCATTGTTTCCGTCTGTGATGCATGTGTTTGCCGTGAAAGACGGTCAAAAGCACTAACAGGCGATTTTAGTACGGTGTAATGTAAAGACTTTTTCGAGCGGTTTTCTTTTTGTAGTCGCCGCGCTTCCATGCGTCGAAAAACTGGAGCCACGCCGAAGGACTCAAATAATTTTGGGGTGGTGTTTGACCGTAATAGTACATTCTATTCACGCGAGATTGAGCTAAATACATCTGACTGGCATTGGCATCAGCCGGTCTGAGGCGGTATTCGTCTTTTAAAGCTTCATTCTCTAGGTTTTTGCGTGCTCTTTCGTAAGCATCGTCTGGAATGTCGCTATGAACAAACTCATTGTTAAATAATGTTTTGAGCGGCATTGCATGGATGAAAATGGCATCCATCGTAATTGTGTCTTGAACCATCAATTTTACCACGGAATATTTGGATGCGGTGAGGGTGTCAGGGACAATACTAAATGAAGGCAATTGCTCTACTTGGTTAAAAAATATGGTATCACCTTTTTTTACAACAACTTCAAAGTGGCCATAGACATCGGTGTAGCCAATCATTCCACGTTTGCGGGTTTTGATGGTTACATAGGGGATGGCTTGAAGACTATCCGATGTAAGTACCAAGCCGGTAAATAAAATATATGGGTTGCTTTCTTTGCCGGGTTGGGCTTGCAATTGGGAAAAATTTCCAAATAACAGGCACAGAACCACAGCGATGAAAGCGTTTCTCATAATTTCAAAGTTAATTAAAAAAACTCGATGGTGTTATGATGGGATTAACCAACCCACCAACAGCATGAGAATTACGATAAAAGGCGTTGGGATTTTCTTTGTTGCCAGTAATAATACTGTGGCGGTAAATGCTGAAATTTCCAACAGACTATTGGTTTGTTTTGAATTTAGTTGTTCCCAGAAATAGAAATTGATATCCAATGCTGCGGTTAAAATGAATCCTACAGCGGCCGCAAAAATTCCGTCCAAAGCCAATCGCAATCGGTGGTTACTTTGAAGTCGATCCCAAATTGGATAGGCGAAAAACACCATCAAAGTGCCGGGTAGGAAAACCGCAACTAAGCCAATAAGACAGCCCAAAAACTGATAAAATCCATTGTAACCGTAGAACTTCATTGCCATGGCATTTACGTATACCATAAAATTGAAATTGGGGCCGGGCATTGCCTGTAGCAGTCCAAGTCCATTGTTGAATTCTGAAGGTGTAAGTCTATGGTGGTAAATCACATACTGTTCATGACTCATTGCAGCAAGCGTATTGCCGCCGCCAAAACTCAGTGCCCCGATACGATAGGTGTTTTCAAACAATACAATTGGGTGAGCGAGCTGCAAGAATTCTTGGTTTCTACTGAGGATAAATCCTACACCACCCACAATCAAAAAGATGATGCCAATGGCTGTTAAGTTCTTCCAAACAATGGGTTTGGGTTCTTTTTCGGGCAATGCAGCCAATTCATACCGGTTGAACTTTGCACTCAATAAACCCGCGATGAGCACACCAATGGGAAATAGAATGGGGTTGTTTAATAGAAATCCAACGATTCCAATACCAAGAAAAATGGAGTAATTTAACGGTGAGCGCTTGATCCATTTTGTCATTGTAAACACCGAGAATGCAAGGAAGGCGGCAACCATCGGCTGCATCAGTAATAGTTGGTTGGCGCCCAAGAATTTGGGGGAAAGCGCGATGATTGTCATGATGCTTGCACCGGGTAGTGCCCAGGCCAACAACGACAAAAACGCCATCAAAGGGCCGCCTTGTTTCCAGCCGAGGATGGTAATCGTTTGTGTGGTTGAGGGTCCGGGTAAAATGCTACAAAATGCATTTACTTCGGTGAGTGTATCCAGGGAAAAGAATCGATGCTTATCTACCAGTCGTTTTTTGAATTGTGGAATATGCATTTGAGGTCCACCAAAGGCGGTTAGACCTAGCCAAAAAACCGCACGTAGGAACTTGATTTGTCTCGCCTTTGCTATCTTTGTGTTATGAATTTGAGACATCCTTTTGGCTTCCTTTACTGCAAAGGTCTAAAATTATTTCACATTTGCTTGACATTCAGCATGGTTTTTATCATTGGATGTGGATCCGGCAATGGAAATTCGGAGTCCAAATTCGGACAAATGACAGAGATGTCAGATTCACTTTGGTCAAAGCATAAAGCATTGTCGTCCAAATTTCGATTTAAGTTGGATGTGATCAAGGAAAGGCAGGTGTACATGAAATCCTTCTTAAAGAGCTTGAAGTTTGAGGATGGAAATAAGTTGACAGAAACGGAGAAGTCAGACGCGATTCGATACGAAGCAATTTACAGAGTCTACAGAGAAATCTCTGAAAACTATACCCATACTGTATTGTCGGCCGAAGAGTTGTTTTATGAAATTAAGGGGTTGGAAAAACAATTGAAGAATGGCGTTTACGGCGATGGCGAGGATGTGACAAAGCTCAATACATTCAAAAAAGAATTTGCTGCGTTGGAAAGGCGCTTGGTGGAGGGGACAGAAATGGCAACGTTTATTGACAAGCAGTTGACCGGAGTTGAGCCCGGTTTTCAGACCTTACAGCCCAAGATGGAGGCAATTGCGGCGCGGTTTAACTTTGTTCCAGAGCAAACGGAGAATCAAAAAGAAGAGGAAGAGGAACGGGATTAAAGGCAATAAGTATTTGAGAATTTTTCAAAGACCAGATTGATTGTTTCTGGGGTTGGGTGCATTTTGTCGTCTCGGAAAAACGACCAATCATTTAACTCTTCTGTCACAAATTCATAAGAGGGAAAATATTCCATTTTACTGAGATTTTGACTTTCCATTAAATACTCCCTCATTGCAGAAATTAGGGTGGATTTGGA
This sequence comes from Bacteroidetes bacterium UBA2234, assembly GCA_002347985.1. Lineage (GTDB taxonomy): Bacteria > Bacteroidota > Bacteroidia > NS11-12g > UBA955 > UBA955. Next base: position 28,615 of record DDYM01000025.1, read on the forward strand.
TGCCAAATTTTCGGCCAATCCATCGCGAAGGTGTTTCACGGGGCTGATTGTAAATACGAGTTGGATTTGAGGTAGGTGGGTAGAAATTAGGTTGTGGATCTGTTTAATTACATGCTTGATTTCTGCTTGTTTGGATAGTTCCTTGGCGAACTGAGCTTGGGGTAACTTATGGCAATTGCCAACCGTTTGATTGGTTGGAATATGGCGGTAAAACCAAGCAGTTCCGAGGGTGATAAACAGGTGGCTAGAGTTTAGGAGTTGATTGTGCGCTTCAATGGTTGTTTGATTGATGAATTGAATTAATTCGGATTTATTGTGGTTATGGAATCGATACGCAAACTGTAAGTGGTGGTGCGTTTCAGAATTTGAGTTATGGGTGAAGATTTCTTCGGCGTTGCAAGGCTTGTTTAATACGATGCGCTCCAAATTTTCTAGAAGTGGTGTTGGATGAAAAATTGTACCAAAGGGGTTAGAAACGGAATTGGTATGTCCAGATTCTTTCATTTTTTTATGAATCTCTTCGCCAAAACAACTTCCCAGAAAAAACAAATGCGATGAATTATCAATCGATTTATTGAGTTTGAAATCCACATGGGCCCTTCGCTCGTTTCTGTCGTTGTTGCTCATTTCAAATGCAAACCAATAGTAAAAAAGTGGTATTTGCTTCGCAGGTGTGAAAAGAATCACTTCTATTTCTTAATGAACATTGTATTTTTGTATAGAATGAGAAAATTATTACTGACTGGATTTTGTTTGATTTCACAAGGATTGTTTGCTCAGTTGAGCGGAAATTATACAATTGGAGGAACTGCCGGCGCAACCAATTTTGCGGCTTGGTCGGATTTTACAAAGGCTGTAAGTACTTCTGGTGTCAGCGGCAATGTCGCGGTCACTGTGATGTCGAATCAAACCATAACCACTGCGGTACAATTTGATCAAAATGCCACCAATCCAACATCGTCAAGTAAGAAAATTACAATTGATGGCAACGGTAAGTCATTGTCGGGCAGTTTGACCTATGAGGTGATCCTTTTCAATGGTGCGGACTTTATAGAAATTAAAAATTTGACCATCGTAAATACGGGTACTTCGAGTTCTGTGTTGGGGGTTAGATTTTCTGGTGGAGCCGATAATAATATCTTGAATGGCTGTACGGTTGACTTGTCAGGGATTTCATCAAGCACTAAAGCAGGTGCGGCATACATAGCTTTTGCATCGAGTCAGAGTAGTTTGTCAACCACAACCACAAGTAACAACGGTGTCTCTAACACGATTCAAAACTGCACTTTGCAGTCAACAGGGACCAACAGCCCGGGTGCTTTTTATGGAATTATTGATCAGCAAGGCACGTCCACATATAAGTCTACTTCTACTTCCAATACTTTTTCAGGAAATACGATAAAGAACTTCTTCAAATATGCATTTTACTTGAAATATGTAAATGGGGAGCAGGTATTGTCCAACGATATTTCACGCTCTTTGTCGTCCAGTTCATGCGCGGTTGATACGGCGTTGCACGCGGTTTATTTGAGTGATGTTTTTTCGAGCGGTAGGTCGAATCTGATTTCTAGCAATTCAATCCATGATTTGCCATATAAGGGGGCATCTGCCGGGTCTACAACCAATAATATCAATCGTTTTTGGGGTGTAAGAATGCTCAATGTTACCGGGACAGGTACTTACAATACCAAAATTGAGAGTAATTCCATCTCCAGGATTATGGCCTTGAACAGTTTGAATATGATTGAGGTGAATCAATGTGCGGTTTTGGTTGTAAACAAGAATTCCATTTACAATTGCGCCACGGATAACTCATACTCCTATGTGATGAATTTCATTTCAACCAACGATTTGGATGTCAATAATAATGTAATACGGAAAGTAGTTGGAGGAAATAACGGTAAATCAAACGGGTTGTACGGGTTAAATTGTTTGACCTGTAAAAACTCGGTTTGGACATGGAATCGAATTGAAAACAATGTGTTTGATTCCTTGATGGGTACAGATCAGGTTTTTGGATTTTATTTGGAAGATCGAGGGAGTTGGCAATTGAATGGCAACAAGTTGACGAATAACTACTGCGGGGGAAACGGGGAAATGTATGTCATGTACTTAATGACTGCTGAGAATATGTATTTGAGTTCAAATTTGATTGCCAATAATGTTGGAATTACCACCACTTATAATATGTATGTGGTGAATTGGTTTAGCGGGGGCAAGTCGGTTTATCTTCAAAATACCATTTATGCTAGGCCATCAACAACCAGCGGCCATGTGGGTTTTGGTTACTATATCGAAGATGAATCAGAAATTACCTTTAATGGGAATATTCTCGATATGGAAGGTGATCCAAGTTCGTATGGCTTTCCAATTGATGTCTTTTCGAGCGCAAAATACACTGAGGTTGACTACAATACCTGTTACGTAAAGAATTTTGGTTCGGAGTATTGGGGTATGGGACAAAACGGCTACAACGATTGGGGTAATTGGAAATCGAGTGGTATCAACGGTCCCAATGAATATTTTGGCGATCCCAAATGGAATGCAGTCTCCAAATTGGATTTTAAATCCAACTGTTTTGAAAATCAGAACAATGTTCCCACAGCTACGGGTCTTCCCAAAGATATAACAGGAGCAGCACGAAATCCAATTCGCAGCGACCGAGGTGCTTTCGAGAACTTTATGGATCTGGCAGCGGTTAAAACGAGTTACACATTGGCAAGTCAGGTTTGCTCTGGATATACCGGCAGTTTGAGTTTTACAGTAAAAAACAATTTTGTGGATACCGCATACAATTTCTATGTGGCGTATTCTCAAAATGGAAAAGCCACTCGTCAGAAAGTTAGTACTAAAATTTTGCCCAAGGATTCTGCGGTAATCACATTTAATGTTCCAATGAAATTGTCTCAAACGGGGTTGACAGGCGTTAAAATGTACATCGACATTCCGGATGACAAGGTATCTAATGATTCCATGAGATTCAGCACTACGGTAAAGCCAGCTCCAGGTGGAGGGGTGTTCAATTTTTCAAAGAAAACGCAGGTGGGGAATAACCCAGTTTATATCAAAGCGAAACCATTTGATGTTACGGTGTTGGCGGTTCCTGTAATTTACGATATCGATCCACCAAGGGCTTATAAAAATTCGGATTATGGAACGTCTGGTTCAGCCAAATGGAATGCCAGTGTTACTGCGGTAACCTCGGCTGGAAAATCCGTGACGGGTGCTTCATTGACAGCGCCGAGCGGTTCCAATAGTTTGGAATTGCAATTCAAGACAACCGATGCCAATTTAGAAGATAGTATGATTACGCTTTTGCTTAAGATCTCGGACTTAACCAATGGATGTGATACTGTATTGAAGCGATGGGTTTTGATCAGCCCCACAGTAAATGTTGATTTCTCCGTGCCGGCCAAAATCTGTAATGGCGATACGGTGAATTTTGTAAACAAGAGCACATATAAGTCTGGGTATGCAGAAAACTGGTGGGATTTTGGAACGGGCAATTTGGATGACACCCTCACACAAGTAGACGGATATTTTATTTTCAAGAAATCGGGGAACTATGTAATTACGCTTAGGGCTACCACGGCGCCGTATGGATTTGTATTTACTAAGAAGGTGACCGTGGTGGTAAACGACATTCCGAAAGCGAGTTTTTCTAAAGAGAATGCTTGTTTGGGAAGTAGCATCAAGCTGACAAATCAAACAACACCAACAACCGCTAAGATGTATTGGGATTTTGGTGATGGCAATGGTTATTCTCTCAATAATTCAAGTGTGGTTAGTGTTTCATATCCATCCGCAGGAAATTATACAGTTACACTGAAAGCGGATATTGGCGGATGTGAGGCATACTCGATTCAAAAGGTATATCAATTTGAAAAGCCTCTAGCTGCGTTTGTTAAAGATTCTGGCAGATGCGACAATGAGATTTTTACATTCACCAACCAAAGTTCAATCTCAAAAGGAGCGTTGGGAAGCAGTTGGTATTACAATTCTGCAGATAGTAACTCCAATGAAAACAATGGCAAAACGCGTTTTTACACCCCAGGCAAAAAGTCTGTAAAATTGGTGGTAAAATCTGAGTTTGGCTGTAAGGATTCTGTGACCAATTCAGTTACTGTTTTTGGTGCGCCCAGGGTTGACTTCACAAATACACAACCGTGTTCTCGCACTGCTACGGTATTTAAAAATATTACACCAGCCGTTACCGGTGCTGTGCCAAATTATTTGTGGGATTTCGGAGACGGTTCAACGAGTAAGTCAGAATCGCCAAGCCATTCATGGACGGCATTGGGAAAAACGAAAGTTACTTTCTCTGTAAACCTTGATAATGGGTGTAAGGCTTCGATTTCAAAGGGGTTGGAAGTTTTGCTTCAGCCCAAAGCCGCTTTTACAAATTTGAATCCATGCTCTGGTGATCCGGTTACTTTTATTAATGAAAGCACAACTACTAGTGGGACAATGACTTACTCTTGGGACTTCAGCGACAATACAACTTCAACATTGGAGAGCCCGAAGAAAACTTTTGTTGTTAAGCAGACAACCAATTACAACGTAACATTAACCGTTTATTTGTCTGGTGGCTGTGCCGATTCAATTACAAAGGGGGTGAGCATACAGGAGTTGCCAAGAACTTGCGACTTTTTTGCCAAGCCTGATTATGCGTATGCCTATTATGGCGTGAATTTGGAGCCGATGGATGATAATAGTTTGGTTGGGGGACAGGCGGGAATTGATTATGCATGGTTGGTGAATGGAGTGGGTGCAAAAACTTCAAAAGATGTGAATGCGAGTGTGAGTTACGACTTGCAACAAGATGGATTATATACAATTACATTGCAATCTACGGTTCGCGGTTCAGGTTGTTTGTGCTCTAAAACCAAGCAATTTCAGTTGAATCGTGCGGATGTAAGATCATTGCAAAATGGTGTTTCCGTTTATCCAAACCCAGTAAATGATTTACTTCATATTCAAACAAATGAGAGCGGGAATTTCAACCAATGGGGATTGTATAATTCGTTGGGCGCTTTGGTTTTGAGTGGTGGTATGTCGAGCAATCAAAATGGAATCCAGAATAAAGCCACTGTTGATGTCGCTGGTTTGTCGTCCGGAATTTATTTACTCAAAGTTTCTGGAGTTCAAGGTGTATATCAGCAATCGATCATTGTAGGTTCTTCGCGTTAAGTCAATGAATCAACTGAAGGCCAAGGAGAATTTGCATGTAGTTTTCTGGCTATTGAAGGATTTTGCATGGTTGATGCACTTTCGTTTGCTGGGGATGACCATGGTGCTACCTACAATTTTGTTGGGATTTTGGATTACTTTGAGAACATATCGTTTGGCGGTTTTGGCTTCTGAGGAATTTGCGAAACGAGATGAGTTTGTTGGGTTGGCGGATTCTGAATCTGGAATTAATGGGAAGTCTAGTATTCGAGAAATATGGTCGGATTTTTACCATAATTTGGCCATTTCATGTTGGATTTTAGGCAATGGAGTTTGGATGACGGGAGAGTTCTTTTTTGATGATAGTATTAGGCCACTGGCCATGCCATTTTTTTTCTTAGGTCTTTTGGTTGTGTCGTTTTACTATGTGTTCGTAGGCAAGAGGACGGTGAAAGAAATGAAGTAATACAAATGGAGTTTTATCGAAAGTGGATTCGGATAAAACGAAAAGAGGCCGCGCTGCGCGCGGCCCCAGTCCGACAAACCATTTTACCTATGAAACCAACTACATCACCGTTTATGGCAGATGTAGAAATTTCTAAACTGTTTCTCAGATAGCAATTGCTCAATTGCTTCTAAGGTGTTTCGGTAGTTAACCGACAATCGAATGGCTGTTTTGGAAACCAATTGCTCTTTGTGCAAACTTTCACAAAACCATTTTTCGATCGATTGTATTTTGAGCTGAAACGAATCCAAAGGCTCATTGCCGGCATTCAATTCTTCTACTGCCAATTCAATGCGCTCTTCTACACTGTCGTTCAATCGCTCTATTATTTCAAATTGATTTCTTAATAAAGGAAGCTGTACCCTGTGGTATTCTCTCAACAGACTTACCAAACTTTCTTTCTCCTGGGCACTTAATTCCAAATTCGCTAAACATTGCCCAAAACCCAGGCTTTTTAATTTGTCATTTTTACACCGAGTCTTCCAGGGTTCCATGATTGTGAAACTGTCAGGTTTCTCAGAAAGACTGGGATTGAAATGGGTTTCATCCACAAAATAATCTGCACTTAATGCCAAATTCTCGATTAGAATTTGTTGGTGGGTTAAATCCACCGCCGACGGTGTATTGTAGGTATCGGATTCTGCCTGTACAACCAAGCTTGTGATTTTGTCCACGTTACTTGCCGGAATTGAATCTTTTCCATTGCAACCCATCAATACCACAGCCCCTATAAAAAGGCATTGTCTGAAGGTGTTTGTAAAGGATAGATTTTTCATCGTTTTGTTGTTGAATCCAAGGCCTTAAACACCCAAATGCTTTTTTACCCCCAAGGCAGTTTGATATTTTCTTTGAGTTGAAGCGAATAGGGGGTTTGACAAACATAGATTACCTTTGCAGTTCAACGCCAAATCAATGGATACAACAGTGTATGTTCCGAAGAACAAGGTTAGGGTGGTTACCGCCGCCAGCTTGTTCGATGGTCACGATGCCGCAATTAACGTAATGCGCCGCATCATTCAGTCAACCGGTTGTGAAGTGATTCACTTGGGTCACGATCGCAGTGTGCAGGAGGTGGTAGAGACCGCCATTCAGGAGGATGCCAATGCCATCGCGATGACCAGCTATCAAGGCGGTCACAACGAGTACTTCAAATACATGTATGATTTGTTGAAGGAAAGAGGTGCCGAGCACATCAAGATTTTTGGTGGTGGTGGCGGAGTGATTTTGCCTGAAGAGATCAAAGAACTCATGGATTATGGCATCGCCAGGATTTATTCTCCCGATGATGGCCGGGCGATGGGTTTGCAAGGCATGATCAATGATTTGGTGATGCAGGCCGATTATCCCACTGGTGCGCAACTTCAAGGCGAAGAAAAGAAATTGAATACGGGCGTACAGGCCAAATTGGATATCGCACGATTGATTTCGGCGGCTGAAAATTACCCCGATCAAAATCAGGCCGTGTTGAACGATTTGCGCAGTCAAGCCAAGTCAATCAAAACCCCCGTTTTGGGTATTACAGGTACCGGCGGCGCGGGCAAAAGTAGTTTGGTGGATGAGTTGGTGAGAAGGTTCCTCGCGGATTTCCCCGAGAAGAAGCTGGCCATCATTTCCATCGACCCGTCGAAAAGAAAAACAGGCGGTGCCTTGCTAGGCGATCGCATTAGAATGAATAGTATCAACCACGACCGTGTGTACATGCGTTCGATGGCAACCCGTCAGGCCAACTTGGCGTTGAGTTCGCACGTAGACGATGCGGTGAGCATTTTGAAGGTGGCGGGCTATGATTTGATAGTGGTGGAGACCAGCGGAATCGGTCAGAGCGATACCATGATCACCGAACACAGCGATGTGGCTTTGTATGTCATGACACCCGAATATGGGGCAGCTACGCAGTTGGAGAAGATCGATATGCTCGATTATGCCGACGTGGTGGCGTTGAATAAGTTTGATAAGCGCGGGGCTTTGGATGCATTGCGCGACGTGCGTAAGCAGTTCCAACGGAACCACAAATTGTTTGAAACTGAGGTGGATCAGATGCCGGTGTTTGGCACCATCGCATCGCAGTTCAACGATCCGGGGATGAACAGTTTGTATCGCACATTGATGGACACCATCGCCCAGAAAACGGGGGCGGCCTTGGGTAGCGAGTATGCTTCTGGCACGGAGATGAGCGAGAAAATTTTCATCATTCCGCCGCACAGAAATCGCTATTTGAGTGAGATTGCAGAGAACAACCGCAAGTACGATGAGCAGGCCCGCGAGCAGCGAAAAATCGCCCAGCGGATGTATGCGTTAACCGAATCGGTTGAGCAGTTGAAAGAAAGCGGAGCATCAGCAGAATTGTTATCGCAGTTGGAAGCAGAATTGGCCAAAGTATCGGCCGAATTGTTGCCAAAAAACAAGGCGTTGGTAGAGGGTTGGAGCGGAGTTCAGGCCTTGTATCAGGCGCCGGAATACGTGTTCAAAGTGCGCGACAAAGAATTGCGCATGGCTACGCATACCGAGAGTTTGAGTCATACTCAGGTGCCAAAAATCAGCACGCCACGCTACGAAGCTTGGGGTGATTTGTTGCATTGGCAGTTGCAAGAGAATGTACCGGGTGAGTTCCCCTACACGGCGGGAATTTATCCGTTTAAGCGCGAAGGCGAGGATCCAACCCGCATGTTTGCTGGGGAAGGCGGGCCAGAGCGCACCAATAAACGTTTCCATTATGTGAGTTTGGGCATGCCTGCCAAGCGATTGAGTACGGCATTTGACAGCGTTACTTTGTACGGACGCGACCCCCACACCCGTCCGGATATCTACGGAAAAATCGGGAACGCGGGCGTAAGTATTTGCTGTTTGGACGATGCCAAGAAGTTGTATTCGGGCTTCAATTTGGCGGATCCAAAGACATCGGTGAGTATGACCATCAACGGTCCGGCGCCAATGTTGTTGGGCTTCTTCATGAATGCGGCGATTGACCAACAGTGTGAATTGTACATCAAGGCGGAGGGGTTGGAAGCGCAGGTGAATGCCAAGATTGATGCGATGTATGCGGCCAAGGGCTTGGAGCGTCCGAAGTACAACGGGCCATTGCCAGAAGGAAACGATGGTTTGGGCTTGATGTTGTTGGGGGTAACGGGTGAGGACGTGTTGGAGAAAGCGAAATACGAAGAGATCAAAGCGTGGACTTTGAGTCAGGTTCGTGGAACGGTGCAAGCCGATATTTTGAAGGAGGATCAGGCGCAGAATACTTGTATTTTCAGTACGGAGTTTGCGTTGCGGTTGATGGGTGATGTGCAGCATTATTTCATCGCCAATAAGGTGAGGAATTTTTACAGCGTGAGCATCAGTGGATACCACATTGCGGAGGCTGGGGCTAACCCCATTACGCAGTTGGCCTTTACGTTGAGCAACGGCTTTACCTATGTGGAGTATTATTTGAGTCGCGGCATGCATATCGATGATTTTGCGCCGAACTTGAGTTTCTTCTTCAGCAACGGGATTGATCCTGAATACGCGGTGATTGGTAGGGTTGCACGTCGAATTTGGGCGAAGGCGATGAAGTTGAAATACGGTGGCAATGCGCGTTCGCAGATGTTGAAGTATCACATTCAAACGAGCGGACGGAGTTTACACGCGCAGGAGATTGATTTCAACGATATCAGAACCACTTTGCAGGCGCTCTATGCGATTTACGACAACTGCAATAGCTTGCACACGAATGCTTACGACGAGGCCATTACAAC
>DDYM01000025.1:38133-44334 GCA_002347985.1 Bacteroidetes bacterium UBA2234
ATGTATCAGCGCGGTAAGATCCAGGAGGAGAGCTTGTATTACGAGACCTTGAAGCACACGGGTGAGTTTCCAATCATTGGGGTGAACACATTCTTGAGTTCTAAGGGGTCGCCCACGGTGTTGCCGGGAGAGGTGATACGCAGTACCGACGAGGAGAAGCAATTCCAGATCCAAAAGGTGGCCAATCAGCATACGTTCTTTGGCGATCGCAGCGAGGCGTTGCTAGCGCGAATGCAGGAAAAGGCCATTGCGAACGAAAACTTGTTTGCTGAGTTGATGGAGGCCTGTAAGGTTTGTACTTTGGGACAGATTACGGAGGCGTTGTTCTCGGTGGGCGGACAGTATCGCAGGAATATGTAAAAGCCATTTATAATTCTTATGTCATCGAATACACATAAGTTGATTTCGGGTAAACTGTTGCTCGTTCGGATAATGAAATTTGTTGTTTTCCTTGCGCTATTGATAGGCATCGGCGGCTGTAAGGTGGATACGGTGACGGAGGGTATGGTGAACGACGATGCCTTTATCAAACAGAAAAATCAGTCGTTGTTTCTGAAAGTTGCCGGAAACATTGGTAGCAGAAAATTGTTGCTGATTGTGCATGGCGGACCTGGTGGCAATGGCTTGGATTATCGAGATTCCATGATCAAGGCCACTGTGGAGCCCAATATGGCGGTGGGTTATTGGGATCAGCGTTTCGGGGGGAATTCTCAAGGAAATGGGGGTAAAAGTGGATTGGCCGACTATCGGGAGGATTTGCTTACGGTTGTGAAGTTTTTGCGGGCGAAGTATGGAGCGGATTTGAAAATTTATGTGATGGGACACAGCTGGGGTGGATTTTTGACGCCATATTTTTTGGGGTATGAGGACAATCAATCTTTGGTTTCGGGTTGGATTCAGGTTGATGGGGCGCATAATTATCCTCTCAATGATTCTTTAACGGAAGCGATGCTTGCCAAGCGCGCTGTGATTGAGATTGCGGAGAATCGCAATGTTGACCATTGGACAGAAGTGTTGAACTATTGCAATGCCCACAATTCTTCGGATGGATATGAGGTTTCGGCCCAATTGAATCAATATGCACACAAAGGCGAGACGCTGATGGACTCGGTATTTGCGCCATCGGGCAATTACAGCAAAGAGGTGTCGTCATCGTATAGAAACAATCGTGTAAACGAGACGATTTCTGGACTTTTGGGTGTAGATGGGCCAACGTACGATGTGAATCCTGATGCCTATTTGGCTCGTATTCAATTGCCTACTTTGTTGATGTGGGGCGAATTTGATTTTGTTTGTCCTCGCGGTTTGTGCGATGATTTAAACGTAAAAATTGGGAGTTCGGATAAGACGATTCAGTATTTTTATCATTCAGGCCATTCGCCTATGATGAACGAACCGACATTGTTTTGGGATACTGTTTTAGATTGGGTAGGTAAGCACTAATTGGTTATGGGTACGATGAAAATTGCACAGAGAATTCAAATCGGGTTGGTGTTTTTTGCGATGATTCTTGGCTTCGTAACTGAATTGAAAGCGTTTGGTGAAGTTGGAATCGTACAGTTGGATTCCTTGCCATTGAATAAAAAATCAAATCGCGCAACGCAAAGCCTTCGATTGTCGAAAAGGATTGTTATCAAAGAGAGGTTGCCTTGGTATCCAAGTGGTCAATCTGTTCACAATGAAGTGCTTAAGGATAGTTTGGGGTTGTTCCCGTTTTCCTGCGGAGAAAAAAAATGGCCAATTTCATCTCGCGGTTTTGTGACGGGTGGATATATGATTTCGAATGAATCGAATGGTTTTCATTTGCGGTTCGACAATCCATATAAATTGAAGTCGGTTGTGTTTCCGCGGAAAAACAATTTACAGAAGGTGAGAAGTAGAAGTATGGGTTTGGAGTTTGGGTATTATTCTCATCCGAGTTTGCATCGCAATTTGTATTTGATGGCAAACACGGAGTGGAAATACCAGTCGAAAAAACATTGGAATTATGGATTAACTGCCGGCATGGGCTATAGTCGAACTTTTTTGAACAATCCCACATATCGTTTGAAGGACAATGAATTTCAAAAGGTTCCGTTTGCGGGCTATAACTATGTGGCGCTTCAGTTGGGGGCTAGAGTGGGTTATCGAATCAAGCGTGGGGCCTCTGTTTATTTGGGTTATGATGTGTTGGCTTTGACGCCTTACAATCGGTTTTTAATACCGAGAAAACAATTGCAATTGGGATTTTCGGTTCCCACAAATTGGTTTGTTGACGGGTTTAAGCTTCGTCCAAGATAAACGAGGTCATTGCCAAAGATCCCATCACACATTGGTCGTTGAAGTATTGCGGGGTTTCGTTGGGGAGTTTTGCGCCCAAGGTATAGAGCAAAGGCAGGTAATGTTCGGGCGTGGGGATCGCCATTTGCCATTCTCTGCTGTGTGATGCCGCTTTGCTGAGTGCCTGCCAATTAAAATCTGAGATGTACGATTTCATTTCTTTTTTGGCTTGGATGGCCCAGTCGTAACCAAAATCGGGGAGCGAGATTTTGTCCCAGGCGATCATGCCCAGGTTATGGACGATGTTTCCGCTGCCTACAATCAATACGCCTTTTTGTCGGAGCGATGCCAACTGCTGCGCCAACGCATGGTGCTGTTGCGGTGTTTTGTAGATGTCGAGCGAGAGTTGCAATACGGGGATATTTGCCTCAGGAAACATGGCTTTCAGAATGCTCCAGCATCCGTGATCTAGGCCCCATTGTTGGGATAATTCAACGGGTTCGGGTTTTAATAATTGCTGGGTTTCCAAGGCGAGCGAAGGCGAGCCGGGGGCGGGGTATTGCACATCGAACAGGGCCTGGGGAAATCCCCCAAAATCGTGAATGGTTCTGGGTGCGCTCATGGCGGTTACCTGCGTGCCCCGCGTTTCCCAATGCGCACTGATACACAAAATGGCGGTGGGTGTTGGGAGCGATTTGCCCAAGGATCGCCACTTGGCCGAAAATACGTTGTCTTCGATGGCGTTCATCGGACTACCATGTCCCACAAACAACGCCGGCATGGGCTTGCTTTGGTTGGGCTTGTCTAAAAGCTGGGCGATGCTGGGTACTGTCATGTCTTTGATGGCAAAGGGGATGGCGGGCAATAGCGATATGAAATCTTTGCGTTGCACGAAATACTTGTTACAACAAATGTAAGAAATGGAAATGAGATTGTCAACAAATTTGGCATAAATACGGATCTGTGGGTTTGCGGGTACTTGGGTGTGGTTGTAGTTTCGTGAATATGAATACGGAATTGTTTGCGCGGGAAATGGGTATCCGCGAATGGCAGGTGAAAGCGGTGTTGAAGTTGTTGCAAGAGGGGGCTACCCTGCCTTTTATCTCGCGGTATCGCAAGGAGGCCACGGGCAATTTGGACGAGGTGCAGGTGGGTGAAATCAAGGATCGTGCGGAGAAGGCAGAAGCGTTGGAGAAGCGCAGAGAGTTTGTCTTGGCGCAAATTGAAGAATTGGGAAAACTCACCCCCGAGTTGCGCAAGCAGATTTTGGAGGCGTTGGACATGCAAACCTTGGAGGACTTGTATTTGCCTTACAAAGCAAGGCGGAAAACCCGCGCCGATGTGGCCCGCGAAAAGGGGTTAGAGCCTTTGGCGAAGTTGCTGTACGATCAGCGCGATCCCCGGGCGATGCAGAAAGTGCGTGATTTTGTGCGTGATGCGGTACCGTCGGAAGAAGAGGCCTTGCAAGGTGCCAGGGACATCATCGCCGAGTGGATCAATGAAGACGCGCCCTTGAGAAGTAAGTTGAGGCAGCTTTTTGAGCAGGATGCGCAGCTGTCTTGTAAAAATGCCCGAGGCAAAAAAGACAACGAGGAAGCCCAGAAATTTCGGGATTATTTTGATCACCATGAGCCGTTGAAGCGTGCGGCCGGACATCGGTTCTTGGCCATGATGCGCGGGGTGGATTTGGGATTTTTGAAGATGAGCATCGCCCCGGACGAAGATCGGGCCACCTATATTTTGAAGCGACATTGTTTGCATGGGTATTCCGATGCCACAGACCAGGTCCGCTTGGCGATGTCGGATGCCTACGATCGTTTGCTGCAGCCGAGTTTGGAGAATGAGATGATATCGGTGATGAAGGAAAAGGCCGACGAGGAAGCGATTGGGGTATTTGCGGTGAATGCGAAGCAGTTGCTGTTGGCGCCGCCCTTGGGCGAGAAGCGGGTGCTGGCGTTGGATCCGGGCTTTCGAACGGGTTGTAAGGCGGTGGTGTTGAGCGAGTATGGCGATTTGTTGTTGCACGAAGCCATATTTCCGCATGAGCCACAGTTTCAAACGCAAAAATCCACGGAATTGCTCCAAAAATGGGTCAAAGAACATCGCATAGAAGCCATCGCCATTGGCAATGGAACGGCGGGTAGGGAAACGGATGCATTTGTTCGCAAGGCATTGGCGGAAGAGATATTGCAAGGGTTGCAAGTGTATATGGTGAACGAGTCGGGAGCGAGTATTTATAGCGCATCGGCAGTGGCTCGGGAGGAGTTTCCGAAGGAGGATGTGACGGTGAGGGGTGCGGTGAGTATCGGGCGGAGATTGAAGGATCCGTTGGCTGAGCTGGTGAAAATCGACCCGAAAAGCATCGGTGTTGGGCAATATCAGCACGATGTGAATCAGACCTTGTTGCAAAAGCGTTTGGATGCGGTGGTGGAGTCGGCGGTGAACGGTGTGGGGGTGAATTTGAATACGGCGAGCAAGCATTTGTTGAGTTATGTGAGTGGATTGGGGCCGGTTTTGGCGAAGAACATTGTGGATCATCGCGAAAAATTGGGCGGTTTTGAGAAGCGCTCGCAGCTAATGGATGTCCCACGGTTGGGCGGCAAAGCGTTTGAGCAGTGTGCGGGTTTCTTAAGGATTCGCGGGGGGCAGGACGTGTTGGATAATACGGGGGTTCACCCTGAACGGTATGCGGTGGTGCAGAAGATGGCCAAGGATGCTGGGGTGTCGTTAACGGCCTTGGTTGGCAATGAGGCGTTGCTATCGGGCTTGGCCTTGGAAACCTACGTGGATGAATCGAAGGGGTTGGGGCTGCCTACGTTGCAGGATATTTTGAAGGAATTGAAGAAACCGGGTTTGGATCCTCGGGGCGTGGCGGAGGCGGTGACGTTCGATGATACGGTCAGGAGCATCAACGATTTGCAGGTGGGGATGGAGTTGTGGGGTGTGGTAACCAACATTACGAATTTTGGGGCATTTGTGGATATCGGGGTGAAACAGGATGGGTTGGTGCACATTTCACAGTTGGGACACAAGTTTGTGAAGAACCCGGCCGAAGTGGTTGCTTTATCACAGCGTGTGAAGGTGAGGGTATTGGAAGTGGATCGGGCCAGAAAACGGATACAGTTGACCATGAAGTTTTGAGGTTTGGCAAACACTATTTGACTAACTTTGTACCTTTCTAAGTATGAGCGAATTCACAGGTAAATCACGGGTATTGAAGTCTCCCACAGGAAGCAAGTTGAACTGCAAAGGTTGGGTACAGGAAGCGGCTTATCGCATGTTGCATAACAACTTGGATCCAGAAGTGGCGGAGCGTCCAGAGGATTTGATTGTATATGGTGGTTTGGGCAAGGCGGCGCGAAACTGGCCTGCATTTGACGATATCTGCAGGGCTTTGTTGGATTTGAACGACGATGAAACGTTGATGGTTCAGAGCGGTAAAGCCGTTGCGATTTTGCCTACGCACAAAGATGCACCTCGGGTTTTGATCAGCAATTCGCAGTTGGTGCCGAATTGGGCGAACTGGGATCATTTCCGTGAGTTAGAGGAAAAAGGGTTGATGATGTACGGTCAGATGACGGCCGGCAGTTGGATTTATATTGGGTCGCAGGGAATCGTTCAAGGCACATACGAGACCTATGCCGAGTGTGCGAATCAGCATTTTGGTGGTACGTTGAAGGGCACCTTGAATGTTACTGCAGGATTGGGCGGTATGGGTGGTGCTCAGCCGTTGGCCATTACCATGAATGAGGGGGTTGCGTTGGTGGCCGAAGTGGAGGAGTGGCGCATTCGCAAGCGTTTGGAAACCAGGTATTTGGATGTGATGGCGCGCGACATCGACCAAGGAATTGATAGGGCATTGGCAGCGAAGGAACGCGGCGAAGCCTTGAGTATTGGAGTTTTATGTAATGCCGTTGAATTGCTGGAGCGATTGATTGAGCG
>DDYM01000025.1:44371-57695 GCA_002347985.1 Bacteroidetes bacterium UBA2234
GAATTGAGTTATAAAACCATGGTGAAGCACGTGGAGTTGATGTTGGAATTGCAGAAGATGGGCAGTGTGACATTTGATTATGGTAACAATTTGCGCGGAAGGGCTTTGGAAAAGGGGTTGAAAAATGCCTTCGATTTTCCGGGTTTTGTACCGGCTTATATTCGTCCGTTGTTCTGTCAGGGTAAAGGTCCTTTCCGATGGGTGGCGTTGAGTGGAGATCCGCATGATATCAAGGTGACCGACGATAAAATCTTGGAATTGTTCCCCGAGAATGAGAGTTTGAAGCGTTGGATTACGTTGGCACAGGAGAAGATTGAGTTTCAGGGATTGCCTGCACGTATTTGCTGGTTGGGGCAGGGGGAACGACAGAAAGCGGCTTTGGCTTTTAACGAGTTGGTGAGAACTGGGGCTGTGAAGGCGCCGATTGTGATTGGTCGCGACCATTTGGATACAGGGTCTGTGGCTTCGCCGAACCGCGAAACCGAGGCGATGATGGATGGTTCAGACGCTGTTGCGGATTGGCCAATTTTGAATGCTTTTGTGAACGTGGCTGGCGGTGCTAGCTGGGTGAGTTTGCATCATGGCGGCGGCGTTGGGATGGGTTATAGCATCCACAGCGGGATGGTGATTGTGGCGGATGGTACGGAGGATGCGGAGCGCAGATTACGTCGCGTTTTACACAACGATCCAGGAATGGGGGTTGTACGTCACGCCGATGCCGGTTACGAAATTGCGAAGGCCACTGCGAAAGAGCATGGTTTGGATTTGTATGCCCGATTGCATAAAAACGAAAAGTGATTTTATTCAGTAAGTCGCAATTTGCCTTAATGAGAATTATTTTTTACTCTCTGTTGATTGAAGTTCCTGTCCAGCTCTTTTAAACTGGCTGTACGCTGAAAATTCACAGACAATAGCGGTAATTGAAAATAGGAGGCCTACGGGGGAGTCTATATAAAGCAATACTGTTCCTACAGTTGCAGAAATAGAGGCGACGGTTAGAAGGGTGCCTGCTTTAGATAGGTGGTTACCGGCTTTGTGAATTGGATCATTGCTTTTTTGCGGTAATTGTATAGATATCAGAGGTTGCAGGTAGTTTTTCTTTGGTTTGTTTATTGAGGTGTTCTCTACGGGTTGCTCAACAATTGTTCTTGATGGAGTACTTTCAGTTTGCGCATGTATTGTGGTAAAAGCAAATAAGAAAAGAAGTACAGTGATGATGTTTTTCATAGTGATTTTATTTGTGTTGCCTAAAAGGTATTGTATAATGCAAGTTAGAATTTTTTAAATAAATATGTCAATATCAATATTAATGAACAGCTAAAATGGTTTGCAAACTTTTTTGCAGTTGCTCAATTTGAGCAGGTGGTAATTCTCCCAATTTATTGATCAGTCGCTGGTTGTCGATGCTTCGAATTTGATCTACGATGATATCGCTGGGCTCGGTGAGTCCTGTTGTTGATGCGTCTTGAAACGGAATGTGCACGCGTAGTAATGTGGCTGCTGCGATTTGGGTGGTGATCGGACAAACGATGGAAGTTGACAAAAGTCCTTCAATCAATTGACTATGAATCACAACCACCGGTCGGGTTTTGCCCACTTCATGTCCCTTTTTGGGGTTGAGGTTGGCTAGGTAGATTTCAAACGGCTTGGTGATCATGATTAATCCTCGGTTAAATCTTCTAGGGTGTCAAACTCCTCCATGGCTACTTTGGAGGTGTTGTAAATGATCTTGGCTTCTGCTACCAATTGCATCCGGGTTTGATTTTCTATGATACTTTTGGTGCGCTCTTCCAGGGTTTCAACGATAAATTTGTTGCGCGACAGTTCAAGGCCATCGGATAGGCGGTCTATTTCCGACAGCAGGTAACGAGGTAATTTTAAGGATATCATAACGATGTCTGGTTTCTTTAGTTCTTTGTACGATTTCATTTGTTGGTCCTCCAAAATTAGATATAATACAAAGATATACAAAAGCGATATACAATAAAAGTATTTTTTGATTTGTGAAAATCACAACGCAGGAAGGTGTGCGACATTCAAAACCTATCCGATACAACTTTGTTCCTTGTGTATATGAATTACATTGTTTTCGGGGGTAGTAAAGGTATTGGGTTGTCCATAGTTGAAGGCTTGATGAGTCAAGGTCATTCCGTTTGGTCGGTTTCGCGTTCAGGTCAAGCGCCAATGGGCGTTGAAGGGATTTCATGGGATGCCACAACGGATGATACATTGATGGGTATACCGGATTTGATTCACGGCGTGGTGTATGCTCCGGGAAGTATCAATTTGAAGCCATTCAGAGGTCTAAAATTGGACGAATTTCGCGCGGATTTTGAGGTCAATGCGATGGGTGCTGTTAAGGCACTTCAAGCGTGTTTGCCGGGGATGAAACTATCCGGAAAAGCCTCGGTTGTTTTGTTTAGTACCGTAGCGGTACAAACGGGCATGTCGTTCCACGCCAGCATCGCCATGGCGAAAGGGGCCATTGAGGGATTAACGAGAAGTTTGGCTGCTGAGTGGGCGCCTCAAATTCGGGTGAATGCGGTGGCTCCGAGTTTGGTGAACACGGATTTGGCGGCGAGGTTGCTATCGACCCCAGAAAAAGTTGAAGCCAGTGGCAAGCGTCATCCTTTACAGCGCGTTGGTGAAGCCGCCGATATTGCTTCTGCTGTTTTGTTTTTGTTGGGCGAAGGCAGTGATTGGATGACAGGTCAGGTGATGGCAGTTGATGGTGGAATGGGGAGTTTGAGGTCGTAACTTGCATCACGAATTCTATCCAATGGAAAAAAATAAAAAGGTATTTCGAAGTGAGGATTTTGCTTTACTGGATCAGCGATATCGAACGCAATTGATCAATTCGATGCCTGGGATCAAGGCGTTAAATTTGGTGGGTACCCGAAGTGCTGAGGGGCAGGAGAATCTGGCCATTTTTAATTCTATCTTTCATGTGGGAGCGAATCCTCCGTTTTTGGGGATGGTTGTGCGGCCGGATAGTGTGGACCGACATACATGGCAGAATATTCAGGCCACGGGAAGTTATACGTTTAATTCCGTGGCGTCCAATTTTTACAGTAAAGCGCATCAAACCTCGGCCCGATATGCTCAGGAAATTTCGGAGTTTGAGGCTGTTGGATTGGGAGTTGATTATAAAGAGGGTGTCACAGCGCCTTTCGTGGCTGAAAGTTTGGTAAAAATTGGACTAGAACTGCAAGAGTTTCATCGCATTGAATGCAACGGGACACTGGTTGTTGTAGGGAAGGTGGTCTTCGTAGAAATCGATCAAGATTTGCTTTTTGAAGATGGTGTCGTTGATTTGGTGAAAGCCAATTCCGTGGGATCTATCGGTGTTGATGGCTATGTAGAGACGACATGGATAGACAGATTGAGCTATGCCAAGCCAGATAAAATGCCCACTACTTTGTTGCCAAAGTAATCGGTCAAAAGAAATTGGTAAAGATTATTTGCCGGCTTTAACGTCTGGCAATGCAGGTCCTTGCTCTGTGCGAGCCTTGCTAGCGCCTTTTTGAGACTTTGTCTTTTCGCTATTGTAAGAGGCTGCAACCAAAGAAATTACCACCAATAAAAGAGCGCCGCCCCAAGTGATTTTTTCAACTACGTTTGTGGTTTTCTCAACGCCAAACAATTGGTTTCCTTGAGAGAAATTTGAAGCCAATCCGCCGCCTTTAGGGTTTTGGACCAAAATGATCAGCATCAACAATGTGGCTGCAATAATTCCGATAATCAATATCCAATTCATTGGTTTTGTTCTTTTTTAATTTGTTCGATAAGGGATGCAAAGTAAGCACTTTTTTCTGGGAATTTCAACTGGAGTTTTTGATACGAAATGATGGCCTTTTCAAAGTGTCCTTGGGTTCTAAAAATGTTCGCCAAAGTCTCGGTTACGATGCCGGGCGAAAAGGTTTCACTCCGCTTCATGGCGCGCTCTGGGGAATAGAATTCTTGTTTTGGACGACTAATACTGGGTTGCTTTTCGATGAACTGATTGATTAAACCAAATTTATCCAGGTTCTGTTTGGTATTTGGGCCCTCGTTTGGCATGGTAACCGCTTTGTTCGATGGGCTAGGGTCTGAATTTTTTCTGGCCAACCAATCAAAGAAGTCCAAATTTTCCGACTGCGCTGCAGTGGGTATAGGGATTTCTGCGGTTTTGGATTCTTCTTCGTTGTTTTCAATCAATCCCAACGACAAAAATTCTTCAAGGTTATAGGGTCTGAAATTTTTTGTTTGGGGCGGTTCGATTTCATCCGGGGTTTCGTTGAAATCCACCGGTTCGAAGTTGAACGTTGTGCCCATGGCCTTTGCGATATCGTATTCTTCGGCGGGTTGAAACAGCGGTGTTATGACTGTTTCTGCCATTGGCGATATAAATTCGGTGGATTGCGGTTCGGGTGATGTGATTTGATCTGATTGGGTATCAGATGAAGATGATTCAGCTATTATTGGTTCGGGTGAAAATACTTCAAGCGACTGGGGTTCTGTCAATTGAGGCTCGGTAGAATGCGGTTCGGGTGAAAGGGATTCGAGTGTGATCTCATTGATTTCTGGGGTTTCCACAGGGAGGTCATTCCCTTCGGGTTGCATGAAATAATACAACCATTCCCTGTTGTGAATCCTACTCGCTGCGCGGGTTAGCCATTCGTCTTTCCTGAAGTCGTTTGTTCTAGCAAAGTAATTCGCCAACAAGGTGTGCGGCGCCGAAAACCAGGGATATTTTTCGCACAACGCGATTAACTCAGTGGCTGAGGCGGCGCTAATTTCATTGGGCGACTGAATGATATGGTTGAGTTCTTGTTGATTCACCAGTCAAGAGCCACTGCGGCAAAAATTTGTTGAACAATTTGGGTTTGAATCTCTGTGGAAAGTCCTTCTTCAACACTCTGAAACGACGCACTTGCATCGAACAACTTAAAGAATGAATAATCACGTGTAAAGTTCTTTTCTGGGTATTTTTCACAAGTAAATTCTACTCGAACTTTAATGTTGAATTGGTTTTGAGCCGTTCCAACGTCGGCATTTAACGAGGCAGGAGTGATACTGTAATCGGTTATCGATCCGGCAAATTGGTAGTCGCCATTGCTTGAAATTAATCCCAATCGCGTTTCAGTTTGAAACTTGGATTTGAGCTTTTCGGTGAAATTCATGCTGAGTTGCGGGTTGACAAGCTGGGCTTCGTTGCCGAAAAAAGCGACAGAAAATGTGTTTATGTCGGCTGGAATATTAGCCCCTTTAAAATCATAATACTTCCAAAATGGCTTGCATCCGCTTGCAGAAATGACAAGTGAAATGAGCAGAAAATGGAAGGGTCTGAATCGATTTGCAATGGCTTTCATAGCTTAGTCTTCCAATTCGTATTGCTTGATTTTGCGATAGAGCGTGCGCTCAGAAATGCCCAATTCGTCTGCTGCTTTTTTGCGTTTTCCATGATTCTTTACCAAGGCGCGCTTAATCATCTCAATTTCTTGGGCTTCCAAGCTCAGGGTCTGATTGGATGGGTAGCTCTCAGCTTCCTGGAAGTCGTCATCGTCTTCTTCTTCGTGATGAATGATGATCGGGCTGGGCGTTACATTGGCTTCCGAAAATGTGGGATTTACAATGGTTGGGGTACTATTTGGAACCACCGCTGTGCTAGTGGGCATGGTGGGGCTCATGGTTTGTCTGCCGTCTAAGTTGCCTTCTAACAGACCGAAAACTACCTTTTTTAGGTCGTTCACGTCACGCTTCATGTCGATCAGCACCTTGTAAAAAATGTCTCTTTCACTCATTCCCTCCGTCCCGTCGATTTTTCCCAAAAGCATGGGAAGTGGCGGTTCAATATGGGGGATGTATTTCGCGATAATGTGTTCATCAACAATGGGTCCGGATTCTAGGACGCAGATTTGTTCGGTGACATTTTTCAGTTGACGTACATTTCCAGGCCAAGGGTAATTGATCAGCAGTTGCTGTGCTTCTGTTGTGAGTTCAAGCAGATGGCTATGGTGGGTTTCGGCGAAGTCTGATGCAAATTTTCTGAACAGCAAATAGATGTCTTCTTTACGCTCACTTAATTTGGGGACGCGAATTGGAACGGTTGCCAATCGGTAGTATAGGTCTTCTCTAAATTTGCCTTGTCTGGCTCTTTCGAGCAGGTCTCTGTTGGTGGCGGCAACTACGCGCACATCAGTCTTTTGAACAACGGAGCTCCCTACTTTGATGAATTCCCCGTTTTCCAAAATGCGCAACAATCGGGCTTGGGTGCTGAGGGGTAATTCACCCACCTCATCGAGGAAAATTGTACCACCGCTTACGGTTTCAAAATAGCCTTTGCGCTTGTCTGTTGCTCCTGTGAACGCCCCTTTTTCATGGCCGAACAATTCGGAGTCGATTGTGCCTTCCGGAATTGCGCCACAGTTAACAGCGATGAAAGGTGCATGTTTACGGGCGCTAAGGTGATGGATGATTTTACTGAAACTCTCTTTTCCAACGCCACTCTCTCCAAGAATCAAAACATTCATGTCGGTTGGCGCTACCTTGATCGCCGTTTCTAAAGCGGTTGTCAATAATGGTGAGTGCCCAATAATACTGAATCTCTGTTTGATTAATTGAATGTCCATACGCGTCTTTCCTATTTACAAAGATACGAAAAAACTGACTTTTTGTCATATCGAATCTCAGTTATCGACGGGTGTAGTTTCTTTGAGGACAAAAATGGGTTTTAATCCATTGAATGTGAATAAACTGTTGGGTTTTATTGCGGTATTTTGGCTTGTTTTGAAGTTGTAACATGGAGCACGACGAAGATTTAGAATCACCACAGGAGGAAGTTTCTGGTACTGGCGTTACGGGTCATCTCGGCGAGGTGCGCGCTGTGGGTGGGATGTACAAGGATTGGTTCGTTGAGTATGCGAGTTATGTTATTTTGGAGCGTGCGATTCCGGCATTGGAAGATGGATTGAAGCCTGTTCAGCGCAGGATTTTGCATGCGATGTACGAGATGGATGACGGTCGTTACAACAAGGTGGCGAACATCATCGGGTCAACCATGGCTTATCATCCTCACGGCGATGCGGCGATTGGCGATGCGTTGGTGAATTTGGGTCAGAAAGAGTTGTTGATTGATACGCAGGGAAACTGGGGCGACATTCGCACTGGGGATAGTGCGGCGGCGCCGAGGTACATTGAAGCTAGGTTGAGTGCTTTTGCTAAGGAAGTGGCTTTTAACGAAAAGACCACCAACTGGCAATTGAGTTATGATGGCCGTAAGCGCGAGCCGGTGACGCTTCCTATGAAGTTCCCGTTGTTGTTGGCGCAGGGTGTTGAGGGGATTGCGGTTGGTTTGAGTACGAAGATTATGCCCCACAATTTTATTGAGTTGTGTGAGGCAAGTATTGATATTTTACGGGGTCGCAAGGTGAATATGTTGCCTGATTTTCCTACGGGTGGGTATGCCGATTTTTCGATGTACAACGAAGGTAGGAAGGGTTCAAGGATTCGCGTTCGTTCCAAAATTGAGGAGAAAGATAAGTCAACGCTTTTGATCAAGGAGATTCCTTTTGGAACTACCACGGGGTCGTTGATTGAGAGTATTATCAAAGCCAGCGACAATGGCAAGATTAAGGTTAAGAAGGTAATCGATAATACGGCGAGGGAGGTAGAGATTGAAGTGCAGTTGGCGCCGGGAATTAGTCCGGATTTGGCAATTAACGCTTTGTATGCCTTTACGGATTGCGAGGTGAGTATATCGCCATTGGCTTGCGTAATTCACGAGGACAAGCCCAAGTTTATGGGGGTGAACGATATCCTCAGGGCTTCAACCCAAAACACATTGGATTTGTTGCGTCAGGAGTTGGAGATTGAGTTGGGTGAGTTGGAGAACAAGTGGCATTTTTCATCGTTGGAGAAGATTTTCATCGAAAAGAGAATTTATCGCGACATTGAAGAGTGCGAGACTTGGGAGGCGGTGTTGCAGGCGATCGACAAAGGTTTGGAGCCATATAAAAAATTGTTCCGCAGGGAAATTGTGCAGGACGATATCGTTCGATTGACAGAGATCAAGATCAAGAGAATTTCCAAGTTCGATAGTTTCAAGGCTGATGAGTATATCAAAGGCTTAGAGGATGATATCGCGGAGGTGAAAAATCACCTGGAAAATTTGGTTGATTATGCGGTGGATTATTATAAGCGTTTGCTGAAGAAGTTTGGTGCTGGCAAAGAGAGGAAAACAGAGATTCGCGCATTTGATACCATTGAGGCGAATGTAGTTGCGGTGGCCAATGTGAAGTTGTATGCCAATTTAAAAGAGGGGTTTGTAGGGACGGCATTAAAGAAGGAGGAGTTTATCTGTGATTGCTCTGATATTGACGATATCATTGCGTTCAGGGAAGACGGGAAGTATAGCATCGCCAAGGTGACAGATAAGTATTTCTACGGAAAGGATTTGATCCATGTTGATGTTTGGCGTAAAAACGACGAGCGGACAACGTACAACGTGGTTTATTGGGATGGTGAGGCCAAGAAAGTAATGGCAAAGCGTTTCAATGCTACGGGTTTGATTCGTGAGAAGGAATATGTGTTCTCTAGCGATCATCCCAAGTCAACGATATTATATTTCTCGGCCAATCCGAATGGAGAGGCGGAGCGTGTGACCTTGCATTTGAGTGCGATGGCCAATGCGCGGATTAAGAGCATCGAATATGACTTTTCCAACTTGGCAATCAAAGGAAAAAGTGCTCGTGGAAACCAGATTACAAAATATCCAATCAAGCGTGTGGATTTGAAGGAAAAGGGCGGATCTACTTTGGGCGGCGTTAAGATTTGGTGGGATGATATGACAGGTCGTTTGAACGGTGATGCCAAAGGTCAGTTTTTGGGTGAATTTGAAGGCGATGACAAAGTGTTGGTGATTTACAAAGACGGACACTATGAGTTATCGAACTATGAGTTAATCAATCGTTTCGAGCCGGATACAGTCTATTTTATTCAGAAGTATTTTGCTACCCAGGTGATTCAGGTGGTATATCTCGAGGGCAAATCGAAGTTGCAGTATGTGAAGCGATTCTTGATTGAAACCTTAACGATGGGCAAGAAATTCTCGTTCATTGGAGAAGAGAAGGGGTCTGAGCTTTTGGTTGCGAGTACTTCGGTTGCGGCAGAAATAGAATTGACAACTGAGAAGAAGAGCGGTGAGAAGGTAGTTGAGATGTTGATTTTGGATGAGTTTATGGATGTGAAGGGTTGGAAAGTTTTGGGCAATCGATTGAGTCAGGACAAGGTGAAGAAGGTGGTTTTGAAAAGCGATAAAGTAGGCGAAGCGCCTGTAGTAGCTCGTAAATTGACGCCCGCACCCAAAGAGACTGAATCTGACGGGGATGAAGATGCCTTGGATGGTTCTGGCGAGGATAAGGGTCCTGAAACGGGAGGTGATTCTGGAAACGGGGGTATGGAAACTCGCGTTGTTGAAAAAGGGCCAGAAAAACCCCAAAATGATGGGAATGTGATTTTGGGCGGTGATGGGTCACCACAATTGAATTTATTATGAGTCAGCGGATTTGTCCAACCGCCTGGAAAGATTACGAGTTAATCGATGCGGGTGGATTTGAAAAGTTGGAGCGATTTGGAAAATGGATATTGCGTAGGCCAGAGCCGCAAGCGATTTGGGATAAGAGTTTGGATGAGCGGGAATGGCAGAAGTTGGCGCATGCCAGTTTTGCAAAAGCTGCTGGGGCGGATGCGGAGAAGGGTCAGTGGTATTTGAAGCCCGGAATGGCTGATCGATGGTGGATCCAATATCAGCAGGGCGGGTTGTCGTTGAAATTCCGATTGGGACTTACATCCTTCAAGCATGTGGGGTTGTTCCCAGAGCAGGCGGCCAACTGGGACTGGATTTACGAAAAGGTAAAAACGTTTCCGAAGGGCGAGAAGCCAAGGGTATTGAATTTGTTTGCGTATACGGGAGGTGCTTCCTTGGCGGCTTGTGCTGCGGGGGCTGATGTAACGCATGTTGATAGTGTGAAACAGGTAGTTTCATGGAGTCGTGAAAATATGGAGGAGAGCGGATTGGACGGGATTCGATGGGTGGTTGAGGATGCATTTAAGTTTGTGCAGCGAGAGGTGAGGAGAGGGAAGACTTATCATGGGATTCTGTTGGATCCCCCGGCCTACGGCCGGGGCCCCGACGGAGAAAAATGGCTTCTGGAAAAACAACTCAACGAGTTGATGCAAATGTGTGGTCAGATTCTCGAACCCACCGGATTTATGCTCCTGAACCTTTATAGTATGGGCTTCAGTGCCATGGTTGCCGAAAATTTGGTGCGCAAACACGTTTCCAGTCTTGGTGTGAAATCCATGAATAGCGGCGAGCTCTTCCTAAAAGACCAAGCCGGCAATGCACTTCCCTTGGGTACTTTTGTTCGATTGTAAAATTTGCGATTTGGGGTCGTTCCCCCAAAAAATCATCGAAACTTTATTCCCTTTGGGCGAAACCTTTGCTTTCCTTACAAACGCTCACAATCTTGCCGTAATTTTGTTTCAATGAGTCCTGTGATACAAGCCATTGATGTCTGCAAAACCTTTGGTGAGCAACGCGTTTCAAAAAATATTCATTTATCAGTGCCCCAAGGCAGTATATACGGACTTTTGGGTCCAAACGGTGCGGGGAAAACGACACTGATTCGCATGCTTTCAACCATTACCCAGCCCGATTCTGGAGAAATTCTCTTCAACGGTGAGCCACTCAAAGAGATCCACGCCCAACAAATGGGATATATGCCCGAGGAAAGAGGGTTGTATAAAAAGATGACAGTGGCCGAGCAGTTGCTGTTTTTTGCTGAGTTGCGTGGTTTGAGCAACAAAGATGCAAAAGCATCGGTAAAGCACTGGCTGCAGCGGTTGGAAATGATGGACTGGGCAAGAAAAAAGGTAGAAGAGATAAGCAAAGGAATGGCTCAAAAAGTGCAATTCGTTTCTTGTGTTTTGCATAATCCGCAACTGTTAATTCTCGATGAGCCCTTTAGCGGTTTTGATCCCGTGAACGCGGATTTGATTAAAGATCTGATCATTGAATTGAAAAATCAGGGGACAAGTATCATTTTTTCAACCCATCGAATGGATAACGTGGAAAGTCTATGCGACAGATTGGCTATCATTCACCAGGGCGAAAAGGTGCTGGATGGCGGCGTTAGCGAAATTCGTCGCGATCATTTTACTGGCATTTTTGAGGTAGGATTTAATCAAATGGTGGATTGGGATTTGAGTCGAAATTCCCTTCCTGCCGAAACTTTGATTTCGATGCAAAATCAGAGCGATGGCAAGGTGGTTTATCGCTTTCAAACTTCAGACAGTTTTACCCCTGAACAATTGCTGAAATTGGCAATGACGAAAGGAAATTTGGTGCATTTTTCGGAAAATATTCCTAGCATTCATGAGATTTTTGTGAATACCGTTTCCAAGTCGGCTGAGCCTATTGCGGGAGCGACGAAAGCGGCTGAGCCATTTGTAATGTTTTGATTATCATCTATTTTAATACACAACAATGAAGAATATTTTTGTCATTTTTAAGCGTGAATACCTCACCCGTGTGAAGAATAAGACCTTCATCATCATGACCTTTTTGGCGCCTTTGCTGATGGTGGGTTTTTATGCGGCAACCATTTATATCGCAACGGAAACGGGGGAAGATGATCGGACCAAAACGGTGTACGTATCGGACAACAATCCGGAGTTGCTGTTGAGTCACAATCCGCCAGCCAATTATGTGTTGTTGCCTGCGCCAAGTGATTCGGATTCGGCTTTGGCTCATGTGGAACGCGGTTTGGTGCATGCCTGGTTGAATGTGGAAGACAGGGATTTGCGTTCGGTGGATTCGGCGACATATTACACCAGTGAAACGCCATCGATTACGGAAAAGGAAACGTTAAAAGAATGGATTCGGAACAAGGCGACGCAGCGACAGTTTGCGAGGTTGGGTTTGCGAGAAGGTCAGATCGATAGTTTGCAGTCCAGTTGTAACCTTGAAACCAAAGAGGTTTCCAGCCAAGGGGATGTGAAGGAGTCGAGCAGTGGTTTGAAAAGCGGGATCGGGTTTGCGCTGGCATTTATGATTTACATCTTCATTTTTGTTTATGGTTCGATGGTGATGCGTTCTGCGATGGAGGAGAAGACAAATAGGATTGTGGAAGTGATTGTGAGTTCTGTGAAGCCGTTTGATTTGATGATGGGGAAGATTTTGGGTGTTGCGGCGGTGGGTCTCACGCAGTTTGTGGCTTGGATTGTATTGGCGGTGGGTTTGGTTTTTGGTATCAGTGCGCTGTTTTTGAATTCGGGAAGTGGGATGACTACAAAGCAGGCGGTTCAATCGGGGGTTGAAGCTAGGACTGGGATGGGCGGCATGGGCGCTGGTTCTGGGGCCGCGGTTTCGATGGGTGGAGAAATGTCGGCTCAACCGGGAGGGATGGTTCACGGTGCTTCGGATATGGCGGCGGAGTTTACGGAGCCGCTCAGCAATTTGCCTTATTTTCAGATTTTGTCTGTGTTTCTGTTGTTTTTCGTGGGTGGATATTTGTTGTACTCTAGCTTTTTTGCTGCCATTGGTTCGGCTGTAAACCAAGAATCGGATGTACAACAGTTTATGATGCCGGTGACATTGCCCCTGGTTTTTGGATTTGTGATTGCGCAAACGGTGGCATTGAAAGCGCCTCACGGTGCGATGGCTAAGTTATTTTCGATGATCCCGCTAACCAGTCCAATTGTAATGGTGGTTAGAGCGCCTTTTGGCGTTCCATTGAGCGAGTTGGCCCTGAGTTTTGGTCTATTGGTGCTGACCTTTGTTTTGATGGTTTGGCTCAGCAGTCGGATTTACCGCATCGGTATTTTGAGTTATGGCAAAAAGCCCACTTGGAAAGATTTGTGGAAGTGGTTGCGATAGGAATTTCTATGGCCCACTGGGTGAATAATCGGTGAAGGACGAATCGTACCCAAGCCAAAGGCAATCGGGATTAAGACGAAAGCGTTAGAGTGTGTAGTTGATGCCCCAACTAAATCCAATCGAATTTACACCCCCACCGAGCGATACTTGGTAACCGAAGTTTCTTAATCCTTTGAAGGATTGTTTGAGCGAAATGAGCGTCACCTGTATCCCCGTTCCGTTGATTCCGCCATTGAAAGCGGGAATGTAAGCGGTGCCCGTATCAGATTTCAATCTTTGGGTTTGGTAATCGATTCTACTGTTGCCCAACGCGATTCCGGAAGATATCGCCATTGTGCTTTTGGCTTTGGATTTCAAATACCAGGCGTAGTTGATCGTGCCCATGAAGGCGTTTAAATTCACAAC
>DDYM01000025.1:57735-58869 GCA_002347985.1 Bacteroidetes bacterium UBA2234
TCGGTTTTTACTTGTGCCCAGGCATAAACGAGTCCCATCGTCCATCGGTCTCTGAAATGGTATTGGTAACCAAGGGATTGCGGTTTTTTACTGACGATGCTATTTCCCATGGATCCAAATGTAGGTTCTAGGTTCTCTTTGAGTCCTCTTGATATCAGGTTGACCAATACGTCTGAATTTTTATCCCAATAAAACGTCATTGCCTCCTTTTGAAAGGGATGCAGTGGGTGTTTTTCCAGGGCTGTTGTCTGTTCCGGACTAACTTGTTCCGCTGCAGATGCCTTTTTCTCATGGGTTGGGGTGGCTGTTTTAGATGGAGTTGGTGTTGTGGTTTGAGGCGCAGCAGCAGTTGATGCATTCACCTTTGAGGTATCGTCGTTCCCTGAATATTGGGCATTCGCCGATGATATGGTAAGGCAGCAAAAGGCAAAAAGAATGGCGGTAAAAAAGTTTCGCATGGCGCAATTTACCTAGAAAATCAGATGTTTGTCGTTTTGTGCCTTATCAGACAACGAAATTTCTTGCAAGGTTGAAAGAATTATGCGATATTTGTTGTAACAAATAAAAGAATAAAAATGACAACACAATCTTTAGCACAATGGAATTTGGATCCTTCGCACAGCGAAGCGCAATTCAAGGTGAAGCACTTGGTAATTTCTACAGTTACAGGTACTTTTAAGGAGTTTTCTGCATCATTGCATGCGGCGAGCAGTACAGATTTTTCTGGTGCTCAGGTAACCTTTTCAGCGGCGGTAAATTCAATTGATACAAACAATGCGGATCGCGATGGACATTTGCAGTCGCCCGAGTTTTTTGATGCGGCTCAATTCCCAAGCATCGATTTTAAGAGTACTTCATTCGAGAAAATTTCTGACAACGAGTACAACGTAGTGGGTGATTTGACGATGAAGGGCATTACCAACACTGTGGCTTTGAAGGCTGAGTTTGGTGGCGAAATGGTTGATCCTTGGGGCAATCACAAGATTGGTTTTGAAGTAACTGGAGTTGTGAAGCGTGAGGAGTTTGGTTTGACTTGGAGTGCAGTAACTGAGGCGGGTGGAGTAGTAGTTGGAAGCGATGTAAAGTTGATTTTCAACGTGCAATTTGCGCCTGCGCAGGCATAAGTTGTTTTTT
>DDYM01000019.1 GCA_002347985.1 Bacteroidetes bacterium UBA2234
GACCTAACAGTTTTTGGCGATGGCAGTCAAACCCGCAGTTTCTGTTATGTTGATGATTTGGTGGAAGGAATTTACCGTTTGTTGTTGAGCGATTGCGCAGATCCGGTGAATGTGGGCAATCCCCATGAAATCACGATCGGACAATTTGCGGAGGAGATCATCAAGTTAACGGGTACAGATCAAAAGGTGATTTATAAGCCTTTGCCAACGGATGATCCAAAGCAACGTCAGCCCGATATCACCAAGGCCAAAGCCATCTTGAATTGGGGTCCAAAGGTAGATCGTGCGGAAGGTTTGAGAATCACTTGGGAGTACTTCAAATCTTTGCCGAAAGAGCGTTTGTACGAAGAATCACACCACCGTGATTTCGTGAAAAACGCATAAGTCATTTCATTTTATTGGATTGTCCAGGACTTTTAAAAAAGTAAGTGGACTTTAATTGCCCCCTAATGATGCTGGGCGTAGAACTTACCCAAGTTGATTGGCGAGTTGACCGCATGCGGCATCGATGTCTTTGCCTCGACTTCGTCTTACGTGAACAATTAACTTTTGCTTTTCCAGGGCAGCCGCAAACGCATCCAATCTGTCTGTGGGTTGATAATCAGCCAGTGAGATCGGATTGTACTCGATCAGATTGATTTTTGAGGGGAATTTTTTGGCAAAAATGACCAGTTCTTTTTCCTCTTCTGGTCCGTCGTTCACCCCTTCGATCACAGTGTATTCAAGGGTTGGACGGATGCCCGTTTTATCATACCAGTAATTGAGGGCTTCCGCGAGCATTTCCAAATTGTTGCTATCATTGATTGGCATAATAGCAGATCTTTTCTCGTTGTTCGCAGAGTGAAGACTCAAGGCAAGATTGGTTTTGATACCATCATCGGCCAATTTTTGAATCATTTTGGCGATGCCAGCCGTTGAAATGGTTAGTCGTTGCGGACTCATTCCCAACCCTTCGGGTGATGTAATTAGATGAATACTGCGGAGTACGTTCACGTAGTTCAACAGTGGCTCTCCCATCCCCATGTAAACGATATTGTCTAAGCGTTTTCCGTGATGTTCTTCGGCCAATTCGTTGATAAGCCAAACTTGGTCAAAGATTTCAGCCGCGCTGAGATTTCTCATTCGTTTTAGATATCCCGTAGCGCAGAACTTGCAATCAAGGGAACAGCCCACTTGAGAACTCACACAAGCCGTTGTTCTACTGCTTGTTGGAATCATCACACCTTCGATTTTATTGCCATCGAACAGCTCAAATGCCACTTTGATGGTGCCGTCTTTGGAGTGTTGGGCGGTATGAATTTTAGCTACGTGAAACGTAAAGGCTTCGGCCAGTTTTTCTCTCAAAGACTTAGAGAGATTGGTCATTTCTTCAAAGCTGCGTGCTCCTTTTTGCCAGAGCCATTGATGAATCTGTTTGGCGCGGAAACTTGGCTCTCCCATGGCTTTTAATGCCTCGGTAATTTGCTCTACGTCTAGGTCGCGAATATCCGTGGTTTTGCTCATGGATGAGATGGGTTACTTTTTGCGGTAGAACAAACTGATAGGAACCCCGGTTAGAGAGAACTTCTCACGCATTTTGTTTTCAAGGAAGCGCGTGTAACTTTCCGATACATATTGTGGCAAGTTGCAGAACAAAGCAAAAGCTACACGTTTGCTTGGCAATTGAGTAACGTATTTGATTTTTACAAACTTACCTTTCTTGCTTGGTGGGGGCGTGGCCTCCATAATCGGCAAAATATAATCGTTTAGAGCACGGGTTGGAATCTTTATACTTAGATTGTCATACACCTGCAATACCGTTTCCATTCCTTGGAAAACACGTTGTTTGGTGAGTGCAGAAACATACATAATTGGCACATCAACAAAAGGTGCAATTTCCTTGCGAATGTTCTCGGTGTATTCGAGGTGTGTATTCGATTCTTTTTCAACCAAATCCCACTTGTTTACCAAAATTACGATGCCTTTTCCTTGACGATGCGCCATCCAGAATAATGTCAAATCCTGACTTTCCATTCCCAAGGTGGCGTCAAGTACGAGTACAACAACATCGGCATTTTCAAGGGCTCGCAAACTGCGCATGACCGAGTAAAATTCGATATTCTCACTTACTTTACTTTTTCTACGAATTCCAGCAGTATCAATCAAGACAAATTCCTTTCCGTAGGCTTTGTATCGGGTATCAATGGAATCACGGGTAGTGCCGGCAATGTTGGTAACGATATTTCTATCTTCACCAATCAGCGCATTGATCAAACTCGATTTTCCTACGTTAGGACGGCCCACAATAGCGATACGAGGCAAACCTTCAATGTGCTGTTGATCGGGTTCCTCGTCTTTTAGGTATTCTACAACTTCATCCAGTAAATCACCGGTGCCCGAGCCGTTGGCTGAAGATACTTCATGAAAATGGTCAAATCCAAGGCTATAGAACGACGAAGTTTCCATTCGAAGACGGTCGTTGTCCACCTTGTTTACACATAAAACCACGGGTTTTTTGCTTTTGCGAAGAATATGAGCGAAGTCCTCATCGAGTGGGTTGACATCTGTTTGGACGTCAACAACAAAGATGAGAACGGCTGCTTCTTCAATTGCGATGTGTACCTGATCGCGAATGGCCGCTTCAAAGGTGTCGCTACTTTCTGGAACAAATCCCCCAGTGTCAATAACGGTAAAATCGATGCCATTCCAGTCTGAAAAGCCGTAATGTCTATCGCGGGTAACGCCACTGTAATCATCCACAATGGCTTTGAATTCGCCGGTTAAGCGGTTAAAAAGGGTACTCTTGCCTACGTTGGGACGACCTACTATGGCTACAATTCTGCTCATGAACCCGCAAAGATACAACCACGCGCTGTGGATTGTATATTTGTGATATGCTTATTTCTATGATTGCGGCTGTAGGCGAGAACCTAGAATTAGGCGCTGCCAATACTTTGCTATGGCATTTACCCGATGATTTCTCTTGGTTTATCAAGCATACCAAAGGCAGAGCTTTGATTATGGGCAGAAAAACAATGGAGAGTTTGGGAAAACCATTGAAAGGCAGGACCAACATAGTGCTCACATCCATGGCCGAAGTTTTGCCCGGTTTTGAATTGGCCCATAACTGGGAACAAGCCTTGGAAATGGCTAAAAATTCAATTCACGAGAAATGGGAAAAAGCGGCAGAATCGGGTGAACCCCTGACGGGTGAAAAGGAAATTATGATCATTGGAGGCGGAGAGATTTACAAGCAGGCCTTGTCTTTCGCTGATCGAATTTATCTGACCAAGGTTCAAGCAAAGTTTGATACGGCGGATACATATTTTCCGTCTTTGGAGGAGACTCTTTGGAAAGAAATATTTCATGAAGGTCATGCGGTGGATGATCGACATCAATTTGCATTTGACTTCAAGATTTTAGAGCGCAATGCGATCGATTAGGTTCGTTATAATTGCCAGTATCATCTTCAATTTTTTGCCAATTCACGCGCAAATCAAGTCGATTGTGGTTGATGGTAATTTTCGGACAAAAGTAGCCGTAATTGAGAGGGAGCTTGGATTCGTATCTGGACAGGAACTTTACTATAGCGATTCGATGCTTGCAGTATGGCGCATGCGTTTGGAGTCCACGAGGTTGTTTAACTGGGTTGAAATAACCAAGAATAGCACAATTGATACCCTAAATATTCGGGTTGTGGAACGCTTCTATTTTTGGGTAAAACCGGAAGGAGGATTTTTGGATCGAAATTTCAGTGAGTGGTGGAAGAACAGAGATATTTATCGTTTAAGTATAGGTGCCACCGTATACCTTAATAACTTATTGGGTCAACAAGAATCCTTTTTTATTCGCCAGGCAAAAGGATTTATGGCAGTAGATGGGATTGGCTTTCAGCGACCTTTTGTGAAATACAAAGATTGCAATGCATGGAAGTTTTCCCTGGACAACATGCGGTCTCGGCGGGTATGGATAAATAGTTATGACAATAAAGTTGTGATCCGAGAACATTGGGGTTTGCGACAGCAAGAGCAATTGGTTGGCATCGCCGAGTACAAAAGGCGTTTTGAATACAAATGGCAGGGTGTAGTTCGATATAAATATGTTCGGGATTACGCTGCTCAAGCGATTGAGGGCCTAAACCCCAACTATTTTGTGGCTCCATTGGGTGTTGTAACCAATAAGTATGAGTACTGGAAACAATATACCAATTCCCTCTATGTTGGTTGTATTCGGGATACGCGGAATCAATTCCATTATACTACCCAAGGTTCTGAGTGGAAGGCTGGTGTATTGGGCGGATGGCAAAGGTGCAACAACATCGTGAAGCCTTATTGGGAATTGGAATCGAAGTACAGGGGTTTCTATACAATTGGAAGGCATACTTCACTTGCTGTTTTGGCACAAATGAGATATCGAGTGGGTACATTGAGTTACATTCTTCAGCGACAGATGGGCTATGGAATGGAATACGTACGTGGTTACGAGGCCTTTGTATTTGATGGTGCCGGCCTTGCGTTGGGTAAGGTGGCCTGGCGTTATAGTTTACTTGGAGATGGCAGGTCGTTTTTTTTACGTTTATTGCCAAAAGCATACGAAAAGATGCCAATTCGCAGTTGGTTGAATATCTTTGCAGATGTGGGACGGACACTGTCGCCATATCGTATCGAACAAAATCCATTAAGTAAACAAACTTTAATGTCGGTTGGCTTGGGCTTGGATGTTTTATATTACTATGATGCGCTGGCCCGTCTCGATATGAGTTATAATCCTACTTTTCATCGTTGGGTTATGAATATTTCTTTCTTTCACGCCATTTAAACATGAAAATAGCAGTTTACGCCAAGTCGGTTCGAGACCCAAAACACCAAGCAGGCTTTGGGGAATTGTTAATGGCCCTATCACAGAGAGGTCATGAAATTTGGTTGCCACCTTCATTGGAAGATCACGTTCACATGAATATTGCATCGGGAATGCAGGTTCGGGTTTTCGATCATTTTTCTGTGGGCGGTGAAAATGCTGATGTTTTGATTTGTGTTGGCGGTGACGGTACGATTTTAGATACCTTGAGCATCGTTAGAAATTCTGGTGTACCCGTGTTGGCGTTGAATACTGGGCGTTTGGGTTTTTTGGCTGATGTACAGTTGGAGAATTTGGGGATTGCTTTAGACGATATCGAAAAGGGAAATTATACCATCGAAACGCGGTCTTTGTTGCATCTAGAATCATCGCATCCATTGTTCGACTATACGTTTGCGCTCAATGATTTTGTAATACACAAGAAAGAAACCTCCAGTATGATTGTGGTTCACGCCTATTTAAATGGTGAGTTCTTAAATAGTTATTGGAGTGATGGTTTGATTATTTCAACACCCACTGGAAGTACAGGATATTCCTTGAGTTGCGGCGGACCTATTATCTTTCCAAAGAGCGATAGTTTTGTTA
This sequence comes from Bacteroidetes bacterium UBA2234, assembly GCA_002347985.1. Lineage (GTDB taxonomy): Bacteria > Bacteroidota > Bacteroidia > NS11-12g > UBA955 > UBA955. Next base: position 5,422 of record DDYM01000019.1, read on the forward strand.
TTACCCCAATTGCACCGCACAATTTAAATGTGAGACCGGTAGTTGTGAGTGATGATGTGGTTATTAGTTTTGAGATTGAAGGTCGCGCAAGTAGTTATTTGGCCAGTTTGGACTCCCGAAGTCAGAGTATTTCTGGAGAAGTAAACATGGCAATTCGCAAAGCCGACCATGGCCTTAATTTGATGCGATTGTCTAACATTCACTTCTTGGATACCCTAAGAAGTAAGCTTCAATGGGGCTTTGATAAAAGAAATTGATGCCTTTTCATAAACAAGGATTTTTGCGGAGTTTATTGTTATTCTTGGGGGGGATTTTTGGTTCTGTTGGACTAACCTTAGCCCAGGTTCCCAAAGTGGGATCGGACACTACTTTAGACATCGCCACATGGAACATTGAATGGTTCGGAGACAGTTTAAACGGACCTTCCAATGAGGTGACCCAGTTAAAAAATGTTACCGAAGTCATTTCCTCAATGGATATGGATATCATCTCGTTGTGCGAAGTATCCAATGCGGGTTATTGGCAGAAATTACAGAACAATTTACCGGGGTATGGTGCGGTAATTACGACCTACACACAGACCCAAAAGACAGCTTTGTTGTATCGAAAGTCGATGTTTAAGCTGTTGTATAGTAAGTCGATTCTGCTTGCCTACGATTATGAATTTGCCAGCGGCCGTTTTCCCTTGGAAGTTGCACTTGAAACACAATGGGGATCGAAGAAAGACACTGTCTATTGCTGGGTGATTCATTTAAAAGCCAATACGGGGACAACGGCAGAGAAACTGTCATCCTATGACCGCAGAGCCAAGGCAGCGGAGGAATTAAAAAAGTACTTGGATCCCAAGAAACGGCTGAAAGGTTGGGTTCTCGGCGATTGGAATGACGATTTAGATGTTTCTATTGTGAGCGGAAAAGCGAGTCCATTTTTGGCGTGGCGCAGCGATACCAACTATGTTTTTCCAAGTTATAGACTAACATTGGCAAAGCAGAAAAGCACGGCGAGTTATTCAGAAATGATCGATCATATCTCCTGTTTGCCAGCGATGAAACCCAATTGGCTTCCCAATCAAAGTGGCGTGATGGTTGGCGACGCTTACATCGGTAGCTATCGATTGAATACATCTGATCATTATCCCGTTTGGGCTAAGTTCTCGATGGATTTTAAAGCGCTGGATTTTTTGGGTTCGGATGATTTCATGATGTCGAAACCCTTTGTTTATTGGAATGGAATCGCCTGGGAAATTGCTAAAGATTATGTGTCAGCACCCTTAAATGTTGAAGATGCCAAGATTTT
>DDYM01000049.1 GCA_002347985.1 Bacteroidetes bacterium UBA2234
TCCGACAGTGTGGAGTTGATTTCTGAGAATCGCATTGTATTGCACCTCAATCTTTACGAAGGAAATCAATATCGATTTGGCAATATCCATTGGAAAGGAAATCTTAAATATCGTACAGGTTTGTTGGATACGATGCTTTCCATCAAGAAAGGAGATTTGTTCAATCAAACACTACTCAATGAGAAATTATCGGCCAACTTGAACGGGTACGATATATCTAGTTTGTATATGGACGATGGTTATTTGTCGTTCCAGATTCAACCGATGGAAGTGGGTGTAAAAGGCGACAGTATTGACATAGACATTATGATCAGTGAGGGACAGAGGGCCACCATTGGCAAAGTGTACTGGAAAGGAAATACGAAGACGTCAGACCGAGTGATTCAACGTGAAGTAAGAACCAAACCAGGTGATGTTTTTTCCCGAAGTGATATTCAAAGAACGATGCGTGATTTGGGTGCTTTGGGCCTATTTGATCCGGCGCAAATGAATGTCAATCCCAAAACCAACCCTTCGGATGGAACAGTAGATATCGAGTACATTCTGGCGGAAAAACCATCCGACCAGATTGAGTTAAGCGGTGGTTATGGTGGAAATGGATACAGCAGAACGCCTACATTGATTGGTACAGCGGGTATAATGTTGAACAATTTTAGTCGACGTAAATTGATGAGTCCTGAAACATGGAGTCCAGTTCCAACAGGGGATGGACAAAAATTGAGTTTACGTGCGCAGAGCAATGGTGCCAATTATCAGGGATATACGTTCTCTTTTTCTGAGCCTTGGTTTGGCGGTAAGAAGCCGAACAATTTGAGTGTGATGATGAATCATACGGTGAACAGTTTTGATTATCGTTTGAAAACGGATCCATTGCATCAATCGCTAACATCTACTACGTATTTGGTGAACTTTGGAAAACGGTTGAAATGGCCAGATGATTTCTTCAATATTTCTTTGTCCATGAGTTTTCAAAAGTATAGCATGAAGAACATGGATGGGGGTTTTTATGGTTTTCCGAAAGGGTTCAATGGCATCTCTTACAACCCTTCCACTACGTTTGAAATTACACGTAATTCATTGAGCGACTTCACTTATCCCATGTCGGGTAGTAAATTTATGTTCTCTACCCAGGCAACTCCTCCATTGTCGTTGATGAATGGCAAGGATTACAGTAAAATGAGCTTGAATGAGCGTTACAAATGGGCAGAGTTCTACAAATGCAAGTTGGATGTGGAATGGTATACTCCGGTCTACAAAAAGCTGGTCGTTATGGCCAAGGCGAGAATGGGATTTTTGGGTGCATACAACCCCAAATTGGGATTGACATTCTTTGAGCGATTCCAAGTGGGTGGTGCAGGCGTTTTCGGTTATAACATCGCGGCAACGGAAATCATTTCACAGCGTGGTTACGATAACTACACAATTTCACAAACGGCGATGGGAGCCCAAGCCGGTGCGCCAATTTTCAATAAATTTACGGTTGAGCTACGACAAGCAATTACGAACAGTCAAACGGCCACCGTATATGTTTTGGCCTTTGCCGAAGCGGGTGACGCTTGGTCGAATATGCATAAATACAACCCATTCCAACTCAAGCGTGCAGCGGGTGTTGGAGTTAGATTGTTTATGCCGATGTTTGGCTTGATTGGCTTAGATTGGGCGTATGGATTTGATTATAAGCAAGTTCCAGCAAGTGGAAAAGCCACCCAGGTCCACTTCTTTATCGGCCAGCAATTCTAAAACCTTACGTTCAAAGAGATTGTTGTGACACAACAGTCGTCTTCATCGATTTGAATTATAAATCGAACTTAATACCTTGTGCCAGGGGTAGGGATTTTCCGTAGTTGATGGTATTGGTTTGACGGCGCATATAGGCTTTCCAAGCATCGGATCCGCTTTCGCGACCGCCGCCGGTTTCCTTTTCACCTCCAAATGCTCCACCAATTTCTGCACCCGAGGTACCGATGTTTACGTTGGCAATACCGCAATCTGAGCCCCATGCACTTAGGAACTGCTCGGCTTCTTGTAAATTATTGGTAAATATCGCACTCGAAAGTCCTTGTCTAACCCCGTTTTGCAATGCAATTGCCTCATCTAAGGTATCGTATTGCATCAAGTAAAGTATGGGAGCAAAGGTTTCGTGCTGAACGATTTCGAAGTGATTTTGTGCTTCGCAAAGAGTAGGTTTCACGTAGCATCCACTGCTGTATTGCTCGCCGGAGAGGACTTCTGCACCATAAAGCACTTTTCCGCCTTCTGATTTTAGCTTTTCGATGGACTGTAGATATGCATCCACAGCGTCTTTGTCGATGAGGGGCCCCACATGATTGTTTTCGTCGAGCGGATTGCCAATTCTCAACTGACCGTATGCGCGAATCAGTTTTTCTTTTACATCTTGGTAGATGCTGCTATGGATAATAAGTCGTCGTGTGGTTGTGCAACGCTGTCCTGCTGTCCCAACAGCACCAAATACGATGGCAACCATGGCCATTTCCAAATTGGCTTCGGGTGTAAGGATGATGGCATTGTTTCCACCGAGCTCTAGGATGGATTTTCCGAGGCGTTTGCCAACGACTTCGGCTACGCGTTTTCCCATTCGGGTGCTTCCTGTGGCGCTGATGAGGGGGATGCGTTCGTCGTGACTCATCGCTTCACCAATTTCTTGATCACCTTGCACGAGGCAGAAAATTCCTTCGGGGAGGTTGTTGGCTTTGAGAACAGATTGAAGAATATTTTGCACTGCTGCACCGCTGGCGGGTGTTTTTTCTGAGGGTTTCCAAATGCAAACGTTACCACAGATGGCGGCTAGCATGGCGTTCCAAGACCAAACGGCAACGGGGAAATTGAATGCACTCACGATGCCCACAATTCCAAGGGGATGCCATTGTTCGTACATTCTGTGATTGGGTCTTTCGGAGTGCATGGTAAGTCCGTGAAGTTGACGGCTGAGTCCAACGGCGAAATCGCAGATATCAATCATTTCTTGGACTTCACCGAGGCCTTCTTGGAGGCTTTTTCCCATTTCATAGCTCACAAGGGCACCGAGATTTGCTTTATTTGCACGGAGGGCGTCGCCGATTTGGCGTACGATTTCCCCGCGCTTCGGCGCGGGGAAATGACGCCAAACGGCGAATGCCGCTTGAGCGGTTTCCACCACCGAATTGTATGTCTTTATATCTGAAAATTCAACCGTAGTGATCGGCTTTGCATCTACAGGAGAGAAAATATCCCGAGTACGAGCCTGGTTGACATGGATTGAATTTAAACCAGTACTTGCGGGCGACAGTTTGCTGCCAATGCCTAAATCAGAGAGTATTTGTTGGATATTCATGAATTTAATAATACAAAGGTAGGGGCGATTAACTTTCTTTTTTCATCACCAAATAAACCCCAACGAGCGACAATAACAATCCTACAATCATATTCCAATGAATCGGTTCTTGGTCAAATAATCCCCAAGCCACTGCTACAATTGGAATCACAAAAGTATTGGTTGAAGCCACAACCGCTGTGGTATGTTCGATGAGATAGTTAAACATCATCATGGACAATGCGGATCCAATTACACCCAATATGCAAATACAAAGCAAAGCAAATTGATTGTCGGGCAGAAAGTTGCCGGGCGTAATCGCAGTATGCATTTGGTAACTTTCCACGGCGCCGGTTTTCCAAAGTACAAAAGCATATAGAATCCCCATGAAGAAGAAGGGAAAAGCGGTTTTTGCCATCGGTGGAATATTGGCAAGTCGAATTTTGATCAAATTGATATTGTATCCATAAAGGACGGCAGCGCTGAGGGCCATCAAAGCACCTGATAAATTAATTTCCATTCCGGCTTGACCTAAAATGGAAGGGCCCAACAAGAAAACGGCCCCGAGTAAACCAACCAAAACGCCCAAGAATCCATTTTTTGAAAGGGGACTTTTAAATAAAATTGCACCTACAACCAGGGTAAACATGGGTGTGAATGCATTCAAAATGCCACTAAGTCCGCTTGGAATCAACTTGCCTGCTGTGCTGAATAGAAAGGCTGGAATTGCATTGCCCAACAAACCCGTCATGAATAAATAGTAGTAATCCTTGGGTTTCAACAACTTCACTTTTTTGCCTGTGACTTCATCCAAAATCATCGATTTGGAGCCCCAGGTGTATCGGTAAACCCAAGGGGTAAGGAAAATGCCTGCGAGGAAAAGTCTGAGTCCGGCCACTTGAATTGGAGAGAAAACGGCCAAACCGCGTTTAATCAACATAAAAGAACTACCCCAAATGCATCCCAACAAAATAATCAAGAACAGGGGCAGCCATTTAAACTTCATAAAACAAAGGTAGGCGAGATAAACTGTGTAACTTTCTTTTGTGCATCACTTGTGTATTTTCCATTTTGTTCGATTCCATTTGGAAAGCCATTGTGGATGGTGGAACTTTGTAATATGCGTGGAATTTTCATTGGTTTTCTTTTCACAGTTTGCTCATTCCCTGTCTTTGGTCAGTCATTGCCCGAAGAATGGATTTGTAAAGAGCACGGGAGAATTGAGCATCAATTGCAACGCAGAAATAATTCAGGGGTAAAGCACGGCTATTTGATTGATTATAATCGATGCAAATGGTGGGTAAATCCCAGGCGCAATGCCTATTTGAAGGGCGATGTGATGGCGCATTTTACGATCGTCAATAATACAGATTCGGTGGGTTTCGATATCACAGCAAACTTGACAGTTGACGATGTATATGGAAAAAATGGGTCGTTGAAATACCGCAGGGCAGGGAATTATCTCTATGCTTACAAGCCGGGTGGTTGGAAAGCGGGCGAAAGGGATTCGGTGGGAATTCGATACCAAGGCAATCCAACAAATGGGGGTGGGTTTGGTTATTTCACGATCGACAATCACATGAAGGGTCCTATCGTGCATACATTGAGCGAACCATACGGTGCCCAATATTGGTGGCCTTGTAAGCAAAGTTTGCATGATAAAATCGATAGTTTGGACGTTTGGGTTTATACCGATACTGGACTGTTGGCAGCATCGAATGGGGTTGTAATTCGAGATGAAGTAATCAATGACACCACGCATTTGATGGTTTGGAAACATCGCTACCCCATCGCAACGTATTTGGTGGCTTTTGCAGTAACAAATTATGCGCAGTATACCCAATATGCTCCATTGGTGGGCAGGGCGAAACCTTTGCCGGTCCTCAATTATGTATTTCCTCAGTTTTTGAATACCGCGCAACAGGAAACCAAGCAAGTTTTGCCTATCATTCGTTTATTTGATAGTTTGTTCGTTCGATACCCTTTTGTAGAAGAGAAGTATGGCCATGCCCAATTTACTTGGGGTGGAGGCATGGAGCACCAGACGATGAGTTTCATGGTGAATTTCTCTTTCGATTTGATGGCGCATGAATTGGCACATCAATGGTTTGGCGATAAAGTCACCTGTGCATCTTGGCAGGATTTGTGGCTGAATGAAGGGTTTGCTACCTATTTAACAGCGATTACATTTGAGTATCTTCGACCCAAAGAGGACTGGTTGCAACGCTTGCGCGGAATGCGAGGTGATGTTACAGGGAAAGATGACGGTTGTGTTTTTCCGCGAGATACCCTCAACGTAGGAAGTCTTTTTAATGGCAGGCTAACCTACAACAAGGGCGCCTGGGTATTGCATATGCTGAGAGATAAAATTGGCGATTCGGCATTTTTTAAGGGTTGCAGAATTTATTTAACGGGTACAGGAAGAAGTTATGGTTTTGGAACCACCACGGCATTACAGCAATGCATGGAACAAGCCAGCGGTCGTAATTTGGACACGTTTTTTCAGCAGTGGTATTTTGGAGAGGGCTTTCCCTATTTAAAAATCAATTGGAAGCAAAAAGGAGATCTTTTAACTGTCCAATGCGACCAAACCCCATCGCACAGCAGTGTACCTTTTTGGCATATCAAAGTGCCTGTATTGGTTCGTGGTGAGGGCAGAGATTCTTTGATCGTTTGGGAGCCGAAAACCTTGAGCGAATCCATAAAAGTACGAATGCCTTTTCAGGTGGATACCATGATTTTTGATCCAAATGTGAGAGTTTTGGCCAAAGCGAGTGTGGGTGGGATGAATTTGAATAAAGTGCAACAGAAGTCGTTTGTGATTTTCCCAAACCCTGTTGAGAGCACATTTCAGATTTTCGCCAGAAATCCATCTGTGATTGACTTTGAGTTGTATAACGCATTGGGGCAGAAAATGATGGTGGGTGGTACGGCAGGTAGAACAACCAGCGTTTTTACCGTGGCTTTAGACAATGTCTCCGCTGGACCCTATGTTCTCCGACTGAATGATGGAAATTTCGTATATTCGTATAAATTGATAAAGCAATGATGGTAAAATTTAACAAATGGTTTTTAGTCGTTCTGGCCGTTTCAATGGTATTGGTAACGGGAATGCAGTCTTGCGGCGATGAGCCAATTAAGCCACCTCCAGCCCCTATCAAAACAGGTGTTCAATTGAATTTTGCTGCACTATGGGAAGGTCAACCGATAACCTTTTTATCGGGGTATTTTAAAAACACGGCTACGCAACCTGAATATGTGCAATTTTTAAATTTTGGAATGATTATCTCCAAACTTTCTTTGGTGAAAGAGGATGGAACAGAGGTTTTATTGGGAGACGGATATCAATGGATAGACTTCAAGAAATCACGGACTCAATTTGATTATGAGGTTCCTGAAGGATCTTACAAAGCTGTGAAGTTTACTTTCGGTTTGGATTCGGCGATTAATCACGGGGATCCAAATCAGTGGGGTCCTGAGCATCCATTAAACGGTAATTTAACGGGCATGCACTGGGGCTGGGCAGGTGGATACATTTTCCAAGCCATCGATGGAAATTACAAAGACAGTTTAACGGATAAATTCAACAAAGGAATGAGTTTTCATGCCGCAACAGATATCATGAAACGTGAGTTTACAATTCCTGTAGGTGCAATTGGTGGCGCTTCTGGTTTAATTGGTGTTGCAGCGGGTAAACAAACAAAAGTGACATTCAATTACCACGTCAATAAGTTGTTCCAAGGAGTTGAACTGAAAAAAGGTGCTGTATCTCATTCTGAAGGCGCCAAAGAGTCTGCTCTAATGGAACGCCTGTTGTCTAACCTCACAGATTTCAAAGCATTCGAAGTACCCACTCCCTAAACAAGAATGAAAAAGAGAATTTGGGTTGGTTTTCTTTTGGTATTGGTTTTTTCTTCATGTAGAAAAGACCCCAATGACCCGTTGGTAAATCAAGGCGGTTCAAAATATGTTCCCTCGGTCATTGACCCCACCACCATCTTCCCGGTAAGCAAATTTGGTTTGCCGAATTTGCCGTCAGACAATCCATTTACCGAAGAAGGGATTTACTTGGGACGTATGCTATTCTACGATCCTATTTTGTCGTTTGATAGTTCAGTGAGTTGTGGTAGCTGTCATAGACAGGAGAATGCCTTTGCCGATCCGGTGAGTTTTAGCAATGGAATTTATGGACTCAAAACAGGCCGCAATTCATCGAGTTTAATCAATTTGGCATACAGCAAGAAATTCTTCTGGGATGCACGTCAGACCACCTTGCGTGAACAAGTTTTTGAGCCTATCCAGGCCCACAATGAGATGGCAATGACCTTGCCCCTGCTTTCAAAGCGATTGGCCAAAGCGAAGCGCTATGTTGAATATTTCGACAAGGCATTTGGTACTACCCCCAATGTGTGGGATATGTCAAAAGCGATGGAACAATTTCTGTTGTCGATCGTGAGCCAAAATAGTTTGTACAACAATTTCTTTCCCGGTAGATTTTCGCTGTTGAACGATGAGCAAAAACGCGGCGCCCTGCTGTTTAATGGCCTGGTAAATTTTGACGTTGCCACAGGTTTAACAACTGGAGCGGATTGTTTCCATTGTCATGGTGGAGCATTGGCTCAGCAAAATAACCCAGACATGGGAGGAATTGCCAACAATGGTTTGGACGGAAGTTTCAGCGATAAGGGTTATGGTGCCATCACGAACAATCCACTGGACAGGGGTTTGTTCAAAACACCTACACTTTTGAATGTTGCGTTAACCGGTCCTTACATGCACGATGGTAGATTTGCTACTTTGGACCAAGTTATAGATCACTACAGCGACAATATGAATTTTCAATCGCCTACTATTAGTCCTATGCTAACGGCCCATGGCAATCAGCAATTGCTTTTATCTAAGCAGCAGAAAGCGGATTTGAAAGCATTCTTGCTGACGATGACTGATACGGTCTTTATCAAGAATCCGGCGTATTCCAATCCGTTCAAAAAGTAAATACATTTTCTCTAATTCCATTGAATTCAATGGATTGTTCAGGGTTAATTTAACCACTCAAACGGGGATAATTTTGAATTAATAGGCAAGTATAGGACTGAGCCAGCGTTCCGTGGAATCTAAATCCATACCTTTTCGTTCTGCGTATAACACCACTTGATCCTTGTTGATTTTACCGAGTCCAAAGTACTTGCTTTGGGGATGGGCGAAATACCAACCGCTTACCGAAGCCGCGGGCAGCATAGCCATTGATTCAGTTAATATGATGCCAGCAGATTCAGGGGCTTTCAGCAAGTTAAACAACGTGGATTTTTCGGTATGATCAGGACAGGCAGGATAACCAGGTGCAGGTCTAATGCCCTGGTATTTCTCGCGGATTAGGTCTTCGTTGCTCAATTGGGCCTCATCGGCATATCCCCAAAATTGTGTTCTTACTTTTTGATGCAAAACCTCTGCAAAACTTTCTGCCAACCGATCCGCCAAGGCTTTGGCCATGATTGATTGATAATCATCGTGTTGGGCTTCAAATGCCGCAACGATGGGTTCTAGTCCTATACCCGTAGTGACAGCAAATCCTCCCAAGTAATCGATCTGATCGTCGGCGATAAAGTCAACCAATGAATAATTGGGCAATCCACCCGCCATTTTACGTTGTTGACGTAAGAAGTGGAAAGTCTCCAACGCAGCTGACCCGGTTTTGTCGTTTTGGGCCTCTTCAACACTCTTGTAGACTGCCGCATCTTCGCCAAATTTCTTTGTTGGAAGAATATACCAAACGCCTTTGGCGGACAGTTTATGGTTGTCGACCAAATCATTCAACATCGTTTTTGCATCGTGAAGCAGCTTCTTCGCTTCAGAGCCTACGATTTCGTCTTCAAGGATTGCGGGATACTGACCGGCCAACTCCCAGGTTTGGAAGAAGGGTGTCCAATCGATCGTATCCACCAATTCAGACAAGGGCATTTCAACAGCATGAATGCCAATTTGTTTGGGTTCAATCACCACGCCGTCGTGTTTCCAACGATTGGCGATGGCCTCTTCAATGGTAATTAAATCTTTGGTAGACTGACGTTTGGCGTGATTTTCAGCCAGGGCTACATATTCTGCTTTGATTTTTTTGGCGAAATCTTCTTTGGTTTCATCGCCCAACAGACTTCCTGCAACGGGTACTGAACGGGATGCATCCAAAACATGTACAATGGGGTGTTCATAGACCGGTGAAATTTTTACAGCGGTATGAATTCGAGAGGTGGTGGCCCCACCAATCAACAACGGAGTTGTCATTCCGCGTCTTGTCATTTCCTTGGCCACGTGCACCATTTCGTCCAAACTGGGTGTAATCAAGCCAGACAAACCAATGATGTCGGCACCCCAAGCTTGGGCTTCGTCCAAAATTTTGTCGGCAGGAACCATCACACCGATGTCTTTGATTTCGTAATTGTTACAAGCCAAAACAACGCCTACGATATTTTTACCGATATCGTGCACATCGCCTTTAACGGTAGCCATTAAGATTTTACCTTGGGGTTTGGCATTGGGATTCAGGGCTTTTTGGGCCTCCAAATAAGGTTGTAAATAGGCAACAGATTTCTTCATTACCCTGGCACTTTTCACTACCTGGGGAAGGAACATTTTACCCGCGCCAAACAAATCGCCTACGTGGTTCATGCCATCCATCAATGGCCCTTCAATCACATGAAGTGCTTCCTTGTATTTTTGGTATGCTTCTTCGGTATCCTCGTCGATGAATTCGGTGATTCCTTTGATTAAACTATGACTCAATCGCTCTTCCACACTGGTTAAACGCCAAGCTTGAGTTTCTTCAACCTTTTCCTCCTTTTTACCTTTGAAATGGTCAGCCAATGTTACCAAACGTTCTGTAGCATCGTCTCTGCGGTTCAACAAAACATCTTCCACATGCTGGAGCAAATCTTGTGGAATCTCATCATAGACTTCCACCATTCCGGCATTAACAATCCCCATATCGAGGCCTGCTTTGATTGCATGAAATAAAAATGCTGAGTGCATGGCTTCCCGAACACGGTCGTTGCCGCGGAAGGAGAAACTAATATTAGAAACACCCCCAGAAACTTTCGCTCCGGGAAGATTTTGTTTGATCCAACGGGTGGCTTCGATGAAATCCACGGCATAGTTATTATGCTCGTCGATTCCAGTGGCTACTGTCAAAATATTGGGGTCAAATATGATATCGTTTACGGGGAAGCCGATGCTTTTCAATACATCGTAGCTTCGTTTGCAAACATCAATTTTGCGCTGAAAACTGTCTGCCTGACCGGTTTCGTCGAATGCCATAACCACCACTGCTGCGCCATATCGATGTACCAATTTGGCCTTTTGAATGAAAGCGGCTTCGCCATCTTTCAGCGAAATTGAATTTACGATGCCTTTTCCTTGTAGACATTTCAACCCGGCCTCAATCACTTCCCATTTGCTGGAATCGATCATAATAGGCACGCGAGAAATATCTGGTTCAGCGGCGATCAAATTTAGGAACGTAACCATGGCTTCTTTGCCATCGAGCATCCCTTCATCCATATTTACATCGATAACTTGAGCACCGTTTTCCACCTGCTGCCTAGCCACATCGAGTCCACGATTGTAATCGCCAGCTAGGATCATTTTGGCGAACTGTCGGCTTCCGGTTACGTTGGTACGCTCACCGATATTCACGAAGTTGGTTTCGCTGGTAAGCGTAAATGGCTCAAGGCCAGAAAGTCTGAATAAAGAGGGAAAGGTGGTATTCACTGTTCAGCAAATTTCGTTAAAAACTATGGAACTGATACAATGGATGCACAATTCACAAGGCTTTACACCAATAAAAAGTAGGTTTTTACAACAAACTAGGCCATTTGTTTGGGTTGCTTTCGTGCATCATCTGGTAAATGGTGCTGAAAACAGTGTCAACCGAAGGCTTGCTGAAGTAATCGCCATCGCTACCATAGGCAGGTCGGTGTTCATTGGCGGTAATGGTAATTGGAGTGCTATCGAGGTGCTTATAACCTCCTTGAATTTCAAGCACTTGTTGCATCATGTACGATGTTGCACCACCCGGAACGTCTTCGTCTAGGAATACAATTCTATTGGTAGATTTCAAACTCTCCACGATGCTGTGATTGATATCAAACGGCAACAAGGTTTGTACGTCGATGAGCTCCACGCGAATGCCATGATCGGCCAAAAGTTCACAAGCTTCCTGGGCAATTCTGCAGCAAGAGCCATAAGTTACCAAGGTGACATCTTCTCCATATCTCAGGATATCTGGACGACCAAAGGGCACAGTGAATTCCCCGATATTGGTTGGCAATTTTTCTTTGATTCGATAACCATTGAGACATTCGATAACCAAAGCGGGTTCGTCTGAGCGGAGCAATGTATTATACATTCCGGCGGCTTGTGTCATGTTTCTAGGTACGCAAACATGCATTCCTCGAACCGCGTGAATGATCATTCCCATCGGACTGCCGGAATGCCAAATGCCTTCCAAACGGTGACCGCGGGTACGAATGATAATGGGTGTTTTTTGACCGCCTTTTGTACGATACTGCATCGTTGCAATATCATCACTCATCGGCTCCAAAGCGTATAGTAAGTAATCGAGATATTGGATTTCTGCAATCGGTCTTAGGCCTCGCATGGCAGCACCGATGCCCTCGCCAATGATACTCCATTCTCTGATTCCTTTGTCGGTGACACGCAACTCCCCGTATTTCTCTTGCATACCAGAGAAACCTTGGTTCACATCTCCGATTTTTCCAACGTCTTCACCAAAGGCAAATACACGAGGATCGCGCTCTAGATTTGCATCAAAACAAGCCCTTACAACTTGGTAGCCATCCACAATTTCGTCGGATAATTGCGCGGGTACTTCGGTTACATTGAGGACGCTGTTTTCACTTTCACTATACACATGACTGCTATATCGCTGGCCGTTGATGGTTTCAAATTTCTTCAAATAATCCAACAAGGGCTGACGTGCAGATGACGATGCATTAACTGTTAATCTTAAAGCCTTGTGAATGGCCACGCCCATATCCCTGCGAATTGGATCTTTGGCATCGTTCAATTCTTTTGCAAGGGTGGCGAGTTCAGGGGAAACGCTCGATGCCAATTGATTGAGCAACGCGATTAACTCACTAACTTCAGATTTTATTGGTTCAAGGAAATCAGTCCAAGCTTGTTTTTGGGCATCTTTCACCGACTGGGTGGCGGTGTTTTCAAGATTTGTAATTTCCTCTTCTGTTGCGATTTCTTGGTTCAGGATCCACTGACGCATTTGAACAATTCCGTCAAATTCAGTTTCCCAATCGAGACGTTCTTTGCTTTTGTAACGTTCATGACTTCCGGAAGTAGAGTGGCCTTGGGGCTGTGTTACTTCGGTTACGTGAACCAAAACGGGGGTATGCTTTTCACGACAAATGTCGGCTGCTTGCTTGTAGACGCGACATAATTCTGGATAATTCCATCCGCGTGCGGTGAGAAGTTCAAGGCCTTTGCCTTCCTCGTTGCTTTGGAAACCGCGCATCAAGGCGGCGATGTTTTCTTTGGCAGTTTGATATTTTGCAGGAACGGAAATGCCGTAACCATCATCCCAAAGGCTCATCAGCAAGGGAACTTGCATCACACAAGCGGCATTCATGACTTCCCAGAAAATTCCTTCAGACGACGATGCGTTTCCAATGGTACCAAAGGCGATTTCATTTCCTTTGTTCGAAAACGTATCAAATTGATGCAGATCAGGATTTTCACGATACAATTTAGACGCCACTGCCAAACCCAATAAGCGGGGCATTTGACCTGCTGTGGGAGAAATATCGGCACTGCTATTATAGCGATCACTCTGAGGCAACCAATTGCCTTGGTCGTCTAGAAGACGCGTTGCAAAGTGACCGTTCATGGAACGACCACCGCTGGCAGGTTCTTTTTCAGTATTTGGGATTGCGTAAAGCTGAGCGAAAAAGGCGTGAACGCTGCTCATTCCTTTGGCAAACATGAAGGTTTGATCGCGGTAATAACCACTGCGCCAATCTCCAGGTTGGAATACCTTTGCCATTGCGAGTTGGGCAATTTCTTTGCCATCGCCAAAGATGCCAAACTTGGCTTTACCTGTAAGTACTTCTTTTCTGCCTATCAAACTCGCTTGTCGACTTTCAAAAGCGATGCGATAATCATTGAGGACTTCTTGTACAAAGGCTTCTTTGCTGATTTCCGCGGGTTTTTGAGCTACCTCTTGCATGCGACTGCAAAGATAGGGAAATTTGATTTGGCCGTATTCATCTCGTTTGGGTGTTTGATGCCTTGTCTTTGCTAACTTTGCTTTTCATGCCACTTTTCGAACTCGTTGCCCCTTTTTCACCTACCGGAGATCAGCCCGAAGCCATTCGTCAGCTGGTGGAAGGACTCAATTCAGGGGTGCGCGCTCAAACTTTGTTGGGGGTTACAGGTTCGGGTAAAACCTTTACCATGGCCAATGTAATCGCTCAAGTGCAACGCCCTATTTTGGTTTTAAGCCACAACAAAACGTTGGTTTCGCAGCTTTATGGAGAGTTTAAGCAGTTTTTCCCCAACAATGCGGTGGAGTATTTTGTGAGTTACTACGATTATTATCAACCGGAAGCATACATTCCCTCCTCCAATACCTACATCGAAAAAGACCTCAACATCAATGATGAGATTGAGAAATTGCGATTAAAAACGGTTTCAAGTTTGCTGAGTGGTCGCAGAGATGTAATCGTAGTGGCCAGTGTGAGTTGCATTTATGGCGCAGGTAACCCCGCTGATTTTGAAAGCACTATCATCCGTTTGGCCAAGGGCGATGTGATTGCGCGCAATGCACTGCTATTTAAGTTGGTAGAGAGTTTATACAGTCGTACCACTGCCGATTTTAATCGTGGGACTTTCCGGGTGAAAGGCGACACGGTGGATGTGCATTTGGCCTACAACGACTTTGCTTATCGGATTTCTTTTTTTGGCGATGAGATTGAAGAAATCATCAGTTTTGATCCGGCCAGTGGCAGGAAAATTGAATCGAACGACAACGTAGCCATTTATCCGGCCAATTTGTATGTTAGTCCTCGCGAGAGATTGAAAGATATTATTTATCAAATTCAAGACGATTTGGTTTTACAGTTGGAGTATTTCAGAGAGCAGGGCAGATTTTTGGAGGCAAAGCGACTGGAAGAAAGGGTGAATTTTGATTTGGAAATGATCCGTGAATTGGGCTATTGCAATGGAATTGAAAATTATTCTCGGTATTTTGACCGTCGTGAAGTGGGTGATCGTCCGTTCTGTTTGTTAGATTATTTCCCCAAGGATTTTTTGTTGGTGGTGGATGAAAGTCATGTATCAATTCCGCAAATCCGTGCCATGTATGGTGGCGATAGATCTCGGAAAGTCAATTTGGTGGATTATGGATTCCGTTTGCCGGCGGCGATGGACAATAGACCGTTGAAGTTTGATGAGTTTTATCAAGTAGTAAACCAAGCGGTGTATGTGAGCGCCACGCCAGCCGACTTTGAAGTCCAAGAGAGCGAAGGTATTTTGGTGGAACAGTTGATCAGACCTACGGGGCTCTTAGATCCTCAAATTATCATTAGGCCTTTGGCAAATCAGGTAGACGATTTGATTGAAGAAATCGACAATCGGATTAAGATGAAAGACCGGGTTTTGGTGACTACACTAACCAAAAGAATGGCAGAGGAATTAACCAAGTATTTGGGACGTTTGGGCGTGAAAGTGGACTACATACACAGCGAGGTAAAGACGCTTGACCGGGTTGAAATATTGCGCAATCTGCGTTTGGGTGTAATTGACGTGTTGATTGGCGTGAACTTATTGCGTGAGGGATTGGATTTGCCAGAGGTGAGTTTGGTTGCGATTATGGATGCCGACAAAGAAGGTTTTTTGAGGAGTCAGACTGCCTTGGTTCAAACGATTGGGCGTGCGGCGCGGAACGACAGAGGATTGGTGATTATGTACGCGGATAAAATTACCGAGAGTATGCGAAAGACAATTGAAGAAACGGATCGCCGAAGGGAGAAGCAGGTAAAATACAATTTAGAACATGGAATTGTTCCAAAAACTGTATTGAAGAGCACCGATGAAATTTTCCGATCTACTTCTGTAGCCGATGCAAAACGAGGAGATTTGGATCCAGGTGCAGCGGGTACTCAATATTCAATGCCGGAGAGTCGAATCAATATGGTCGCGGACCCTGTGGTAGCATACATGGACAAAGCGGGCATCGAGAAGATGATTGTTAGGACGGAGAAAGATATGATGAGGGCTGCCAAAGAAATGGAGTTCATGGAGGCAGCTAGGTTACGCGACGAGTTGGAAATGCTCCGAAATCGACTTAAGGAATTGTAACGGAGGCGCTGCAAACAGCACTCATGCAAAAACATCCTCCCACAGAAACTTTTTTATTGGGATTGAAGGAGATAATGTTCGAGAAAATATTGGCCGGTGGGGTGGCAAACAATCCCCCATTTCGATTTTCGTTGATCACCAAATTAAACCAAGCAAAAACAACCGCATTGATAGAGTGTATTTCTAATCGAACGGTTTCGCCTGTCTTGTAGGATCTCAAGAAATCATTGACTTGGTTGTATCGAACAGGGTAAATGAAGAGTTTTCCATCTTGTCCATTGGACGTATTTCCCATATCGGCAGAAATATTCAATTGATTAATGCTGTTTGAAAAAGTATCGTTTCGGAAAGTTTTGATCCAATAAAAATCGCCTTGACCCACCCTGTCGTTGGCATACAGTTCAACATATTTGCCGGTGGTATTGATTGGAGGGCCATTTCCCACAACATCTACCAAGTGAAGCGAATCAATCACGGTGGTTGGATTCAATTTTGAAAAGCTCACCAACGTGTCTTTGTCAACCACGACCAAAAGTGCATAATCATGTTCGATCGAAAATGTATCGCCTGTGAGTTTGTTTGGTACGAATTGATATTTCCCGTTATAGGCATATTTGAAGACGAACAATTTTGGAATCGACGTCGTTTGATCTACGATTGCCACTTGCGCATTGGCGATGGCAGGTTCCTTGCCTGTAGAATCAAAGTACCCGATGCTACGTGTAAGGCGGATTATTTGGGTATCGGATTGGTTGTTGACGAATGCATCGACCACAATTTTGGGTGATTTGTTTACCACATCAACTTGAATAACATCTTCACAGCCACTGAAAAGTGTAATGGCTAACACTGCGATGAGGATATTGAAAAGGGGGGAGCGAAGTTTCATTTTCATCTGTGTTGGTTAGAATTTGAAGTTGTAAGAAACGGCAGGGATGATACTGCCAATGACACTGTATCGAATGGCTGCATTTTGGCCAAGGTCCTTGTAATTGGTTGAGAAGTAAATACTAAACGGGTTTCGGCGATTGTAGGCATTGTAGCATGAGAACACCCAATAGCTTTCGAAGGTTTTGGTTTTTTTACGGGTGTAAGTGGCGCTCAAATCGAGTCGATGGTAGGCTGGGTTGCGAACGTTGTTTCTTGCGTTGGAACCAGCATCAGGAACTACATAGCCCTGCACAGAATACTGACCGGTGTAAAAGGTTGCGGGGGTACCTGTACTGAAAACGAAGTTGGCAGCAAATTCCCATTTCTGGTTGAATTGATATTGACTTACGATGTAAAGATTGTGCTTTCTATCGAACCGATTGGGATACCAGTTGCCATCATTGATACCCGTCACCTGACGTTCAGACCTAGCCAACGTATAACTAACCCAACCCGTGAGCTTTCCATTGTTTTTCTTTACATAGACTTCCATTCCATAGGCGCGACCGATGCCACGCAGGAGATCGGCTTCAAGTAATTCATTTAACAAAAGGCTTGCACCATCAATGTAATCCACTTGGTTCTGTAGTTTTTTGTAATACCCTTCGATATTGGTTTCGAAATCATTTGCTTTGCCAAAGTTCTTGAAGTAGCCTATGGCAACTTGGTCTGCAATTTCGGGTTTTACGTTATTGGTTGTGGGTTGCCAAACGTCGAATGGCACTGAGGCGGCGGTATTAGAGATCAGATGTAAATTCTGAACCATGCGGTTGTAGCCACCTTTGATTGCGCTGCTTTTATTGAGTTGATATTTGAATCCCAAGCGGGGTTCTGGATTGATATAATTGGCAACAACTTGTCCTTTCGTTGTAGAATAAACGCTATCCAACACACCTTGTTTTCCCGGTTCACGGTTAAACAAATACACTTTTCCTGGTCCTAAGTAGGCAAACTGACTCACTCGAATACCTGCTCTGATGGAGAATCTGCCATTGGCGTTCCAATCATCTGAGATATAAACGGCATTTTCAACGGCATATCGATCTGGCAAACCGAACTTAAGATCTAAAGAGGATGATTTTGCTTGTGCCTCACCGGGGATGAAGCGGTAGTACGTAGATTGACCACCAAAAGCCACAGTATTTTTGGGATTTAGAAAGTAGTTGAAATCAACTTTTGCGCTGTTATTGACAATGTTGCTTTTCCAATTAAATGTTACGTCGCGATTGGTGAATTCAAGGTTATAACGGTAGCGAGAGTAGTAGTAGGTGAAATTAGAAAACAACCTTTTGTTGAATACGTGGTTCCAGCGCGCTGTGGCTGTGGAGTTCCCCCATTTCACCCCAAACAAACCGGCGGCTTTGAAAACATCGTCGCCTATATAGGTGGATATGAAAATATTGTCGCGCTTGTAACTGTAGTTGGCTTTTGCGGTTAAATCGTAGAAATAGAACTGACTACCCGACAAATTCTCGGGAAGGAAGGGTTTGGCCAATAAATCGATATAGGAGCGTCGGCCCGATACAATAAAACTTGATTTGGCTGGCGTTTTCAGGGGTTTTCTGAGTTCTTTGAGGTTGGGTTTTGTGAGCGGGCCTTCAACGGTGAAACGACTAAATATGGTTCCCATTCCGCCATTGGCTTGGTATTGACGTTTGTTTCCGTCCCGTGTTTTTACATCGAGGGTAGAACTCAAACGTCCGCCGTAATTGGCTGGGATGCCTCCTTTCACGAGTTCAACATCTTTTACGGCATCGGGATTAAATATTGAAAAGAAACCAAATAGGTGAGCGGAGTTGAAAACTGGGGCTTCGTCCATCAGGACAAGGTTTTGATCTATGCTTCCACCGCGGACGTTGAAACCCGAGGCACCTTCCCCAACAGTGGTTACGCCCGGGAGAAGTTGGATGCTTTTGATGACATCGGCTTCGCCTAAGAGGGCTGGGATTTTTTTGATGGTTTGACCTGAAATGTTCTGTGTGGAGATATCCAAAGACTTTACATTGTCGTTTTTCTTCGCTTTGAT
>DDYM01000032.1:0-1214 GCA_002347985.1 Bacteroidetes bacterium UBA2234
AAGCAGTGAAAAGTTGGCACACCTTGCCGACTTTTCACTGCTTTTGCTGCCGCAAAATTTTCAGAACAGATTGAAATTAAGGGAAACGACAGTTTGAATAATAGAAGCATCGAACCTTTGGTCACNNTCGATAAAAAAAGGCATCCAACAGTGGAAAGATGTGCGCATCAGTGCCGCAATTAGCTCTCAATATGCCAGTGCCTTTTTACTCATAGCACCCTTGTTCAGCGGGACGAAAAACATCGTAGTGACAGAGAGTTCGCATTCCCAGGCGTATCTCGAGATGACCGTTGACATCCTAAAACGAATGGGGATTGAAATATCATCTACACAAATCACATCGGAAATTCATTACACGATTCAGGGGGAATACCAAGATTTAGGCGCCCATGTCCCCTCAGACATTTTTGAATCAGATTGGAGTTCCGCTGCATTCTTCTACCCTCTCCTTTTGGGATTACCGCAGAACACAATCCTCGAACTCAGGGGATTGAATCCCAATAGTTCGCAAGGCGATGCTGCCTTAAGTTACTTGGGGAACTCTCTTGGAATTAAAACGATAAAAACAGAAAACGGAATTTCGATTTTAAGAGACGGCAATAGCCCAGATGCGTTTCATCAAAATGTGAGCGATGGCGAGATTTTGAGTAAGGAAACAACAACAATCAATTTAAAAAACAATCCAGACCTTGCCCCGGCATTGATCGTTGGATGGTGTATTATGGGAAGAACCCTTTTCATTCAAGGAATTCACAACTTACGCTTCAAGGAATGCGACCGAATTGCCGCCCTTCAAAATAATATCAAGGCATTGGGTTGCACGCTCACTTCGCTCGGAACTGAGGTTGATGACCTTTGGATTTTGGATTCTAGCCATAGATCGTTCCCATCGCAAATGCATATTGAAACTCATTCAGACCATCGAATTGCCATGGCGTTTGCTGCTTTAAAACCCTGGATTCCTGACCTGAGTTTTTCCGATACTACCTGTGTAGAAAAATCCTTCCCGCAGTTTTGGGAGCAATGGAAGAAGTGTACCTTTGAGTAAGTAACTTTCAAACACCATGAATACAGAGAATCCTACAGAACATAACGAAAACATGGCATCAACAAAAAAAGGAACTGATTCACGGACAGTAAAAATCATCCTGGCCTTGGCCTTGGTATGCACCGTGATTTCATTCATTTATCGTAGCCAAAGCGACCCAATTTAT
>DDYM01000032.1:1283-5509 GCA_002347985.1 Bacteroidetes bacterium UBA2234
ATTCGCCTATACCTTGAACGATGTCAACCACGTGTTAGACGAGCAACTCAAAGGTTGGAACAATGGCAACATCGAACAATTCATGGAGGGTTATGTCAAAGATTCAAGCGTGCGCTTCATAACAGACAAACGCGTAAAAACCAGTTGGCAAGAAATTACAGACTCCTATAAAAAAAACTACCCCAACAAAGACGCCATGGGTAAACTCAGCTTCCACCGCGATGAAGTTCGATGGGTAAACGAAATTGCCCACATCGCTCAGGTAATTGGTCGTTGGGAAGTAATACAAAAGCACAAGGCAGAGAAATCACCTTCGGGTTCCATGATTCAAAATGGCAAACCCATGGTGAACAAATTCGTCGAACCCAATGCGCCCTCTTTTGATACTTTAAGCGGTCGTTTCAGTTTGATTTTTGTTGGGACACCCAATGGGCCAAAGATTCAAATCGATCATACTTGGTAAAATCGGGATTCAAACAGAAGTAGAAGCATCAATTGTAAGATTATCAACAGTATAACACAGAAACGAAATGGCAAGAAATAGCATCGGCAAGAATTTAACCATTACCTCCTTTGGTGAAAGTCATGGAACTGCCGTTGGGGTTGTGATTGATGGCTACCCGGCAAACGTTCGCATCGACATGGAAGCAGTTCAGAAAATGATGCAACGCAGACGACCTGGCCAAAGTGAAATCACAACAACTCGCAATGAGATCGATGCGGTTGAAATCATATCCGGTGTATTTGAAGGAAAAACTCTGGGATCTCCCATTGCGATATTAATTCCGAACATCGACGCAAAGTCATCGGATTACGACAATCTAAAGAACATTTACCGACCTGGACATGCCGATTTACTCTATGATGTCAAGTACGGTCATCGAGATCATCGCGGTGGAGGCCGAAGCAGCGCAAGAATTACGGCGGGTTGGGTTGCCGCAGGGGCATTGGCCATTCAGTATTTAGAACAACAAGGAATTGTAATTACCGCTTGGGTGAATCAAGTGTATTCCGTCATCGCACCTCCCATAGAATCCACACCCAAAGCATCTGACATTGAAAAAAGTATGGTTCGGTGCTGGGACGAAAACACCAGTCAGGCCATGATTGCAGCCATTGAATTGGCAAAGGCGGAGAACGACAGTTTGGGTGGCGTGATTCAATGCAATATCAGCGGATTGCCCAAAGGTGTTGGTGAACCCGTTTTCGGCAAATTGCAATCGATACTCGGACAGTACTTATTGAATATTAACGCGGTAAAAGGCATTTCTTTTGGCGATGGTTTTGCTGCGGCAGCGATGAAGGGTTCGGAACACAACGACGAGTGGGTGAGCCACAAAGAAGGTATCGGCACAAAAACAAACCACAGCGGAGGTATCATCGGCGGGATGAGCACCGGGGAAGAAATCAAAGTTCAAGTTGCCTTCAAACCCACATCCACCATCGGAAAAGAACAAAATACCGTAAACCATATCGGTGAAAACGTAACACTTGCGTCTACCGGGAGACATGATCCTTGTGTGTTACCCAGAGCTGTACCCATTGTTGAGGCGATGTGTGCCTTGGCCATCATGGACCTAATGATTGAGAGCAAATAAATTAACGACCCCTAATGAACCGAGCCGAAATACTAGACCAATTTTCCAAGTTGCTGGACGTGATGGATGAATTGCGTGAAAAATGTCCGTGGGACAAGGAACAAACGATGGAAACCATCAGAACCCTGACCATTGAAGAGACATTTGAATTGTCGGATGCGATCCTCCAAAAGGATTCTGAGGAAATCAAAAAAGAACTCGGCGACATTTTACTGCACATCGTATTTTACAGTAAAATCGCTTCAGAATCCAACGATTTCAATGTGGGAGACGTTATCGAATCTCTCATTGCAAAACTCATCCGCAGGCATCCCCACATTTATGGCGAAGTAGAAGCAAACAACTCTGAGAAAGTCAAACAGAATTGGGAACAAATCAAACTCAAAGAAAAGGGCAATAAAAAGAATGGCATTTTGGACGGGGTACCCAAGGGATTAACAGGAATTGTGAAGGCATATAGAATGCAGGAAAAGGCATCTCAAGTGGGATTTGATTGGAACAACCCCGAAGACGCCTATAAAAAGGTTGAAGAAGAGTGGCAGGAATTCCAAGAGGCTGAAACCAAAGCCGACAAAGAGGCAGAATTTGGTGATTACCTATTCGCTCTGATCAACTTTGCACGATTGAGTGGCATCAATCCAGACGATGCGTTAGAACTTACTAATCACAAATTTATTCGTCGATTCAAAGCCATTGAAAGTATCGCTGAATCGAAGGGATTATCTCTCAATGATCTAAACTTGGAACAAATGGATGCTATGTGGGATGAGGTGAAGCGGATCGAACGATCAAAATAGCAACAAGAATCAAGGCTCAAAAAACTCTTTGCCGTCCTGTCTTACATAACCTTCATTCCCATCGGGCAATCGAACAAAAATAAATTTAGAATCCCCATATTGTAAATCATTGTTGCTCGCATAGATTGCGGTGTATTTCGTTGGCAACACATAGATTCTACCGCGCCATTCAAAGACTTTTCCTCTCAAACCATTTTTGTAAATCGTAAGAAAATCGTTTTTGAAGCGTTCATTGACTTCAACATTATCGTATACCATTGTATCTCGTAAGTCGCTGTTTGAAAAAAGCTTGTAGCCATTTCCCACTTTCCCCACCATCACGATGGTTTTCTCCCAGGTCAATAATGGCAATTTATACAGACCTGTATAGCTTAGATCTACCCGACATGGAATTTCAAATTTGCCAGTATCAGAAATCGCGCCCCAAAAACCATTTTGCTTGACCAGGTAATGGTAATAATTTTCAGGAATTATACTATCGTATTGAGCTGTGATGTTGAACTTTGGACTTTCAGGGCACTGCACACCCCATTTCCCATTTTTACGCACCAACCATTGTAAAAACATGAAATTTCCAAGTCCTTTCATTGGAGCTTTACTTATAAAATCACAGGGTAGTATGGTGTCCCAAATTGGATCCATCCAATCTATACCATTTTTCAAAACCAAACCACACAAGTGATTATTTTTATACAAGTAATAGTTAGGTCGCGAAAAAACAGGAACAATTAAATCGTAAAATTTGGCATTCTTACTCTTTGGGTTGGGATCCAAGGTGTATTTTTTATTTACAACGGAGATAACTCCTGTTGGCTCTATTTCACCGGTCAAATAATCTGGCACCATGTAGCCTTCATCGGACATGCTATTTGAAACTGGGCTTTCACCATAATTATCAGTTTCGGCTGTTGTTTTGGCACCTTTTCCATTACTATACTCATCTGACGGTGAATGTCGCAATTTCAATTTACTCCATCGAGTTTGATAGTTGGATTTATCCTTTCTGTGGCCATTCAATTGATAGGAGATAAATTTTGAATTTCCATCGTTATCGGTATAAACCAAAGTAAATCCATTTATTATATCGCTAAAATAACCGTCTTCTTCATATGTAAAATTCGAAAAGGCCGCATTTCGATATTTTTTTATTAACTGCGATTTTCGAAACTTCCAATCCACTTTATAGAGTAAGATATTGTTCTCTTGTACAATGAATATGTGATTAGAGTTGCTGTTATTATTAAAGACAATATCTTCAATATGAAATGGAAAAACGAGTGATCCATCGAAGTAGAATAACAAATTCTGATAATAGGACCGATCCTTATCCTCAATTTTCAATTGGGTACCATCAGCACTACCAACAAGTGAATTTCTACCAAAAACAAAATAGGGATAGTTGATTTCAACTTCTGTAAAAACCGAGGGTACGATTACCTTTCCTGTGGTGTCGACCACTCCATAGTTACCCGTTTCAGACGGAAAGATTGCCAAGCCATCATTATTAAATGCATGTGGCATAACACGACAAAATGGTTGAATTTTCAAATGACCGGAGGTGTCGGCATAACCCCAATTTTCACCAATGCGATAAGGGACGAGTGGTATTTGAGCGAATGAGAAAGAAGTTGGAATACTGCAGTAGGCGGTAAGTAAACATCTTATTAGCGCTACGAAGTGACGTTTATATACTTTTGATTTGATTTGATAATTCATTGTTGCAAATGACACAGCGAAAATAATCATCAATTTCTTGTATCAAATGAAAATAAACAGATACTTCCGTTTATACACGTATAGACTTTCGCTACAAGAGGATAATAATGTCGAG
>DDYM01000044.1:0-4474 GCA_002347985.1 Bacteroidetes bacterium UBA2234
GTTAAAAATCGCGTTTGGGGATACAATACACTGATTGTTGGATGCGGAGATCGAGCGTTAAAGCTTTACCAGGAACTCAATTCCGCCAAAAAATCCGAAGGATTTTTTATCAAGGGTTTTGTAAAAATCAAAGATGAATGTCAGCTCCAAGATTTTGGCACCACTGTTTTAGGACATTGGAATGAGCTGCCAAAGTTGATCAAAGAATTAGATATAGAAGATATTATTCTTTGTGCAGAGGCCAGTGAAGCGGATAATGTCACGCCAATCATTGATTGTGTTCAGAATGAGGAAATTCATCTCAAAATCATGCCCGACCAATTCAGCTTGGTTTTAGGAATGGTAAAGATGAACAACATATTAGGGGCGATGCTCGTTGAAGTTGATTTTGAAGTCATGCCAACGTGGCAGAAGGTTTTGAAGCGTATCATCGACATATTGGTATCCATACTGGCATTGTTGATTTTGTCCCCTGTGTTTTTGATTATCGCTTTGGCAATAAAAATGGATTCACGAGGGCCCATCTTTTTCACCCAACCGAGAATCGGTTTGAAAGGCAAATTCTTTAATATCATCAAATTCCGCAGCATGAAGGTAGATGCCGAATCCCAAGGACCTCAATTGAGCCATGATTTGGATGATCGCAGAACCAAAATAGGAATCATACTACGACAAACCCGGTTGGACGAGTTGCCACAGTTCATCAATGTATTGGTGGGTCAAATGAGTTTGGTGGGACCCAGGCCAGAGAGGGAGTTCTTTAAACAGCAAATTGTAGCTAGAGAACCCATTTATCAGAGATTACAAAGAATTAAGCCAGGAATTACAAGTTGGGGTCAGATTAAGTATGGCTATGCGAGCAACGTTGACGAAATGATTGACCGAATGAAATACGACATTTTATATCTCGAGAATATGTCGTTAGGCCTAGATTTTAAGATCATGTTGTACACCGCGCTGATTATGATTCAAGGTCGCGGAAAATAAGAACTTTTTCTCCCTAATTTTGTTGTACATTGACGAAATGATTGGGAATAATTTAATTGAATTAACACCGTTTAAGAGAATCCTTCGATGGGTAAATATTGAAAAAAGGAACATTCAGTTTCTTTATGTTTACGCCATTATATCTGGGATTTTAAGTTTGGTTATTCCATTGGGAATTCAGGCAATGGTAGGAATCATTCTCGGAGGAAATTTAAATTCCAGCTGGGTAATTATTGTTGTTTGCGTTACGAGTTTGGTAGCCATTTCTGGGATCATAAAACTCGCCCAGCTCAGTATTTTGGATAGTATTCAAAGGAAACTATTCGTTAGATATACAATGACTTATAACGAAGTTCTCGAAAATCGTATTGAAAATAATACAGGGAATGACATCGCGAAACAAACCTCTAAATTTCTGGACATTGTCACACTGCAGAAGACATTTTCAAAGTTGATTTTCGATTTTTCAAGTCAGGTATTACAGATCATTGCGGGGATATTATTATTGAGTTTTTATCATCCCTTTTTTATTGGAGTTGGGGTTGTAATTTTTGTAGTTGTATTGTTGGGATTTAAATTCACTTGGGAGAAAGGATTTGCAACGGCAAGAAATGAAAGTAACATGAAGTTTAAGGTTGCTGATACCCTGAATAGTCAGTCAAAATCTTCCCAAACGGACATTATGGAAAAAAACCATTCCGAATCTTTGAATGAAGCCTTGGGATCTTATGTTCAATACAGACAGGAACATTTTAGTATTTTGTACAAACAAGCAACTTTTGGTATCGTCACTAAAACCATTCTAACATTCATAATGCTTGTCATTGGAAGTAGACTTTTGGTTACTGAGGAAATTAGTTTAGGTCAGTTTTTGGCTTCCGAGATTTTAATCATCACATTGCTAGACGCAACTGAGAAATTGATTCTTACGGTTGAGAACATTTATGATTCAGGGATTGCGGCAGAGAAGCTTGATGGCATAGAGAGATTTCAAACATCGGAAATGGAGGAGAAAAAATGAAAAAGCGAGTAATTGAAAATGCAGATTTCCTGCTAAAAGACAGTGTATGGGTTAGCCCCAAAATGTATAAAAAGCTTCGTTGGTTTTTTGTTTTCTTTATTCTGATTTTGTTTTTGCCCTGGCAGCAAAACATTCAAGCCACGGGGAAAGTAACAACATTCCTACCCGAGGGTCGTCCTCAGGAAATCCATTCAAACATCGCAGGAAGGGTTAAATTTTGGAGAATCAAAGAGGGCGATTTCGTAAAGAAAGGCGATACCATTTTGGTGCTCAATGAAATCAAGACAGAGTATTTGGACCCAGATTTATTGAATCAAACAGAGACTCAGATCACAGCGAAAGAGCAATCAGTTTTGAGTTATTCATCCAAAGTTGATGCGATAAATGACCAAATCACTCAATTGGAGAACAATCGGAATTTATCGCAAGGAAAAGCAAAGAATAAAATCGAACAAGAAGAATACAAACTGAAAGCAGAACAAGCAGAATACAATGCGGCGGTAAGTGCCTTGGCGATTGCCAAAAAGCAGTTAGAACGCGATAGTTTGTTGGCGAATGATAAATTGCGCAGTACGTTAGAAGTTGAGAATCGGAGACTGAAATTTCAAGATGCTCTGGCCAAAAAACTGAGCGCGGAAGCCAAGTTAAAAGTAGGATTAAATGCGGTGGAAAACGCGAGGATTGAACTTCGAAATGTGCAATCTGAATATGGCGAAAAACTGGCAAAAGCAGAGAGCGACAGATACAGCGCAATTTCATCGCAATTGGAATCGGAGGCAGAGGTTAGCAAATTGAGAAACAGCTATTCCAACTATTCGATACGAAACGGATTTTACATTATTACTGCACCCCAAAGTGGTTATGTATCCAAGACCCAAATTAGGGGCATCAACGAAACGATCAAGGAAGGCCAAGCTGTCTGTACTATTGTGCCAGAAGGTGCCATGTTAGCCGTGGAGTTAAATGTAAAACCCACCGATGTTCCATTGATCAATGTTGGTCAATCCGTGAATTTTGTTTTTGATGGTTGGCCTACCGTTGTCTTCAGTGGATGGCCGAAAGCGAGTTTTGGTACTTTTCCGGGCGTTGTTTATGGAATCGACAATATGATTGGGGAACGCGGCGAATACAGGGTTTTAATTCAAGCAGATGATGCCAAGAAAAGGTGGCCCGCGCAGCTGAAGGTTGGTATTGGAGCTAGGGGGTATATGCAATTAAAGACGGTGCCCATCTGGTATGAACTATGGCGGATTTTAAATGGATTTCCAGCAGATTTTTACGTGCCGAAATCGGATAAAAACAGCAAAGCCAAATGATGATGGAGCAAGAAATCAATTTGACAACGAAAATTTCGCGATTTAGAAGTGCATTTATCGCATTGGGCGTTTTTGTGCTTTCAATTGGGTTACCCAAATTGGCTTTGGGTCAGCTCTCGCAAACCACTTCGGATAGCGGAATCACAATACAATTGTACGATGTTGTAAACCAGGTGTTAAACTTTCACCCCAGCATCAAAGAAGCAAAATTAAACCGTCCTATTGCCGATGCGAATTTGATGGCCAGTCGGGGCTCATTTGATCCCAGTGTTGCTTTCGTGCAAGGGTTTAATATTTCTACCAAGGACAACAATTACGACAATCAAGCGATTGATATCAATTTGCCATTGTATACGGGAGGGAATATCAAATTGGGAAATCGAAATTACAATGGCAGTTANNNNAGAAGAACTGCTTTAAACAAGGCGAAGTTGAATGTGGGAATGAGTGAAGCGTATAGGGACCAATTGATCAACGATGTGATGTATGCGGTGATTTTATCTTACGCCGAATGGTATTTGGCCTATGAATCTGCCAATCGGGTTAAAACGGTTGCGGAACTCGCAAAAACGCGACAGCTAGGCCTCCGTCAGTTATTGATTTCGGGTGCGGGAAACGCTGTGGACACGATGGAAACATTTGTTCAATGGCAGCAATATGAGGCCAAGCGCAAGTTGTATGAATGGAAAACCGAAAAACAGAGATTGATGCTCAGTATGTATTTATGGGACGAGAATGGAAATGCGGTGGAGCCCGCGATCCAATCCATGCCCAGCAAGCTGGGCATGGATTGGATCGACAGTCTAGTGCACGAAGCCCACTCCTACCTATTTTTAAGAGATTCATCGCAAATCATTCAACCGAGCATCCAAATGAGCCGAATCAAACTGCAATCCTCACAGCTCGATTTCAAATTGGCAAAAAACCAAATGCTGCCAAACTTGGATGTAAAATACCGCTACTATCAGCCCTCTACCGTAAACAACCCCAACCCTAACCTTCTAAACCAAACCTATGGTATCGGTATGAGTTTTCAGACGGGGATATTTTTACGACAGCAACGAGGTCAATACAATATGATGAAATACGGCATCGCCCAACAAGAATTGAACCTTCAAAACAAATTGCGTAGTTACCAGGTAAAATCGGA
>DDYM01000044.1:4505-12003 GCA_002347985.1 Bacteroidetes bacterium UBA2234
CAAGTTGCTGAAAATCAATGGAAATTGTATGGAATGGAGAAACAACGACTAGATGCGGGGGATGTGAATTTTTTCATCCTCAACACAAGAGAAATTCGTTTGCTCGATGCCCAACTGACAGCCCTAGATTACAACTTCCAAAGACAAGAATCCGGTATCAATTATTTGTATTATTTGGGGTGGCTTAGGATGCGATAAGTCCCTTGTCAATTCGTTGTTAATTTGTGGATAATACCTACCCCATTTCCGCTGCAATCGCGGGGTTTTAAGGTATTTTTACGAATCAAATAATAACAACAAAGTCAGATGACGGAAGATTTAAGTAGAGCGAATTATGACGCGGACAATATCCAAGTATTAGAAGGGTTAGAAGCGGTAAGAAAAAGACCTGCCATGTATATCGGTGATATCGGCGCAAAAGGCCTGCATCACTTGGTTTATGAGGTTGTAGATAACAGTATCGACGAAGCGTTGGCGGGACATTGCAAAAACATCAAAGTTTTCATTCTTCCCAACAATGGTATTCGCGTTGAAGACGATGGTAGAGGTATCCCAACAGGACTGCATACCAAAGAAAATCGCAGTGCATTGGAAGTGGTAATGACCGTTTTGCACGCAGGGGGTAAATTCGACAAAGACACTTACAAAGTATCGGGTGGACTTCACGGTGTGGGTGTGAGTTGCGTAAATGCGCTTTCAACCGACTTAAAAGTAACTGTATACCGCGAAGGAAAGATTTTCCAACAAGAATACAAGATCGGAAAACCTCAGTACCCAGTGAAAGAAATTGGTGTTTCTGAACGCAGAGGTACCGTTGTTGAATTCTATCCAGACAATACGATTTTCCAAGTCAGCGAATACAACTTCGATACACTTCAGAACAGATTGCGTGAATTATCTTTCTTGAATAAAGGAATCCGTTTGTCGTTGTGTGACGAACGCGAAGCTCTTGAAGACGGATCTTTCCGTACCGTAGACTACTACAGCGAAGGTGGATTGAGAGAATTTGTCACTTTCATTGACGGCACACGTGAAAAATTGATTCCATTCCCAGTTTATGCGGAAAGCGACAAGCATGGTATTCCCGTGGAAATCGCATTCCAATACAATACGGGTTATGCTGAAAACCTTCATTCATATGTAAACAACATCAACACCATCGAGGGCGGAACGCACGTTGCGGGCTTTAGAAGGGCTTTGACACGTACATTAAAGGCCTATGCTGAAAGGATGAAATTGCTTGAAAAAGTAAAAATTGAAATTTCAGGGGACGACTTCCGCGAAGGATTAACAGGGGTTATTTCTGTAAAAGTTCAAGAGCCTCAGTTTGAAGGACAGACCAAAACCAAGTTGGGAAACAACGAAGTAATGGGTGCTGTAGATATGACTGTGGGTGAAATGCTTGACAATTATTTGGAAGAAAATCCAAAAGAAGCGAGGGTAATCGTTGACAAAGTAATCATCGCTGCCCAAGCCCGTGCTGCCGCAAGAAAAGCCCGAGAAATGGTACAGAGAAAAGGTGCCATGTCTGGCATGGGATTGCCGGGTAAATTGAGCGATTGCTCTAAAACCGACCCAGCGGCTTGCGAAATTTTCTTGGTAGAGGGAGATTCAGCGGGAGGTACTGCCAAACAAGGTCGTGACCGCGAATTCCAAGCCATCCTTCCTTTGAGGGGTAAGATTTTGAACGTTGAAAAGGCATTGGAGCATAAGATTTACGACAACGAAGAGGTTAGAAACATGTTTACCGCGATGGGTGTTCACATTGGCACCAACGAGGAAGGTGAAAAGGAACTCAATTTGTCGAATTTGAGATATCACAAGATCGTGATCATGACGGATGCCGACGTGGACGGTTCACACATCAGAACCTTGATTCTTACTTTGTTCTTCCGCCATATGAAAAAATTGATCGAAAACGGTCACTTGTATATCGCCACGCCCCCATTGTATTTGGTGAAAAAAGGAAAAGAAAGCAGATATTGCTGGGACGACAATGGCAGGGACATCGCGATCAAGGAATTGGCAAAAGGTGGCAATGAAGACAGCGTAGGTGTTCAACGATACAAGGGTTTGGGTGAGATGAACGCAGAGCAGTTGTGGGAAACTACAATGGACCCTTCAAGAAGAACATTAAAGCGTGTTGAATTGGATAGCGCAGCCGAAGCGGATAGAATCTTTAGCATGTTGATGGGCGATGACGTTCCACCGCGCAGAGAGTTTATCGAAGCAAACGCGAAATACGCCAAGATCGACGTATAACGTAAGGGAGATTTCCTCCTTGAATTACTTTAGGAATTATTGAAATCGAATGGCCCTGGAAGGGGTCATTCTTTTTATCCACTGTACCGGAATCAATGCCGCCAATACACTCGCGATTAGAACGCCGACATTCACTATTGCGATGGCCCAAGGATTGATATCAACCATTACATATTGCACAAAATAGACGTCTTGATTCAGGGTCAAAAAGTGGGTTTGTTGTTGAGTTACACACAGAAGAATCGCCAAGACATCACCGATGAGGATACCCAATCCAACGATGTATGCACTTTGCCAAAGGAATATACGTTGAAGGCTACCGATACGACTTCCCATGGCTTGGGCAATTCCAATAAACGATGTCTTTTCTACCATAAGAATGAGCAAGATGGTAGACATTGCAATGAGTGCTACGAGTGCCATCAATGTAAGGATAACCCATACGTTGGTGTTAAGGATGGCCAGCCAATCATAGATTTGTCGGTGAAACTGTTTTGAATCCGATATTCTCAATTCTCCGGCGGCGGTTTGCATGGAGATGGCGGCCAAGTTTATGGGTGAGTCTTTTGATTCCCAGAGTTCGATTTCAGTGAAGCCTGCTTTGGGCTTGAGGTATTTCTGTACGAGTGATAGGTCCGCGTATACCACTTGGTTGTCGATTTGCTCAATTCCGGTTTCAAATATTCCGGCGATGAGCGGCCGCGCTGCGCGCGGCCGCCCCCTACCCGATGAATCCTCCACAAAAAATACAAATGTGGCTCTATCTCCAGTATCCAACTGCAATCGAGACGACATAGATTTTGAGATAAACACCCATGGCTCTAAATGCAATTCCGTTGAATCCAATTCTCTCAGCAGAAATCCTCGCATGCAATAGGAAAAATCATCGTAATTCATCCCCTTGGCAACCACCCCGTCTATGTCTTCTTCTCCTTTGATAATCCCCGCTTTGCTCGCTGATATCGCAGCCCTCTCTATCCCCATCGATGCAAGTTCTGCTGTATTGGCTTTTCCGGTTTTGATAAAATTGGGTAAAAATTGTGGCCCTACAACCAGTGGATCCGCGCCTTCCATATTTGCAGCATGGTCTATGATGTAATTTCCGTGAACCTTCACTATCTTGTCCTTGATTCCATTTTGAAACCCTTTCACCGTGGCAATCGTCACAATCATGGTCGCCACGCTCAACGAAACCGCAGAAATCGCCAAACGCATCATATTTTTGGAGAATGAACTATCACCCTCTTTTATCAATCGAAACGCTATGAATCTTACCCAGGACACTATTGCTTTCAAAGGTATGAAGCAACAATGGAAAATGACATTACAAATTTCATGGCTTTTATTTTTTGCAATTTGGGGTGTATCAAATATCCAAGCCCAGAAACCCGCGCCCAAAACTGAATCGAATTCCAAAGTCAATGTGGTTGAAATCACAACTCCTGCCGCCAAGCCCCATAGCATTTTTAACCCCAACACCCAAAGTGAACTCCCTATATCAGTAGGTGCGGAAAACACGGCGTCATACATACCCCTATTATCTGGAAAGCGAGTGGGTATCGTAGCAAATCCCACATCAAAAATCGGCAACACACATTTGGTGGATACCCTAAAAAAAATGGGCATTAAAATCGTTTGCGTTTTCGCGCCAGAACACGGATTTCGTGGCGATGCCGAAAACGGCGCTCATATCGAAAATGGAATCGATCAGAAGTCTG
Organism: Bacteroidetes bacterium UBA2234; assembly: GCA_002347985.1. Lineage (GTDB taxonomy): Bacteria > Bacteroidota > Bacteroidia > NS11-12g > UBA955 > UBA955. The sequence continues at coordinate 8,486 of DDYM01000044.1, forward strand.
GACTTACCGTAATTTCACTCTATGGCAATCATGTAAAGCCAACGGCAGCGGAAATGAAACAACTCGATGTAATCGTGTTTGACATTCAAGATGTTGGTGCAAGATTTTACACCTACCTAACCACAATGCACTATGTGATGCAGGCCTGCTCAGAACAAAACAAGCCCCTCATCGTTTTAGACCGACCCAATCCAAACGGCTATTACATCGCAGGACCAATTTTAGAGCCCCAATTCAAAAGCATGGTTGGCGTACATCCCATTCCCATTGTTCATGGCATGACCTTGGGCGAGCTTGCCAATATGATCAATGGAGAAGGTTGGCTCAGAGATTCAGCGCATCCCAACCTAAAACCCTGTAAGTTGACGGTTATTCCCTGCACCAATTACAACCACAACAGAGCCTATCGATTGCCCGTAGCACCATCACCCAACCTTCCTACCGAAAACTCTATCTACCTTTACCCCACACTATGTTTGCTAGAAGGAACCAATGTAAGTATGGGCCGGGGAACCGACAAACCGTTTGAATGTTTTGGCGCCCCGTGGTTAACACAAGGAACCTATTCATTTACACCCAAAGCAATCCCAGGGAAATCGATGAATCCTCCCTATCTAAACGAAACATGCAAGGGTGTTTTGCTCAGTGATTTTGCCTCGGGTTATTTGGTATCATATCGCAATATTTATATCGATTGGATGATCATGCTCTACCAAGATTGTCCAAATAAATCGCAATTCTTCAATTCCTTTTTCAACAAATTGGCCGGCAATGCCAAATTACAACAGCAGATAATTTCAGGTATGAATTCGAAAGATATCCTGCAAAGCTGGCAACCCGGGATTGATGCTTTTATCATCAAACGCAAACCCTATCTACTTTATCCCTTCCAACCCGAATTGGGTATTTATTGATTGTTGTATCTTTGTAAAATGAAAACAATCCTAAGCATTTTCGTCGCTGTTTTAGCGATTTCTTGCACGCAGACAGCGAATCAAATCGGCAAGCCGGTGAATACCAACGACGCTATTTCTGTGAATGTGGGTCTTGAGAAATTCAAAAAAGAAGGCAAAGCGGAAGCCGTATTATTCGGAAAAGTGGATGAAGTATGTCAGTCAGAAGGATGTTGGTTCACCTACCAAACCGAAACCAAAAACATCACTGTAGATTTTGGCGATGCATTTACAGTGCCCAAGAACATTGGAGCAAAGGATTTGTATGCGGTGGGACATTTTTACAACGACACGGCAGAGGACAAATCGGTGGAGGTAAAATTCCACGCAGATGGAGTGAAATTCAAATAAAAGTAAACTTCACAAGGAGATTGGTTCTGGAAGAAGCAATTGTCTTGTCGTTGCGATTGATTGGCTATCAACGAAGAAGGGCACCCAACGGGTGCCCTTCTTCGTTCACTGTATAATTGCCCCAGAACGGGATCCAATTATTTGATTTCGAATGTATTCATAAACGCGGTGGTAAAATTACCAGCCCTAAAATCAGGGTCGCGCATCAATTGCATGTGCAATGGAACCGTAGTTTTCACTCCTTCAATGATAAATTCACCCAATGCACGCTCCATTTTCACAATCGCTTCTTCGCGAGTCTGGGCAGAAACAATCAACTTGGCTACCATGGAATCGTAATAAGGAGGAATGGTATAACCCGCGTAAATGTGGGTATCCACACGAACTCCATGTCCACCCGGACGGTTCAATTGGGTAATTTTACCTGGGCACGGTCTGAAGTTGTTATGAATATCCTCGGCATTGATCCTACACTCGATGGCATGCTTCGTTGGATAGTGATCTTTTCCAGAAATTGGAACACCAGCAGCAATTAAAATCTGCTCTTTCACCAAATCATAGTTAATCACCTCTTCTGTTACGGGGTGCTCCACCTGAATACGGGTATTCATCTCCATAAAATAGAAATTGCGGTGCTTATCAACCAAAAATTCAACCGTTCCTACACCTTCGTAATTGATGATTTGGGCTGCTGCTTTCGCCGCTTCTCCCATTTTCTCACGCAATTCGGGGGTCATGAATGGCGATGGGGTTTCTTCCAACAATTTCTGGTGACGACGTTGAATGGAACAATCGCGCTCACTCAAATGACATACTTTACCGTATTGATCACCGGCGATTTGAATTTCGATGTGACGTGGGTCTTCGATGTATTTCTCCATGTACAAACCATCGTTTCCGAAGGCTGCACCGGCTTCTTGCTTGGCACTGTTCCATGCTGGCTCTACTTCTTCGTCTTTCCAAACGATGCGCATACCACGACCACCGCCACCTGCAGTTGCCTTCATGATTACGGGGTAACCGATTTCATTGGCAATTTTGATGGCTTCATTGAAACTCGTGAGCAATCCTTCAGAACCAGGAATCGTAGGAACACCCGCTTTTTTCATTGTATCCTTGGCGTTGGACTTATCTCCCATTTGGTCGATCTGCTCCGGTGTAGCGCCAATAAACTTGATACCATGATCTCTACAAAGTGCAGAGAACTTACTATTCTCGGATAAAAATCCATAACCTGGGTGAATTGCATCGGCATTGGTAATTTCCGCTGCAGCGAGGATTCTCGACATCGAAAGATAACTGTCTTTACTTTGTGGAGGTCCGATACATACTGCTTCATCGGCAAAGCGAACATGCAAACTTTCACGATCCGCAGTGGAATAAACTGCAACCGTTTTGATGCCCATTTCCTTGCAAGTACGGAGTATGCGAAGAGCAATCTCACCGCGGTTAGCGATTAAGAGTTTTTTAAACATGTTGAATTAGATTAGGCTGGTTCTACTAAGAATAAAGGCTGATCATATTCCACAGGGCTTGCGTTATCAACCAAAATCTTAACAATTTTACCACTCACTTCGCTTTCGATTTCATTGAACAACTTCATCGCTTCAATGATACAAACTACGGTACCCGCTTTTACATCGTCACCTACATTCACAAACGCTGGAGCATCTGGGTTGGCTGTACGATAAAAAGTTCCCACCATTGGGGATTTGATTGTAATCAAATTATCCGCCTTGGGCGCTGCAGCTGGAGCACTTGGTGCAGCAGCAACTGGCGCAGAAACTGCAACCGGTGCTGGCGCTTGCATTGCAACCGGAGCTGGGCTATATTGAGCAGTGGTAATTTGTGCTGGGTTCTTTTTGATTAAAAGTTTGAAATCTTTTTGGTTGATTTCTACTTCATCAACGCCTGCAGTTGAAACAAATTTAATCAGTGCTTGAATCTCTTTTATGTCCATAGTTTTTAGATAAAATGATTCTGCAAAGAAAACCATATTTGACGAAAAACGGCCAAAAAACGGTTGTTTTTTACCAAAATTCCGCAAAAACGACCTAAAAAATGGTCAAAATGAGCATTTTTTTTTGAAATTCCCAATTAGAATCGATAGGCCAATCCGCCTTGAATAATCGCTTTGGCTGCCCCTACTTCACCAAACAGCATCAACGACTTATAAATATCACCCCTAAAACCCAATGTCAAATCTCCACCCAC
>DDYM01000044.1:12106-23968 GCA_002347985.1 Bacteroidetes bacterium UBA2234
GTGGTTTGAACTCTAACGCCCATGTCATTGTAGAAGAATGAATCTTTTAGGTCGCCATTGACAGAAAACACGTTGTGTGCAAAATTCAAACCCAATGAATGCTTTGGCTTAATGCGGTATTCAAACTTAACAAAACTTATCGGAGTTTTTGACACCTGTGCATTGATCAATGTCGCATTCGGGTCTGTAGGCATTGCCTGTTCTAAGGTTTTCAGACCCCAATACAGAAGATTTCCCTTTCCCAGTCCATATGCTACCGTTAAAAAATTTTGATTGGACGAAGTCACTTTTGCATTAGTTGCGCCGTCACCTTGATTCGTGGATTGAGCATTCAGTGTCAAACCACCCAACGAACAGCACATCACAATAGAAAGAATCAGATAACGTTTCATGAATTTATAACGGAATATTACCGTGTTTCTTTTTAGGGTTGTTTTTCACTTTGTTTTGCAACATATCGAAGGATTGAATCAATCGAGTTCTAGTCTCTTCAGGCAAAATCACCTCATCAACAAAACCGCGTGCTGCCGCCCTGTAAGGATTGGCAAAAAGATCACCATATTCCTTTTCTTTTTCTTTCCATGCGCCTTCACGATCCGTTGATGAATCTATTTCGCGCTTGAAAATAATCTCTGCAGCCCCTTTTGCACCCATAACAGCAATCTCCGCCGTGGGCCAAGCAAAATTCAAATCGGCACCGATATGCTTGCTGTTCATCACATCATAAGCGCCGCCGTAGGCTTTTCTGGTAATAACAGTAATTCTTGGTACCGTTGCCTCACTGAAGGCATATAACAATTTGGCACCATTTGTAATGATGGCATTCCATTCTTGGTCCGTTCCAGGCAAGAATCCCGGTACATCTTCCAACACCAGCAATGGAATGTTAAACGCATCGCAGAAACGAACAAAACGTGCCGCCTTCTGTGAACTGTGCACATCCAATACCCCGGCCAAAAACGCCGGCTGATTGGCTACAATTCCAATACTTTTGCCTGCCAACCTGGCAAATCCCACAACGATATTCTCCGCGTAAGATGCATGAACTTCAAAGAAAGAATCTGCATCCACAATCCCTTGAATCACCTCTTTCATATCGTAAGGCTGATTTGGATTCTCGGGAATAATATCAATCAAAACTTCCCTCGACTCATTTCCGCCATGATAGGGCAATGGCGTAGGTTTTTCTTCGCAATTTTGTGGTACGTAAGAAAGCAATTTGCGTAAATTCTGGATGCATACCACTTCATTGGCAGCCGTTATATGAGCCACACCACTTTTGGAACCATGAACCGAAGCACCACCCAAATCCTCGCTACTTACATCTTCATTGGTCACTGTTTTAACCACATTGGGTCCAGTCACGAACATGTAACTGCTGTTTTCCACCATGAAAATAAAATCGGTCAACGCCGGAGAATAAACCGCGCCACCCGCACAAGGACCCATTATGGCAGATAGCTGAGGAATCACACCGCTGCTTTGAACATTACGATAAAAAATATCTGCATAACCACCCAACGAAACAACTCCCTCTTGAATACGCGCCCCACCCGAGTCGTTCAACCCAATGATAGGTGCGCCATTGGCCAAAGCCATATCCATGATTTTACAAATTTTCTCCGCATGGGTCTCACTCAACGAACCACCAAAAACCGTAAAATCTTGCGAGAACACATAAGTGGTTCTGCCATTTACTTTTCCGTATCCCGTTACAACTCCATCGCCTAAAAATTGCTGCTTCTCCATACCGAAGTCGGTACTTCTGTGTGTTACAAATGCTCCCACCTCACAAAACGTCCCTTCGTCCATGAGCAAAGCAATCCGCTCACGAGCCGTCAATTTGCCTTTTTTGTGTTGAGCATCTATCCGAGTTTGTCCACCACCCAATGATGCTTCCTCGCGTTTTTGAATTAATATTTGTCTACGAGAATCCATAAATTTCAGAATTAGTCCACCCTAAAAATTCGGGCGGTTTGATCACAATTAAATTATTCCTTTGGCGAATCTTTCAAAGATGCCAAATCAAACAGCAAAGAGAAACGCATTTGATTTTGCAATGGGTGACGACTAGCGAAAGGCACCAAATAAGCCGCATTCACTGTGAAAGTTTGATATTTCAAACCGATTCCCATTGTTCCATATTGTCTTCCACCCTTTGTTTTTGCTTCGTAAAACACACCCCCACGAATCGTAAATTTATCATCATAAATGTACTCCGCTCCTCCACTCAACATATACTCATTCAACTCCTCTTTTAATCCTCCCGGTGCATCATAAAATGATTGAATCATCCCTTGAACAACGTTCACATCAGGATCGCTTCCTGTATACTGACGAACGCCATTGATCAATGAATCCTCACCAATGTAATTCACCAAGTAATGCGGACGCGTTGGAACCAGCAATTTATTGATGTCAGCATAAACGTTTACCGTGTTGTAATTGTCAATTTTGTGACTATATCCAGCGCCCAGTTTTAAATTTGTAGGGATAAAATCGCGCTTTTCCTTTGATGAATATGTCATCTTAGAACCAATATTCTGGATATTCAATCCGAATTGAATTTTGTCGTACCCGCCATTGTTCGACTTCACCTCTGTTTTATATAACAAGTTCACATCCCCCGCACCGCCGGTAGCTGCTTTGTAATCGATCCCGCTGAAAGCTCTATTACCGGTAAGGTTAGAATAGATAAAACGCAAATTCACGCCCATAGAGAACTTTTTGGTAAACTGTGTAGCATATCCTCCATCCAAGGCAAATTCATTCGGTGTAAATTGACCCGTTGGATTGCCATCGAAATCGGTAAATTGAATGTTACCCAAGGAAAAATACCTCAATGCCCCTGATACTGCACTGTTTGCACCCACTTTGCTGTAACCCGATAAATATGAGAAACCTACATCACTCACCAAGTTTCTCAACCAAGGTGCGTACGACATTGAAAAACCCGTTTTGTTCTTTGCATTGATCAAATTGGCCATATTCCAACTTCCACTGTTGGCATCGGGGTTGAACAAAGCCACTCCAACATCACCCATGGCCGCAGAACGACTGTCTGGCGTGATGGTAAGAAAAGGAACCATTGTGGTCACTGTATTTAGCTGACCTGCCAATTGTTTGGAACTTATTTGAGTATTTTGAGATTGCAATAATCCCAATGAAGAAATTGTAAAAAGCGCAATTGTTGCAGTTTTTTTCATAATGCTTATCGGCAAAAATATGTTATCGGTTTTGTGCATCCTAATGCTACGTTAAAGATATTTGTTTAAAACGAAAATTATCTTGAATCATTCTATCTACAGTTTGATAAATTTTCCACCTACACTTTGCTTCAGACCATCCTCTGTAGTTAACACGATTTGATAAAAATAAATCCCACCCATTAACTGTTCACCACTGTTTGACCTACCATCCCAAACCAATGCATCCACCTTGTTTTGAGCCGATTCAAACCACGCCTCACCTCTTCTCACCTCCCTGCCTGTAGCGTCGAATATCATCCAGTTGGAAGTGATATTTTCACCCGGCAGCGTATGTCGTACAGAAACAGTGAAGGGTTGTGATCCTGCCGAACCCGAACTTTCACGTCCGTCAAATGGCACAGGAAACGAATTGGATTCCGTGATTTCAAATGTCCTCGGCGGGATGACCAAACATTTCACAGAACCCTTTCCACCGTTGTTATAAATATCCCATGCCTTGCAAGTAAGAACATGTTTGCCGGGTTGTAATCCCGTTAATGGGAACCTAACGGTCCCGGTGGTGTAAGAGTTGACATCGTATGTAAAATAATCGTTCAATACAAATGAGCGTTGGTTCTCGGTTCCTTCGTCAATAACCAGCAATAGGTCACGACCAATACCGGCTCCCGTAGCGTTGATGCCATCTTTATCATAAATGCGGGCCACAAAATCCACGTCGCGTGCAACCTTACCTCCGCTCACGAAGGTGGTATCCTGCATGAAAGATCGTACGATTGGACCATCAGAACCCGGGTTAACACCCACTTCACTTCCTCCTATAATAAATTGCCAAGACCCAGCAGCATCGGTTTCTCCATTGTGCGCATAAAATTTCGCCACACCAATGCCATAGTTATAGGAAATGTCCTTTGGAACTGAGAATACCAATTGGAATTTACCATTTGTCACAGTGACTTGGCCGTTAAACAAAACTCCCGACTGCTCTAGGAACGGCACGGGCGATGCACTTTTATCGTTGTTTAGCGTAAACTTCTGTGAGGGCTTATCGAAAACCTTAACCCACATTGTACCATTGAATTTATTGAACTCACCCACCAAACGCTCATTTACATGGCCTTTCAAGGTGATGATTGAAAAGGCTTTCACCGTATCACGAAATGCACTCAATGATTTCCCATTCACACTATCTACCGCGATAATATGTTTTGGAAAGGCAATCGGCATACTTGCATCGCCGAGAAGTGCAAATTTGTTGTCCTCGCTGTTGTATGGCGGAGGTCGATTTTTCATCTTCTGAAACACCTCACCCAGTGTTGGTATAGGCTCATTGGGTCTTGGAAATCCATATTTCGTCCAGAAGTCGCTGTTGATTTGCGTATTTCCGCTCACATAAACCAATCTCGTGGTACTCATCAATGCGATGGCCCCTCCCTTCGGGTTTAACAACGACAAAACACCCGCACTTTTACTTTTGGGATCGTCATACTGACTAAACTCACAAGTTGCGGTAAACATGATGGGCATTCGATAAGAATTTTCCCAACTGTTGATCATAGGAATATCTAAAATGGATTCTTGGGCCCATCCTTTGAGTCCGCCGTGACCTTGATAATTGAAAAATAGCACGCCATCTTTCATATTTCGATTGATGGCAGCACTCATGTCCGGGTAACTTTCGTTGTTTCCGGTTGTTGACTGCTTAAATGCGTCAGAATAGAGCTTATTAACGTTTAAATACGGATAAAATTGATTGATATATTGTGCATTTTTCTCACTCTCCTGCACAAATTCAGTTTCCCAACTTTCGTCGGCATCGTCACATCCAAAAGCAATATTCGCGCGCCATGGACCGAGTGCTTGGGGACTGCTGTAACGCTTCAATTTATCAACCACACCCAAAGCTTCTTCTAGGGTATAGCAAGGAATTCTACCCACTGGTACCGTAAGTTTCGATTTGATTATTTCTGGATCGCCCTCAGCAGAATCCAAATAGCCAAGGAAATCGTCCAAGCTAAAATTGGCATTGTTGTTCGAAGATTGATAAACAGGGATAAAATTGGTATTGTCGGTCACGCGATCTTGCATGTCGTATGAGGCCGCGCCAAACAAAGTCACAAATCGCAGCTTAGTACCTTGACTTGCAGAATATTTGTATTGCCAACGCAAAAAGTTTCGAATCGCAACCAAATCCTGCATTCCGCCAGAAAATTCGTTGTATATCTCTTGTGGCGTGACAACAAGTGTTTTAAAATTGGTTGGAGCGGCTTCTCTAAATGATTTCAAAGCATTGGCTGCTTTGATAAAGTTGGGATGCGTGATGATCACAAATTCGTATGCCCCATTAAACGCAATATTTTGATTACCAATGGATTTGACAAATTTTGGCTTGAAGAAATCTGCGGCATTGGGATCAAAACAAACAAATGTATGATGGTCGATTTTGCCATTTAAAAGTACGGAGAATTTATTGCCAGTGTTAGGCAGTAAAACCAGATTGGCCGGCTCGATAGGACGAGAAACATTCCACATCTTACAATTGGAAATGCTACTTGTAAACTCATAGGCAACATTGCTTGGATCCGATGCCAATTGCGCATGTCTGATAAAAGTATTGGCCGTAGGTGTTAGAGTGATATTGGCAGAGGGCAGTTTGTCTGGCGATGACGAGGTAATTTCGTAAAAATCCAAGTACCCATATGATTTCGTGTTTGGTCGATTCAATTTAAATTGGAGGCTTACAGCACCCCCGATCACAGGAATTTTGAAAAACTTCTCCGTGTATGTATAATTTTCATAACTCCCAAAAATTGCTCTCAAGTTGTATCTCAGCGATCTTCCATTGGCGTTGATCACCAAGGATCCCGTGTCATCCACCATTGTTGCAGCAAACGTAAATTTCACCCAAACAGAATCGATGTAAGATGGCACTTTGGTTACGAATGTTCGATTGAGTGTTTCGTTTCCAAATTTCTCACCAAACCAAGTTCTACCCATACCCGCAGGGTTCACAATATCTGAATCGTGTTTTAAGTAAATTTCATTGCCAGAGTATGTATTTGTAATGGCACCAACGAAACCGGGTTGATCCTGAATTCTTTTGCCTTTGTTGGCCCCGCTACCAAGAATCATAGATGTATGCGAGGCATAGAAATTTGTAAAATTCTTATAATCTCCACCGGAGAACATCCAATCGCTGCTGGCTTGACCATAAAACAAAATATAATCGGCGTCGTCCCATTTTCCGTCGGATTCACCTTCAATATAGATCGGAATTTCAGGACTTTGGGGCGAAGGTGCAGAAAAATTCATCTGACTGAGTTCGGCGCCTTGTATTCCAAACAATTGAAAGTTACGAGGATCGGTATTTTGCACATCCAATCCCATTTTTGAAAGATCAGATTTCGTAATTTTATGAATCCCAGAGTTGTCGATTTGAATCTGAACCCATTTCCCCGAAGCCAGAAAAGACTGGGCGTTGAGGCTGTAGGCCGACAAAAAAAGACATAGCGATAATATTTTGAAAAGCGACTTCACAGAGGATTAACGTAAAAACTCAAATTTACATGAAATTTCTTTCGATTTTTTACAATTTTCGATGAGCGCAGGGTTTGGTAGAAGTAAAGTTTTTGAGTTTTTTTAATAAATTTGGCATCGAAACGTTTTTATTTGTAGTTTTGTTAATCGTACCATATGAAAAGAGTAATACGTACAATTAGTCTCGGTTTGTTTGGAGGGCTCGCTCTTCAGCTCCAGGCTCAGGATCCAGAACTCACTCAGTTCTATGCCGCTCCAGTATATACAAACCCAGCATTGGCGGGGTCTGCCGTATGTGCTTATGGCGCTGCAGGAAGGGTTTCATTGAACTACAGAAACCAATGGCCAAACCTACCCGGAACGTTTCGTTCTTTCTGTGCTTCATGGGATCAACACATCCCTAGCGTAGGCGGTGGTTTGGGTGCAATGGTTTTCCATGATATTGCAGGCTCAGGTTTGTTGACATCTACAACGGTAAGTGGCGTATATTCCTATTTGTTGCCATTGGACAGAGGTAGAATGTACATGCGTTTTGGATTGCAAGGATCTATCACCAATAAATCTATCAATTTTGGTCGTTTGAAATTTGCGGATCAAATCAACCCTACTCAAGGATTTGTATTGCCAACAGGCGAACAGACTCCTTCGAGCAGTGTTACTTATCCAAACTTCAATGCGGGATGGGTTATGTATACTTCAAAATTCTACATGGGTTTTGCTGCACACAACATCAACCAACCCAACTGGAGTTTTTACAAAAACCCTGATGAAATTTTACCCATGCGTTTGACAGCGCATGCAGGTGGAATCATCCCTATGACAAGAAGTCGTTTCGAAGAAAACAATTTCTCACCAAACGTTTTGTTCATGAAGCAGCGTAATTTCACTCAGTTGAACTTGGGATTCTACGCAAACAAAGGACCTTTGGTAACGGGTTTATGGTTCCGTCAGACTTTTGGTGCATTCAAAAACTCAGATGCAATCATCATGTTGGTTGGTTTCAGAAAGAATCGTTTCAAATTTGGATATAGCTATGACTTTACAGTAAGTGACGGTAGAAGCGCCATTCCATCGAGTCATGAAGTGAGTGCAACAATCGACTGGTGTGTACCTCCAGGAAGAACACCATTCAAACCATTACACTGTCCAGAATTTTAACAAAAGATACGTTTTCCACATATTCAAATCGAAAAAGCCCAATGTTAGATGGGCTTTTCTGATGAGAATGTTGAAAAAAAATATATATTTGCAAATAATACACAATATCTGTCGTTATTAATAACTAAGAATGCAAACCGTGTTAACAAAAAATCGCACTTGGATTTGGGCCATCGCAGCCATTGTGGCAACGAGCGCCTGTACTACTAAGAATGTCAGCAAGACCACCGGCCAAGGATATAACAGTCCTAAATGGGGTGGATTTGCCAATCCTAAGTACAAAGGACAAGAAACAGGACCAGGTTTGGTATTGGTTGAAGGTGGTTCATTCACCATGGGGTCTACTGAAAAAGATCTTCAATTCGACAACAACAATGCTGAAAGAACAGTGACTGTAAACTCATTCTACATGGATGAGGCAGAAGTAAGCAACTTACAATACCGCGAATATGTGTATTGGTTGATGCGCACTTATGTAAGTTACCCTGAAGTATACCAACGCGCCCTCCCCGATTCATTGTGTTGGAGAAGCAAATTGGCTTACAACGAACCTTTCGTAGAATACTATTTCCGTCACCCATCTTACAAAGACTATCCAGTGGTTGGAGTAAACTGGTCTCAAGCAGCGGAATTTGCTCAATGGAGAACTGAACGCGTGAACGAAATGATTTTGGATCGTGAAGGCATCGTGAAATTTGATATCGTTACTGATAACAACGACGATAACACTTTCCATACTCGCACTTACCTTGCTGGTCAATATGATTTCATCAAAAAAGGCAAAAAGCCCTTGAAGGATTACAGCAAGAAGAAGAAAAAAGACCAGAAGCGCTTTAAAGTATTGATGGAAGACGGTATTATGTTACCTGAGTACCGTTTGCCAACAGAAGCTGAGTGGGAATATGCTGCACAAGCGAATATGGGTGAAGTAAATTTCAACAACATTGAACAAAAGAAAATTTATGGTTGGACAGACTATACAATTCGTATCAAAGAAGAGAAGGAGAAAGATCGCGGTAAGATTCGTTTGAACGCAATGGTTGGAAAAGGTGATTTCGGTGGAGTTGCTGGTGGTCCTTTGAATGATGGTGGTTTCGTTCCTACACCTGTATACTCTTATTGGCCAAACTCTTATGGTTTGTACAATATGGAAGGTAACGTAGCAGAATGGACTATGGACATATATCGTCCTTTGTCTCAAGAAGACTTCGACGCATTCATGCCTTTCCGTGGTAACGTATACAAAACATTGGTTTTGGATCAATACGGTGTAATTGAGCAAAAAGATTCATTGGGTCGTTTGTTATATCGTGATGTAACTGAGCGTGAAAACGTAAATCGTAGAAACTACAAGAAGTCAGACAACATTGGTTTCAAGGACGAAGAGAACTACAACAACGGTGACATGACTTATGAGTACGGCGTTACTTCATTGATAAACAACAAAGCCCGTGTTTATAAGGGTGCATCTTGGAATGATCGTGTTTATTGGGCATCACCAGGAACACGTCGTTTCTTAGACGAAAAACAAAGTCAGTCAAACATTGGTTTCCGTTGTGCAATGGTTCGAATCGGATCACCTGTGGGTAATGGTAAGAAGAAGTACAACAACTTGCCTAGCTCTGGTATCGACAAGAAGACCAAGCGTCGCAGATAATCCATTAGAATTCATTATTGACCTTATACGAAAAGGCCGCCCATTGGGCGGCCTTTTCTTTTTTATGCTAAAACCACACATACTTGAGAATGCTAAAAAAGAAAAGCCCCGTTTCCGGGGCTTTCGTTTGCTTTTTGAGCGAGAAACGAGACTCGAACTCGCGACCCCAACCTTGGCAAGGTTGTGCTCTACCAACTGAGCTATTCTCGCATGTTGTTTGATCTCTCAAACGTGGTGCAAAAATACATCAATATTTCTTTTCCATCAAGTAGAATCGAAAAAAAAGAAAAAAAGGCAGTCCTGTAAGCCGGGTTCTGTACTCAGGTTGCCCTGAGCTTCTATCATTGATCTGGGATGTTACTCACGCAACACCTCTATCGGTCTACCCTCCTGGCCTGCCGAAGCAATTGAGCGGGCCACCCACGTCCAGGTTTATTTGACCTTTCAACCCGTAAGGTTTGTCCCAATTCTGAATCACTCCAGAACGAGTGGGCTCTTACCCCACTTTTTCACCCTTACCTCTCGAAAGAGGCGGTTTTGCTTTCTGTGACACTTTCTGTCATCCTAGGCCGAAACCTAAAATGCCTTCTTATTAGGAAGTACGGCGCCCTTTGTTGCCCGGACTTTCCTATTCGCTTTTACGAATCGATAGAACGGACTGCCAAGATTCAAAGGTAACACCGAATTTGGTGGAAAACACAAGGACGCTTCAATAACACGATTTCTTATCTTTGTATTCTCGCATATGGAAACACAATTTGAGGCGGTCATCGGACTAGAAATTCACATTCAATTACAAACCAAGAGCAAAGCCTTCTCTTCGGACAGTATCGAATATGGTGCACTGCCTAATACTCAGGTAAGCCCCATTAGCCTCGGTCATCCAGGTACATTGCCGATGCACAATCGCGCGGCTATTGATAATGCCATTAAAATGGGACTTGCACTCAATTGCAACATCCGTGAAGTGAATCGATATGCCCGTAAAAACTATTTCTATGCTGATTTGCCGAAAGGTTATCAAATAACTCAGTTCGATACCCCACTTTGCGACAACGGTGCCGTAGAAATCAAATTGAGCGATGGAAGTCAAAAAGTCATCCGCCTTACCCGAATCCACATGGAAGAAGATACCGGAAAAAGCATGCACGATCAGGATTTGTATGACACCTTAGTGGATTACAATCGTGCTGGGACCGCTTTGATAGAAGTAGTTACTGAACCTGATATCAAAACAGGCGAAGAAGCCTATGCATTCGTTACTGAAATCCGTCGTTTGGTGAGATACCTCGACATCTGTGATGGCAATATGGAAGAAGGTAGTTTACGCTGCGATGCGAATATCTCCATCATGCCTAAAGGCAGCAATGTTTTTGGAACCAAAGTGGAAGTAAAAAACATGAACTCCATTTCCAATGTGAAAAGAGCCATCGATTTTGAAATCACTCGTCAAACAGAAGTGCTGAACAGCGGTGGGATCATTCAAGGTGAAACCCGAGGATTTAATGGCCTCAACGGAAGCACTTTTAGCCTGCGTAAAAAAGAAGCGATCAACGACTACCGATATTTCCCAGAGCCGGATTTGCCGCCAACCATCGTTACAAAAGAATATATCGCACAAGTAAAATCAGGAATGCCGGAATTGCCAGCGACCCTTTATAATCGATTTACCAAAGAATATGGCTTGAGCGACTATGACGCTTCTGTTTTGGTGGACGATAAGCACAGTGCATTGTATTTCGAAAAGGTTGTTGGGATATCGCCTAAATACAAACAGGCTTGCAATTGGATTTCAGGTCCGATCAGAGGATATCTCAATGAAAATGCGCTGAGCATGGAAGAGTTTCAGCTCACACCGGGCCAAATTGCAGAGATTATTGAATTGATTGAATCCAATAAAATCAGTCATACCGCAGCAACCCAGCAACTGTTCCCCGCCCTTACCAAGCAAATCGATTTGTCGCCCAGCAACTTGGTTGATTCACTCGGCTTGGCCAATATCACCGACACTTCGTTTATCGACGATTTGGTTCAAACCGTGTTGTCTGAATTTCCTGAAAAGGTGTCCGAATACAAGGCCGGAAAAGTGGGATTGATGGGTTTATTCGTGGGCGAGGTCATGAAGCGATCACAAGGGAAAGCGGATCCAAAAACAGCTAACGCATTGGTTAAAAAGGCATTGGATAGCATCTAACAATTGCGAATGAGGTCGCCTCAAACATATCTTAATGACGGGCGATACTTGTCGACTTTTTTCCGTTCGATGCGATTTCTCCTTCCCCTGCTCTGTTTTGCGGTTTCCAT
>DDYM01000044.1:24056-50194 GCA_002347985.1 Bacteroidetes bacterium UBA2234
CGGGAAAAGAAGCTGTTGATCGATTCATCCTACCCAAGAACCCCAAAACACTACCCTTTTTAGACACTTCGGTGAATTTGATTCAGTCACATCAAGTAAGCCAAATTGCCAATATTTTGTCGACCTATGAAGCGCGTAATACAGGCGGCCAAACCATTTTACATGTTGGCGACGAACAGGTAGCGAGTATGTCGTCCGACCTTCACAAAGGTATCCAAGGCGCTGCCGCAACCCCTGGATTATTTTTCCCGAGTACATTGGCAAATCACGCGATACCATCAGATATAATTACCACCCACACGGGATTATGGACCTATGCCACTCCCAGTGAAAGCAATCGTTTATTGGCTGCAGGAATTACGGGTTATGTGGCACAAACCTCAGAATCTGGGAGTTCAATTACAATCAAAATTCCGGCTCATTACCAAAGAATTTCAGATCGATTCCGGCTTTACTGCGAGCGAAGCGAGCAGAATATGGACGTGGTCATTACTACCTGCTCAGGCAGAAAATCAGACGGCAGTCCAATCAATCCGATCAAAAAGGAATTTCCGAGTGGCATCGCCTTTCGAGATGGAATGGAAGTCATTGATTTTGCAATCTCACCAGCCACCAAAGAGATTCAGATCACTTGCAAAAAAAGCAATTCTCTTCAGCAGCGATTTATCCTTTGGGGTACATCTTTAACCAACAGCGCAAACCTCCAATTTCACAGTGTTGGCATGCGTGGCTCGGGCTACTCAGATTTGCTGCGGTTGGAAAAGTTCTTTGAACAGTTGCCTGTAATTAACCCTGATATCATTTTACTCGATTTCGGTTTGTACGAAAATTACAGAGCCCAAGAAAGTGAGTCGATCTATCTCAGGCCCTTCAAAGATTGCATCGCAAAGATTAAGTTGTCGATTCCATCAGCAAATATCATTGTTTGCATCCCCCAAGATTGTATTCGTGGCGGAAGAACATTGGCAACTTTTGAGAAATTCGAGCAAGCTGTGATCAACCTCTGCAAAACAGAAAGAGTGGCCTATTACGATTGGTTTCGGGTTGCTGGAGGAAAATACTCTGCCCAATACTGGGCTGACTACCAATTATTTAAGCCTGATGGATTGCATTTAGAAGAAGCGGGGGAAAGCCTAAAAACTCAATGTTATGTCTCGGCATTTCAACAAACCCAAAATAGGTATATGAATGGCTACCGCCAGTTTAGCCTTCCCCAAGACAGTAGCAAACGCTTGGCATTTAGAACAAGAGATACTTTGAGTAAGAATGTTATTGTTTCTGAAGTTTGGCGATATCATGTAGTGAGACGAGGTGAAACCGCTTATCGCATCGCACTGAGATATGGTATCACCGTTGCTCAATTAAAAGAATGGAATCATTTGAGAAACTACAATATAGCAGCCGGTACCCGTTTGAAAGTGGGTAAAATTTCCATTGCCACCAAATCAGACCCAATTCAGGCAATTGAAGTAAAAGACAGCACAGAATTGGAATCCAATACGGATATCACGCCGGTAATCCCTGGCAAATCGCCGATTAAAAACACCCAAAAAGTAGAAAATACTGTCAATCCCAAAACAGGAGTCACAAATCCAATCAGCAATCGAACTGATAGTATTTCAAATGTTTCTGTTGGGCCAAAGTCAAATCCCACCCCAACAAACGGAAATAACGCGCCAAAAATCAAATATCACAAAGTTCAAGCGGGCCAAACATTGTATTCTATTTCCAAGGCTTATGGCATGGATGTGGCGACATTGAAGCGACTGAATGGCCTCAGGAGCAACAACTTGACCGTAGGAAGACTCCTAAGGGTGAGATAAAATCAAAAAGAGCACTTTGCTTAATTGTGAGAACTCAGATTTTACCCGTCATTTTATAACTGATGATTCCAATCCATTCTCGGAACATTGTTTGAAAATCATTGATAGCACCCGCTGAAGGCACCAAAAATGCCTCGATATCATAATCCCTCGTGGCATTGCCTATGTAATGGACTGGATATGGAATAAACTTCACTCCGGCTTTCTGAAAACAAGCTTCCGCCCTATTCATATGAAATGCTGAAGTAATTAATATCACAGAATCCGTCACCTGCAAAGAATCCAATATTCTCTTCGTCTCGATGGCATTTTCGTAAGTATTTCTTGATTTGGCATCAATAAAAATTCGATTTTCCTTGATACCAAACTCCTTCATCAGGTTCTTGGCATATATGCTCTCGTAGTATTTTTTGGAAATCACAGATGCAGAGCCACCTGTGAGAATTACTGTATCAACGGTTTGATTGATCATTCCCTTTAATGGCGTAAAAAAGCGTTCTGAAGCATTGCTAAATCCCATGCGATTGCGTTCGTGATCAAAACCAGAATATCCGCCCAATGTCACACAAACTCTTGCTTTGGGCATATCCATTTTACCATTAACCTGATAAGGCAATGGCTCCCAGAGTAATGCCATTTCATTGATTAACACCGAATTTCCTGTAACAAACAAAATACCCAAGGCAATCAACACAATTCGTCGTCTTTTATTGGCGAATCTTGGTAACAACAATAAAACAAGCAGTAACACCAACCAAAATAATGGTTTAAGCAAAAATGATAGAATTTTCGATGCTATAAAAAACATGGTGTAAAAGTAATCATTTTGCGTCTTCCACAGAATTAAACCCGTTCCATCTGTCTTTCGTCTAATCGTGATTATACCTAATTAATTAATACCGATATTTGTAGAACATGCGCTTTTTGTCCCCCTTTCATTATAATCTACGGTCTCTTTTCATTTGTCTATCATTTGTTTTCACAGTGACAGCAATGTCGCAATCGGATAACATGCCTCCCCCAAGTCGCGGTCGTGGCGGATTTCGTGTGATAGGAAATGGTAAAGTCATGGGTGCAAGTGGCAGCCCAATTTCAGCGGCAACAATTACCATTCTATACCCAAAAAATACAGATCAAATTGGCAAACCCAACTTTACTTGGGCCGATACGATTCAATTCAAGAGAAAAAAATCGACGCATTCAAACGACAATGGTCAGTATCAAATCAATGTGAATTTGAGAGCATTTGCGCCAGAAGGAAGCGATTTTTCATGGATGATGGGCGAATTACAAAACCCCAACTCCAAAGCCTTTTACTTTCTACTGGTTGCACAATTGAATGACGGTAAAATCAATAGCCAATGGTTGAATTTATTGTCGTTGGTAAACTTGCAGCAAATGCCTCCACCCGAGGGAGGATTCGAATTCAATATCCCTGATATGATTTTGCTGACAAAAGATGAATCTCTTTCGGCCGTTGAAATCAAAACCCAAGCGGTTACAGTAAAAGGCGATACAACAGAAATCAATGCGAACAACTTTAAAGTAAATCCCGATGCAACAGCCGAGGACTTGGTTGGTAAAATGCCCGGTGTAACCTCGTCAAACGGACAAGTTTCAGCACAGGGAGAAACGGTAAAGAAAGTATTGGTTGATGGGAAACCATTTTTTGGGGAAGACCCCAACGCTGCATTGAAAAATCTCCCTGCTGAAGTGGTAGGAAAAATCCAGATTTACGATGCCAAATCAGACCAAAGCTTGTTCTCTGGGATTGATGATGGAAACACCACAAAAACGATGAACATCATAACAAAAAGTCAGTTTCGCAATGGTCTTTTTGGACGTGGTTTTGCTGGCATGGGTCAGTCCATCGAAGGAACTGGAGACAAAACCAAATACAAAGGGGGCATAACCATCAACTCATTTCATGGGAATCGCAGGCTTACTTTTTTGAGTCAAATCAACAATATCAACGAGCAAAATTTCTCTTTTGAGGATTTGATGGGAAGTATGGGTGGTGGAGGCAATCGCGGTGGCGGCATGGGAATGGGCGGTATGGGCGGTGGCAATCGTGGAGGTATGGGTGGCATGGGCGGTGGCAATTTTTTCACCGGAACCCAAAATGGAATCACCACAACCAGAGCCGTCGGCATCAATTACAGCAACCAATGGGGTAAAAACATCGAGTTCAGCGGCAGTTATTTTTTAAACTCTACAGCCAATATCAACAGCACCGAAACCAATCGTTATTACATCGTAGGCGACCCTACAAAGGGATCTCTCAATTATTTAGAAACCAATCCAAGCAATACCAATAATTTGAGTCATAGAGCGAATTTTCGTTTGAATTGGAAATTGGACTCAACAAACTCGATTTTGATAGAGCCCAAAATATCGCTTCAACAAAATACCAGCATCAATCCGCTATTGGCGAATACAATCAACGGACTGGGTGAAACCATTTCGCAACTATCAAATTACACGAATACGGAAACCAATGGTTACAGGGCGTCTAGCAACATTTTGTATCGACATTCATTTAAGAAAAAAGGACGTACGTTTTCAACTGAGGTCAACCCTGGCATCAATGGCCAAACAGGAAACACGATTTTGGCCAACTCAAATAAATTCCTAACGGATACAACGGAAAGGAATCAAAAAACCGATTTGTTAAAAAACACCAAGACCTTTAGTGGAAACATGACATTTACCGAGTCGTTGGACTCTAACAATTTTATCGCGGCTACAGTATCTACCAACATCAATCAAAACAACAATGATCGTTTGGCGTATCTAAAAGATGCCGCTTCATTGGGTTATACTCGACTAGACACCTTCTTTTCAAGCAAATTCATCAACGGGTATTCACAGCACAAGGCGGGGATCAGTTATCGGTATCAAACGTATAAGTGGAACGTTACCACCAGTTTGGATGCGCAGTTGGCGATGCTAGACGGACAACAATCCATGCCTAAAAACAGTGATTTGTCCAGGCAGTTCACTTCCCTACTTCCAAGTTTTCAAGCTCGATATAACTTGGGGATGAAACGAAACTTGAGGATGAATTACAATACATCAAACAATGCTCCTTCCATTGACCAATTGCAGCCGGTGGTAAACAACAATAACACCATGCAGTTGAGTTCGGGCAATCCGATGTTGGTTCAAGATTATCAGCACAGCCTATTTTTACGATATTTCTCCGTGACACCTGAATCTGGAAAAAACGTTTTCTGGATGATCAACAGCCAATACAGCAACAATTATATCAGCAATAAAACCATCCTTGGGGGAAGAGACGCCCAATGGATTTTGATGGATTCTAACATGTTTAAGGGTCCTCAAGTAAATAGCAGTAACTATTCGGGGTCAGACAGTGTTTTGCTTTCTCCGGGTGGTCAAATCACTATCCCAGTGAATGTAAATGGTTACTATTCTGTTCGATTGTTTGGTTCATGGGGTAAAACCATCAAAAAAATCAATGTCAATACAAATGCGGGAATCACAACTTCGCATATTCCTAGTTTGATTCAACTGGGCAACAAGGCCGCGGTTCTCAATTACGCAAACAATCCATCCGTAAACGCAGGACTCGTTTTGGCAAGCAATATTTCTGAAAAGCTCGATTTTACCGTTTCTGGAAACGGTGCTTACAGTCAAGTAATGAACAGCATCCAAAAATCAAACAACCAGACTTACATCAACTACAACGGTCGGTTTATGATTAATTTCATGCCAACAAAGAAATGGGTCATCAACTCTGATGTCACCTATCAAGCATATCAAGGTTTATCGAGCAGTTTCAATCAGAAATATTATTTATGGAATGCTGGGTTCGGCTACAAATTCCTAAAAGGAAATGCTGGAGAATTGCGATTGACGGCCTACGACATCCTAAATCAAAATAGAAGCATTCAGCGAAACGTGACCCAAACGTATTATGAAGACGTAAGAACCAAGGTTTTAACTCGTTATTTGATGATCACCTTTACTTATAAATTGCGTAAATTCAATGGCAAGGGTGAAGATGGAAAAGACATGAAAATGTTCTTTCCAGGGGGCATGCCGCCTCCAGGAATGCCAGGACACGGAATGCCAATGGGTAATCCCGGACGTTAATTAATTTGGGGCAAGAGCATCAATTTAGGAATGGATACTTGGGAATGAGTATCTTATTCAATTACTTGAAATTTCTTGTAAATCACGCTTCCGTCAACTGCCTGAAACGACACCAAATATTGACCTGGTATGAGCGCAACTCCGAATGAACCCCTAGTATTGGGGATGCTGAAATCAATTTCTTGAATTCGTTTTCCCATCAAATCCATCAACATGCACGATTGAATGGATTCTGTGCTTACGAACTCTACCTTGGCTCCAGATTTTTGAGGATTTGGGAACAATTGCAATTCCACAACAGAGAATTTTCGGGTGTTTCCCATCAACTCAATGGGCAAAGCAGAACTGTCGATGCTAAAGCATGAATCCCCTGTCAGCAAAACCTGATGATACATTTTAATTCCAGAGGAATACATTCGAAATGGATAGGTGTTTAACGTTGGAGTAACGCTCTGGCTATACCAGCCCGGAGACAGAGTGACATACCAACTGTGTTTCCCTGTTACCAGTTTTGGCGTAAACGTGTAATAAACGGTATCCGCTGCATAAGAATTTGAAAAAGTAAATGTGGCATTGGGCTTGGCGTTTACATTGATTGTTTTAACGGCGGATTTGACGGTACAACCCAACGGCGAGAGGGCGTAAAACTTGACAGAGTCGCCGTGATGAATGCTCAATTTGCCATTGTTTAGAGATTTATCGAGCAAGATCTTATTTTTATTGACCTCTGCTCCTACCTCTTTCACATCTCCAGTAACATCAAAACCAAATCGAATGACGCCTGCGCAGGTATTGATAACACTTGACGAATCCAATGTTGTTGAAATGCTTGAAATGCTGTCTGATACCAGGTTATACGATTTTTTAAACGTGCCACATACCAACTGATTTGAATCGAGTACCTCAAAATTGAGTGCGGTTGATTTGTTTTTTATTGACACTGTAAAATCAGCGATCGCACCCTGTGCTTTCCCGTTAAGCCACACACTGTACCTTGATGGCAAATTGCCGAGAGTTACTTTTTGATTTTGACCTACGCAGTTTACGGTAGTAGCGGTTGAAATGGTATATTTTACTTCTTGACAAGCATTGGTATAGGAAGAAAAAATGGACTGCGGACTGATTCCACAATCTGTATTTACGGTGTATCGCACCCACAGTTTCAACAATGAGTAAGGGTTACTTGACGAAACGGTATAAGACGTATCCTTTCCACTGTTATTCGTTTTTTTCCAAGTTTTACCGCTATCTGTGCTCACTTCGTATTGAATTGCATTGATGGAAGAAAACCACTTGAATGTAACCGCGGTAAGACTTACGTCGAATTGGGCTGGCAACAATTTGGATGTGGAATCAACCACCGTGTAAGATTTCTTAAGCGGAGAGCTAATACAACCGTTGGTAGATTTTGAATACACATTCAAAAATGTACCACCCGATTTTGCTGGGAAGGTAATTGAAGTGTCAGTGCTAAAAGGACCTTTCAAACTGGTACCAAACGAATCGGCGAATACCCCTTTGGCCTTTAGGATGATGACACTTCCGGCACAGTACGCCAACTTCGAGGGTGTAAATTCAGCTGAAACCGTAGGTCGTTTTTTCACAAACAATCGAATCGTATCGCTCAGTGTAATGCAACCATATTTATTCTTTGACTCACTCACATAATAACCCGAGTCTTTCACATAAACGGTGAGTTTCGAATTATTTATGGGCAACCATCGTTGTGTATATCCCAATGCGAACTGAGACGAAGCAGTAATTTTCAAGGAATCGCCCGAGCATATGTAGTTTGAAGCTGTTGGGGACACTTTTGGCTTAACCGGTGAATCATAAACGGTATAGGTGAGCTTAACTACATTGGATTCTCCCAATGAATTGTATGCCTTGAAATAAATGATGTTGTTTGTACTCCCAGCCAATTGAGATAAGGTAGGATTCTGTTTGTTCGATAAAAGCTTGTATTTGCCTGTAGCATCGTAAGTGAACCATTCAAAAGATGTAGGATTGTTGGTTGCGGTACCTGCAAATCGGAAGGCATTTGCGCAGGCGGGTGTATCGATGAGTCTGGCAGTTGCGACGGGCAATTTTGAACTTTGCACAATACTAAACGATTTGCCATAAATCACATCTCCGGAGCTATTTCCATTGCCATTTGCAGCATTCACATTTACGTAGAAAACAATTCCTCCCATATTTCTACTGGGTGCTTTCCATTTAAAAACCCATGAGGTGCTGTCAGTACCCACTTTTGCTGTCCCTGTGGCTGTTTGTTCGATATAATTCCGTGTTAATCCGCTCACAGTTCCCGAATTTTTCTGTGTTCTTGAATCCACAGTAGCGAATGTGCCCGCTGCTTTTGCGCTATCTGAACTCAAAGCAGTGAGCTGGAAGCCAAATTTTGAAATTCCTGTTTCGGCGTAGGTTAATGTGATGGTATAGGTAGAATCCATCAAATAGCCTGTGGCTGGGATGTTGCTTGTCATTCTCACACGATTCCATTTGGTTCCACTGGTCACCAATGAAGTCCCTGAATGACAACTTGTACAATTGTTTTCATTGGGTGCCCCGGTGTACCCTGAGGACGGGCCTGAAGAATCAGAAATGGCATTTCCGATCAAAAAAATTGCCAATGAGGCCAAGAGAATTTTCATCCATCGCATATTCAAATTTCGTCAATTTTTGCGATTCTCCACAGTACATCGACTTGAATTCCTTGGATAAAAAATTATCCACAGAAATTATCATTTCAATATCTGGCAAATCTTCCCTACCCTTTGATTTTACTAATATTCCAACACAATAACGATTGCTATTGTCGTTTTGACACTTTCTAATCGGTGGGATTTTAATCGATTCAATTGTTGATTTAATAGAAAAATAACACCAATAATTTATTAAGGTTGCAATTCAAACCAATCAAACATTATGAAAAGAAAACTTCTAGTAATTGTCACGATGGGGATTTGCTGCTTTCCATTAGCGAAAGCCCAAACCTCGGGTCAGGCTGGAAAGCAAGACAGTGACACAGTGAATGTTGGGACGGTTACAGTAACTGCAGTGGGAACTACGAAGAGTGTTCGCAAGGTGGGTTATTCTGTATCTCAAGTCCAAGGCAAAGGCCTCGTTTCATCCGGAGAAAGCGGAGTAATCCAAGCTTTAACGGGCAAGGCATCTAACGTTCAAATCACGAAAAACGCAGGGGATCCAGGTTCCGGTGCTTACATTCAAATTCGCGGACAGAACACCATCACAGGAAACACGCAACCATTGATTGTTGTGGATGGTATTCCTGTGAGTAACTCTAGCGTTGGCGGTGGTGTTGATGGTGTAGTTCAGCAATCGCGTTTGAACGACTTAAACCCATCGGACATCGAGTCAATGGAAGTATTGAAAGGCGCTGCTGCGGCGGCTGTCTGGGGAACACGTGCTGCCAACGGTGTAATCGTGATTACCACCAAAAGAGGTAAGCGTGGCATGAAAGTAGAATTCTCTTCTACCTTGGGCATCGACCAAGTAAACCGCGAATACGAAAAGCAGGGCAAATTTGGTCAAGGTTCAAACGGAAAATGGGTTGCCAACACAGGTGGTAGTTTTGGAGACAGAATTGCTTCACGTTCTGGTTCTGATTCTGTAAACACAACGGGTGCTTATTTCCAGGCAGACAACGGAAACAAATACTATCCCATCATCAAAAAGGGTGATAAAACGGTTTACAACGATATCAACCGCGACCAAGTTTTCCGCAATGGTACAACTTGGAACAACAACTTGTCGATTTCAAATGCGACCGACAAGAGCACTGTTTTCTTCAGCGTTGCCGATTGGAACCAAACAGGTGTAATCAACGGAAATTCAAACTACAGAAGAACATCTGCCCGCTTGAATTTCACACAAAACATGAGCGACAAATTGTCGATTGGATTCAATTCTACCCTAGCCAAAGTAACATCAAACAGAATCCAAATGGGTTCTAACTTGGATGGTTTGTACTTGGGTTATTTGCGTACTTCACCAGATTTCAACAATACGGACTACAAAGGAACATATTATTCTGCGGGTGGTATTCCAACGTTCAATGCCCACAGAGGATATCGCAGATACTTGGGAAATGCTGTACCTACCTACAACAACCCAGGTTGGACCATCAACGAACAGAAAAACACTTCAGACGTGATGCGTGTGATGATCACTCCTGAGGTGGGTTACCAGTGGAAGAAGAACTCTAAGTTCATTGCTCGTGCTGGTTACGATATGTCAACAGATCGCCGAATCACCTATTTCCCTGTAAATTCTGCTAGTAGCTATGCCAACGGTGCATTTACAGACAATATGATTCAGGAATCTGAAATGAGCATGCACTTCATCAACCAAAGCAATTTTGCGTTGAACAAGAACATCAACTTGAACACCACTGTAGGTTATTTGTACACCAACAACAGTTTCTACAGCATTGGTGGTTCTGCATCGCAGTTCATTATCCGCGACCAAGATCGTTATTCGTTCATCAACTCAACCAGCGCAAACATGGATCCGTTCAACTCTTACTCTCAAGTTAAGAACAACCGAGTTTATGCTGTATTGGATTTTGATGTACAAGACAAATTGTTCTTTCAGTTGACCACCGCGTCTGAAGCATCTTCAACATTCAAAAATCGTTTCTTGTCGCCCAGCGCAAGTTTGGCCTATGAATTCACAAAAGACTTCTTGAAGAGCGATGCGTTTTCTTATGGTAAATTGCGTGCTTCAGGTGGCCGTGTGGGTGTTGCACCTCCAGCATACATTTGGAACACAAACTACGTAAGTGCTAGTTCTGCTTCAGGTTGGGGCGATTACCTAGATGCATCTCAATACGGTGGTTCAATTTATCGCAGTTCAACACAAGGAAACCCAGACATCAAGCCTGAAATGAAGACCGAGATGGAATTGGGTGCTGATTTGAAATTCTTGAAAGATAAAATTTCTTTGGGATTGACATACTACAGCAACGTAATTGATGGTGCTGTATTGGCTGTAACTGTAGCGAATTCAACGGGTTATTCTAGTCAGTGGAAAAACGCTGCTAACATCTCTAACCACGGTTTTGAAGCAGACTTGAACATCAATTTGATCAAGAACAAAAACGTGACTTTGAATCTTTATGGAAATTTGGGATTGAATCGCAATATGGTGAACGACATCGGCGGTGCCAATTCAATTTTCTTGGCGGGTTTCACCGGAACTTCTTCTCGCGCTGTGAAAGGTTATGCAATGGGTTCTATGTGGGGTGGAAAGTGGTTGCGTGACGAAAACGACAAATTGGTATTGGATGCCAACGGATTCCCACAAGCAGCGCCTCAAGAAGGTGTGATTGGTAACCCCAACCCTACTTACCGCGGTTCTGTTGGATTGAATGGTAATGTAAAGCGTGTTGGATTCAACTTATTGGTTGAAACTTGTCAAGGCAACCAAATGTGGGCAGGTACATATGCCGTTTTGAACAACTTCGGTATTACACCAGAGACTGCCAATGAGTTTACTGTATCTGCGGCTGAGGCAGCAACAATTAAAGATTACACCGGCGCTACAATTGCTGCAAAAGCAGCTTCTGCGGGTAACGGTTCTGTTGTAACTAACGCAGACGGAACATATACTTGTCGTGGAAACCTAGAAGATTACGGAAATGGCAAAGTGTGGTTAAACCAGTCTTGGTATACTGGCTTAGGCGGTGGATTTGGATCAGTGTCTGAGTCATTCATCAAGGATGCTTCATGGGTTCGTATTCGTGAACTTAGCGCAACCTATGCATTGCCTGATGGCTTGTGCAGAAGTTTGGGCGTTCCCGGTGGTATTTCTATCGGTGTAACAGGACGTAACTTGGCATTGTGGACCAAATTCAAAGGGGTTGACCCAGAAACCAACTTGACAGGTGTTTCTAACGGTCGTGGTTTGGATTACTTCAACAACCCAGGTACCAAATCTTACTTGTTTAATATCAAATTCAATCTTTAATAATTACGAAAATGAAAAAAATATCAATCATTTTTTCGGTGGGTGTTGCAGCGATGATGGGATTGTCATCTTGTAAGAAAGACATGACCGAAATCAATAAAACCAACCCAAATCAATTTAGCGATTCAGATCCTACTTTGATGATTACTGGAGCTGAATTGGCAAACGTAATCGTGAACGAAGGCGAGGCAGCTCGATTGGCTGGAATCTTTGCGGGTCATTTCAATGGCTATGACCGTCAGTTCATTTCCTACGCCCAATACAATATGACATCGGGCGACTTCAATACGCCATGGGGTAACCTTTATACAGAGGGTATCGCACAATGTCGTTTGATTGAAGCCAAAGCCGCCAAAGCAAACAACCAATCTTTGTTGGGTGTTGCGATGATCAACGAAGCGCAGTTATTGCTTGCTGCCTCAGGATTGTGGGGTGATATTCCCGACAAAGAGGCATGTAACGATGCGATTTCAAACCCCAAGTTTGATAAAATGTCGGATGTAACCAAGCATTGTATCGCTTTGTTAGATTCTGCAGCAAACTTGACATCAGGTACCGATTACAGCGCAGCTTTTGCGGGTTCATTTGATTGGGTAGAAGTTGCCAATACATTGAAGGCACGTGCTTATTTGCGTATGGGTGATTATGCATCAGCCTTGGCAGCAGCCAAGAATGGTGTTAGCGCTGGAGCCGACATGTATGCCAACCATAGCACTGAATCTCCAGGTGCTTGGAATTTGTATTACGACTTCTTGGATTGGAACCGCGGTGGTTACATTTCATGTGACGGTGCACCGATTGTAGGCATGTTGGATACAGCATCTAAAACGAGCAAGAACAATGCGAAAACGGATGAAACCGCTCGTTTTGATTACTATTTCTTGGCCGACAATTACACGCCATTGGATCCAAACATGTACACTGGAATTTTTGCTCCAACTTCAAACTTTGCGATGGTTTCTTATGTAGAGAACGAATTGATCATGGCTGAGTGTTATGTGCGTGGTGGCGACAATGCAAACGCTTTGTTCCATTTGAACAACGTACGTGCTGAGCACGAGAAAAATTACGGTGGATACCAAGCTTACGTATTGTCTGATTTTGGTCCAACTGGAATCGTAAAAGGCGCTAGCGAAACTTTGGCTTTGGGAAGAGAAATCTTGGTAGAGAAATATGTTTCTCTATTTGGCCAATTGGAGCCTTTCTGTGACCTACGCAGAACCAAAAATGCCATTGGTATCACTCCTTATGCTGGTACACAGTTGCCAGGATGCTTCATGGTACCTCAAGACGAAATCAACGCAAACTCAAATGCGCCCAAAGGTGGCAGTTTGTTTGATGTGTTGGAATTGTTTAAATAAGATTAATTCTCTTTGATTAAACGCCCCCGGCAACTTCGTTGCCGGGGGCGTTTGTTTTTAGGTCGACCTAAAAATGCATAAAAAACAATTAAATAACTCGTTTTTTTGGGGGGTAAGTAATATTTCTGATTTATATCGAGGTTAAATTAGGTTTTCTGTCTTTACCTTATATGTATCTATAATCATTTTAATAAAGGCATTTTTATCGCTTTTTAATACTTCTATCTCAGGACTGTCTCTCATAATACTATTTAGTGCCCTGACATTTTCATCACTCCAAATTGACAATTCCACAATGATAGGTGTTAGTGCCAAACCTTTTTCTGTCAATAAATAGAGATTAGTTTTTTTATTATCAGGAAGTTGCTTTTTTGTAATTATGTCGAATTCTTCTAAACATTTTAGTTTTGATGAAAGGATGTTTGTTGCAATGGCCTCATCACTCTCAGTAAAGTCTTTGAATGTTCTTTTATCTTCTATTAGCATTTGTTTAATAATAACTAATATCCATTTATCTCCTAATATATCAAGGGCCGAGGTTATTGGACATGCACATCTGAATTTATGATTCATCGTAATAGATCTTTGTTATTTATAATAGCGAGCTGCAATTATTTGTAAAATATTGCTTGCAAATTGAAAGTAATTATATATTTTTGCTTGCATAACAAAAGTAATATAAAAAATTGAAAAATGAAAAATCAAGAAAAAAACACTGAAAACGCTAATGTAGCAAAGTCTGCATACATTATGGTTCAAATGAAAGTTGAAAGTTTGGAGGAATTAAATCAACGTTATGCGCAATTTGCAATTCCAATTTTACTCAATCATGGTGGGCAAATGATTGCTGGAACACCAGTTCCAAATGTTAAAGAAGGAGACTGGAGTGGAAACTGGGCAGCAGTTCTAATGTTTCCAAGTATGGAGGCAGCAGAAGGTTGGTATAACTCTGAAGAGTATCAACCATACAAACACATCCGAATTAACGAATTACAATCTGAAGAAGGTAGAGTAGTTATTTTACCTGGATTGTAGCATTTTACAATACAAGCTATAAATACATTGATTGTTGATTTTGGTGTCACAATTTTTAAAAATAAAATTTTAAACAAAATGAAAAAAGTTTTAGTTACAGGAATATCAGGATTTGTAGGACAACATTGTGCTGCGGAATTACTGAAAAAAGGCTACTCCGTCCGAGGATCAGTTAGAAGCCTATTAAATACTAGTGGAGTATTGGAAGGTATTTCAAAAGAGGTTGACCCTAAAGGAAATATAGATTTTTGCGAACTGGATCTAATGAAAGATACAGGATGGGATAAAGCAATGGAAGGCTGCGATTATGTTTTACATGTTGCATCACCCTTTGTTGTAAAGGAACCAAAAAATGAAAATGAATTAATAAAACCTGCTGTTGATGGTACGTTAAGAGCTTTAAAAGCCGCAAAAAAGGCTGGAGTAAAGCGAGTTGTTCTTACCTCTTCAACTGCCGCAATGCAAGGTGGAAAAACAGGTACTATTATAATCGATGAGAGTAGTTGGACAAATGTTGACGCTAAAAATGTAACAGCCTACTTTAAGAGCAAAACACTTGCAGAGAAAAGTGCTTGGGATTTCATTAAAAATCAAACCGATGATTCCAAATTAGAATTAGTTGTTATCAACCCTGGCCCGATATATGGCCCAACATTAACAGGGAATCTTTCCAATGAAGCGATGGATTTTTTCAAAAAGTTAATAACTGGAAAAGTACCCATGTTGCCTCATGCCTATTCAGTAATGTCAGATGTAAGAGATGTTGCAGCCATTCATGTTGCATCATTAGAAAACGATAAAGCAAATGGTAATCGATTCATTGTTACAACTGAAAAAGTACATGCAATTCAAGAAATAGCCCAGATATTGAAATCAAATGGATATGAAAAAGTAAGTACAAAACTGGCTCCAACTTTCTTATTGAAATTTATGGCTAAATTTAATGATGAAGCAAAAGGTATGCTCCCATTCATAGGAAATACAGTACAAGCAGATATCAGAAATACAATGAGTACATTTAACTGGAAACCTATTCCATTTGATAAAACAGTTCTTGACGCAGCTAAATCAGTAAAGTCATTGTTAGATTAATAATTTGGTCGATCAAATGCTATTGGATACTTTTTAAAACAATGTATTTTATGATTCATAGTATAACTGACCCTCCTAATTTATCAAACAACCGAAATTAGAGTTTAAGGGAATCCATACATGATACCATTCTCGATTTTTTAGAATTTTCTCAGGGAAGTTACATGGGATTGCCTTGAAAATGTTGACACATATGTTGGCACAAAAAAAACAGCCAGATTCTATCTGGCTGTTTTTTAATGATTTAGACTCTAAATCTTGTGATCCCGCTGGGACTCGAACCCAGGACCCATACATTAAAAGTGTATTGCTCTACCAACTGAGCTACGGAATCATTTCCTTTTGGTGTGCTAAAGGAGGTGCAAAAATACCACTATTCCCTCTAAAATCAAATTATTCCCGAAATTTCTTTCCTATATGTGTGGTGAATTTTCGTCTTTTTTGCTCCCAACGACTCCAACATGCTGATCATCTTAGGGTTAAAATCTCCCACCCAAGCCAATTCCATGGAATGCATTCTCTTTGTTTTTGCATTGCCTTGATGAAATTTGATAATCAAACCCGTTTCAACCCCTAAATTCTGATGACTAGGCACAATTCCGAACACAATTCCTTTGGCTTTATTGATCTTACTCCTCTGCAACATAAATTGAATTTTCTGCCACCAACCCAGATTCCCTTTAAAATCCTTGAACACTTGATTGATTTCTAAAATCGCAATAAAAAATCCAATGGGCTTGTCGTTTTCGTAAGCAAATATGGCAAACTCCTCAGGCATCGCCGGCTTAATCTCTTTTAACCTTTTGTAAAGTGCCTCATACTGCAAAGGCTCAAAATCATCGTGAAAAGCCCAAGCTTCATTGTAAATGCTCACAAAATCCGCGGCAAACTTTTCCAACTGGGCATATCGAAAAAACTCAAAACGATACCCCGGCTTATTCATCACCCGCTCAGCAATTTTTGAAAACCGATCATAATTGAATTCAGACTCTACGATATCGTAAGTATTCTGTTCGATTTCCAATTGATAACCGCGATGTAGGAACCAGGGTTGATAATAGTTGGGATGATAATTTTCTCGGTACGATGTAGGCGTTGACGCTGAAATCAGCAACCCCCAGTAGCTATCGCGATCTCCGAAATTTATGGGTGCATCGATACTCAAGCAAGATTCGGATGTAAGCCAAGACTCAGCCACATCGAACAAGGCATTGGCAATGTGTGAATCATTGATCGATTCAAAAAATCCAATTCCACCTCGTTTGCCCGACTTTGGCTTTACGGTGTAGAATGCTGCGATTCGGCCGGCCGTTCGGCCGGCCGAATCCACCGCCAACCAACGGCGCGCAGCGCCGTTTTGAAACGACTTGTTCTTGTTCACATCAAACACCGCTTCTACATCCCCCACAATCGGATAAATAAAGTCCCTATCGCCCTCATAAACCCTGTCCAACACACCATGAAACTCCTTAATATCCTGCGTCGTTAAAACCTCCCTGATTGTCATAATTATTTCTTCTCCAATGATACGAATTCATCACCCTTTTTGTACAATGTATAAGTAATAATAAACTGAAACATCTCATCCGATGCCCGCATACTCGCCCCTCCACTGTCCCATCGCTCCGAAACCGTCTTCGGGGGATTGTTCGGATTCCACGGATTCCCCTTGGTATTGTCAAACTCCGCCACCGCTACAATTTCAGAACCCGCAGGGATCTTCAACATCAACTTAAACGTATAAAAGTACTGCCAATTAAAATTCCATCGCAAAATACGAATCAACGGAATCGTATCGCCATTGGGCTTGACAGCAAACGCCAGAAACGACTTGCCCAACATGTGCAAATGAGGATTGACTGTCAATACAGAAATATCCTCAGAAATCCGATAACGCGTGGTATGCTTGGTAACCCGATTCGCCGGAACAACCAATGGCGGAACAATCTTACTTACCCCATTGGTGCCAAGCATCAACTCAGACAAGGCCCTACTTGGTGCCACATCCGTAAAAAACACATTCAACACAGATCGATCCACCACCTTTTTATCCGACGGACCGTAATGCACATCATTCATCACCGCTGCAAAATCTTTCGTCACCTCAAAGGCCCCAATCCCATTGGGATACTCAATCCCTTGCACCCCCGGCAAATAGTTAAACGCCGAATGAATCCTCATAGGCAAACTACCATCGTCCGCCTCCAACCCCAAGCCCTTAAACAAATCAGAATTCACCTCAGACCTAGCCTCAACCTTCCTTCTCCATTTCAACGACAATCGCTTGCTGCCCTCCTTGTAAAGCAATAGATGACCATTTGCATGATGCACCAATCCAGGTTCGGTTGGAACAAATTCCAACGCTGAAATGTATCGTTTCTGGGGAATCGAAACATTGGCAACGCTGATAAAAAACCGATCCAAATCCCCCTCATTCATCGCAACCGTATCAAATGGAATCACCAAATCGGGTTTTCTTATATTGCTTCGCTCCATCGCTTTTGCGCGATATACGTATTTTTGATTTCCCTCCACAGCGCCCTGACTCACCCATTTCTGAATCAAAGCTATCTGACGATCCGACAAAACGCGTTCACCAATAAAATGACTGTAATTGGGATCGGCAGGCCAAGGTGGCATGATCCTTTTCTGGGTAACCTTGGCAATCGTCTTTGCCCGTTTCTTTACGGCAACATATGAGCTCAGACTGAAAGGAGCCGCACCATTTTCCCGATGACATGGCAAACAATTTTTTTCTAATATCGGAGCGATATCCACCGCAAACGTAGGGTTATCCGGCAATTCACTCTCTACAGAAACATCACCGCAACTATTAGTTAAAATAACAACCATTAAAATTATGATATACAAATATTTATATTTCATAAAATTATTCATTTTTCATCGTCAAATGGTCCCACAAAACACCCAATGGCCTCATTTGAAGCCACAAAATTCGACTTTCCAAGGATAACATTGTCGAGCACGTCAGACAAATAATTTTTTGTCGCTCGCTTGGAAATAACACCCAAACTTACCACCCTGTCATCAATCTTTCCACTGTAAATATTAGACCGTGTTAGGCAATCGTAAACCACCACTTGGGGATATACTTTGATTCCAAATCTCCCACAGATTATTCCTCGGTTGTCGTGAAAAAGCAACTCCTCTAAACCTGAAATAGGTCGACTCCCAACCCCAGGATCAAGCAAACAAAATTGAACGGTATCCCCAAACCTCTGCACCAAACTTTTGATTGTTGCAATGTANNTTAAACTCTAGTTCTAGCATATTCCCAGAGGACCATACCGCAGGAAACGGCGATATTGAATGAATGCTTGGTTCCCAACTGAGGGATTTCGATAACCCCATCGCAGAGGGCGATTACCTCAGCATCTACCCCATCAATTTCATTCCCAAATACAAATGCAACCGCTTCATCAGAAAACTGAACATCCTGAAGAAACACGGAGTTGGAGGTTTGTTCGATGGCAAACACGGCAAAGCCATTCTTTTTTAACTCATTTACTGCATCTATTGTCCGTTCGCAGTATTTCCAATTCACTGAATTCTCGGCTCCGATGGCAGTTTTGGTGATTTCACGGTGAGGTGGAGTGGCTGTAATTCCACAGAGTAGTATTTCCTGACACAGAAATGCGTCGCTGCTTCGCATGATTGAACCCACATTATTCATACTTCGAACGTTATCGAGCACAACAACAAAAGGCCATTTTTTTGTCGTTTTGAATTCCGAAACGCTCAATCGTTGAAGATCGGCACCCACCAATTTTTTCACAAATACAAAGATACTTATTTTCAATGGGGAAAAAGGGGATGTAAATGTGGAAATCGGCCTGTGAAATGGCTGTAAATTTGGGGTTTATGGCAGCAGGCAATTCAGACAAGGAAACACCACTCATGAAGCAATATCACACCATCAAGGCGCAATATCCTGGTGCGATTTTACTTTTTAGGGTGGGTGATTTTTATGAAACATTTAGTGAGGACGCTAGAATCGCCTCCAAAGTGCTCGGCATTGTACTCACCAAACGCTCCAACGGAGCCGCATCAGACCAAGATTTGGCGGGCTTTCCTCATCATTCCTTGGACAATTACCTACCCCGCTTGGTAAAAGCCGGTTATCGCGTGGCCATTTGCGATCAACTGGAAGACCCTAAGAAAACCAAAACCATCGTAAAACGTGGGGTTACCGAATTGGTAACGCCTGGCGTGAGCTACAACGACAAAGTCCTTGAAATCAAACAAAGCAATTACTTGGTATCTGTCGTGGAGCAAAACATGCAATGGGCTGCGTCTTTCTTGGATATTTCTACCGGTGAATTCATGGCTTGTGAGGGTTCATTGATTACCGTAAAAAAGATGATCGATGCCTTCAAACCATCTGAATGGATCTTGCCAAAGCAGCAACAACAGACCATTTTTGAAATTCTAGGCACACCTGCTTCTTTTCAAACAATCGAATCATGGGTCTATGAGCAAGGCAATGCCCAAGAGGCGCTCTGCAGACAATTCAAAACCCAAAATTTAAAGGGATTCGGAATCGCGGAAATGCCACTTGCCATTGGTGCATCGGCGGCAATTCTACAATACCTACAATTCACTCACCATACCCATATTGATCATATCAATCGCATTTCACGCATTGATGAGGGTGATTCGGTGTGGATTGATGGATTTACCGCTAGAAATCTCGAATTGACACGTCCGATTTATCAAGGCGGAACGGCGGTAATTGATGTGATCGACAAAACATGTACAGCCATGGGTGCGAGGATGCTGAGAAATTGGCTTGTTTTCCCTTTATTGAATCGCAATACGATTGAAAATCGACATCAACGAGTGGAGGTGTTCATCAACAACGCATCAGAAACATCGGTTTTTCGCGATACAATGAAACAAATTGGAGACCTACAACGACTCGTATCGAAGGTTGCCCTAAGAAAAATTGGACCGCGCGAATGCCTCACACTGGGATATGGATTGGATAATTTGGCCGATTGCAAAGTACTTTTTGAAAATAGTACAGACCCAAAATTACAGGCCTTGGCATCCCAAATTGACCCACTCCCGAAACTGCAAGCCATACTTTCGGACAGAATGTTGGCCGATGCACCTGCCGTGGCCGCCAAAGGAGGAATTTTCAAATCGCATGTCCATCCGGACCTACAAGAACTCCGAGACCTAACCACCTCAGGAAAAGACAAGCTCATTGAAATTCAACAAGCGGAAATCCAGCGAAGCGGTATCACATCGCTAAAAATCGGATTTAACAACGTTTTTGGATACTACCTAGAAGTAACCAATTCACACAAAGACAAGGCCCCGGAGGATTGGATCAGAAAACAAACGCTTACCAACGCTGAGCGATACATCACACCCGAACTCAAAATTTATGAGGAGAAAATCCTCAACGCCGAAGACAGAATTCTCACCTTGGAGGCTGAGCTTTGGGAGTCGTTGCTAAACGACATGAGCGAATTTGTCCCCCATTTGCAGCAACAAGCGGTGATTCTGGCCGAATTGGACGTTTTGGCTGGATTTGCCCAACTTGCGATGGACTTCAACTTCTGCAAGCCAACACTCAATGATGGCCACGACCTACTGCTTAAAGATTGTCGTCACCCCGTCATCGAATTTCAATTGCCCGCGGGAGAATCCTACATCCCCAATACAATCCAATTAAACAAAAACGACCAGCGAATCATCATCCTAACAGGTCCTAACATGAGTGGTAAGAGCGCCATTTTGCGACAGACCGCTTTGGCTGTTATTCTTGCTCAAATCGGATGCTATGTCCCATGTAGTGAAGCTCACATTGGAATTACAGACAAAATCTACACCCGAGTGGGCGCATCGGACAACATTTCGGTAGGCGAAAGTACATTCATGGTGGAAATGTCAGAGACGGCCTCAATTCTAAATAATTTGAGCGATCGAAGTTTGGTATTGCTCGATGAAATCGGTCGCGGCACAAGTACTTACGATGGTGTTTCTTTGGCTTGGAGTATCGCAGAATACCTTCATACCCACCCTGCGGCACCCAAAACCTTGTTTGCAACCCACTATCACGAACTCAATGAATTGGAGAGCAAATGCCCAGGAATCGTCAATTTTCATATTTCAATCAAAGAACAAGGGGCTCAAATTGTATTTTTACGAAAGCTCACCCGCGGTGGTAGCGAACACAGCTTTGGTATTCATGTAGCCCAGCTGGCCGGAATTCCAAACGCAGTCCTGATTAGAGCCACGGAAATCCTAAACAAACTCGAAGAGGACCGCTCCAACCTTTCGCCACAAAAAACACTCAAAAGCACGGCTACCAAACCGGTCTATCAAATGAATATGTTTCAAACCGAGGACCCTAAACTGATACAGGTAAAAAAGTTGCTGGCAAGCATCGACATCAACACACTCACACCCATAGAGGCTTTGCTTAAGTTGCAAGCGGTTCAGGGAATTCTAAACGAGAAAATCAATTAAAAGCTGTAGTTGCAACCCAGTGCTGGCAAAATGGGCAACTGATCAACACGCTTACCTTTCACGCGATCGTAGTAGAAGATATTGCTGCGATTGTAAACGTTCGTAACACTGAATAACAGATTAAACTCGCTTCCCTCCCGAAAGATCCACTTTCTTTTCACCGAAAAATCCAAACGATGATAATATGGCAATCTTCCACGGTTGATTTGGGCATACACAATTCCTAACTGACCATTGGCCGCAGTATAATCGGTACCAATCCCCTGCTGAAAATTGTATTTTTCGTAATATCCCTGGGTCTGAGTAAACGGAAATCCAGAACCGAAATTCCATCGCAAGGACACTTCCGAAGGATGCTTTTTATCAAATTCGTAATTCAACATAATATTGGCATTATGACGTCGGTCGAAATTGGGTTGATAATGCGTAATTCCATCAAAACGGTTCACGTAGGTTAATGAATACACAGCCCACAAATACCAGTGTTTATCCGAATACTTATAGGACACATCACCGCCGTACGCATTGCCATTTTCAACGATAAAATCCTGTCGCAATCGCTGGGGTTTATCCAAATTGAATTCATCGTCCGCAAACAGCTTATCCCTATTGATATTGGTGATTTGATCAAAGATCTTAACAAATGATTCGATATTGATTGTTTGCTTTTTATTGATGCGATAATCAAAACCTGCTACAGCATGTCTGGCCTTTTGCAAACGCGTGGTCACCGGCTTACCGTTGAAAGAATCAGGCAGATTATCAGGACCCGACAAAAAACCGTAGAACAAATTTACCACATCTCTATCGCTCATTGCCGATAATAGGTTTTGAGAATACATTCCCACAGCGAATTTGATTCCCACAGACTTCCATGGCATATATCTCAATTGGAATCTAGGCTCCAAACTACCATTTCCCAGAGACGCATAGTACTGATTTCTCAAACCGATATTACAAATCAGTTTCTTGCGAACTACGCGATAATTACCAAAAGAATTGATCTCTGTTGTACTTTCTAACTGATTGATTTTCCTATCATTGGAATTATACAATTGAAAATTGGTTTGGAATCCATTGAGCTCAATCCCCCACTTCAAATCGTCGCGCTTGAAGTTGTACGAGAAATTCATACCCAAATTAAACCCGCCAATTGAACTACTTCTGGGTTTTGCATCTTGCTCTTTCTGTTCGATGCTGTATTGGCTCCACAAAAAGTAACCATCTACCCGAGTTTTGGCTTGCTCAGGGACTACCAAAAACTTACCTCCCAACCCTGTAGATGTCCATCCATAGCGGGTTGACCCCGGAAATGCTACGTTGTCTGAAAATCTAAATCCGTACAACTTGGTATAGCCTCCGTTGGAAGAATTGAAACTCATCTTCACAAATAAATCGCCAAAATTGTATGGCAGCTTATCGGGGTTTGCATAGTTATAGAGCAGTCTTGATGATTCGCGCAAAAACGAATTTTTATATGAAATCGCGATGGAGCTGTTGTTCTTACCTTGTTGGTATTTTCTGAGTGGAGATTCTAACAACAATTTCGATGTAAACGTTGTCAAACCAACCTTCCCGGCCATTCGCTTTCTATTTCCGTCACGGGTTTTAATATCTACAACTGCCGATACCCTACCGCCGTATTCAGAACCAAATCCAGCACTGTACACATCGGCCGTTTGAATCATATCGGTTTCAAACACAGAAAACAAACCTATGGAGTGGAATGGATTGTAGATAGTAAGACCGTCCATCATCACTTTATTCATAATGGGTGATCCTCCTCTGATATATAACTGTCCTCCTTGGTCACCACTAAACACAACGCCTGGTAAAATTTGTAAATATTGCAAAATATCTGGCTCCGCACCCACTGCAGGCATCTTGTATATCGCTCTGGCCTCGATGTTTGTGACACCCACTTGGGCATCCCTCGCCTTTCCTTTTACTGAAATTTCCACCGCATCCATGGTAGCAATGTGCTGTAAATAGAAATCCTTCTTTGTATTCAGCCCTATCGAAACTTTTACTTTTTCGTACAACGTATCGAAACCGGCATGTGATACCCTCACCCAATAATCACCTGCTGTTAATCCCGTTAGAGCATAATAACCATCGTTATCAGACAAAATCGACCGGACTACGGTACCATCGGAATTGTCCTTAACTGCTGTAATCACGGCCGCTACGGATCGATCACCGTTATCGCCGTCGTATACAAACCCCCGAATATCACTTTTGGTTGATTGTGCTTGCCCCATTAGCGGTGACAAAGCCAAAACACAAATTAAAAATCGCCACATGAATCCTTCAAAAATACAGCGAAAATTATTAAGTCACATTTTTTTCATCGATAAGCAAACAATGAGAACTATTTTTGCAATCTACATGGTTTACCGTTTTAAAGTTTGGTTCGACGACATGGACGATATTGTGCGATGGATTGAAATTAAGCCTTCGCATACATTCATGGACTTCAACAATATCATTCAAGAAGCGATTGGCTTCGACAACAAGGAAGCAGCGAGTTTTTTTGTAAGCGATGATCGTTGGCGCAAAATCTCTGAAATCAAAAAAGAAAAGCCTCAAAATATTGATATCGACCTTACTGGCAATGTAGATGCACCTTTGATGGCCGACACCAAAATCAGAACTTTCGTAAACGATCCGCACCAACATTTTATTTATATTTTCGATTACAATGTTCAATGGACGTTGATGTGCGAACTTATCAGCATCGAGCCAAGCAGCGACAAACAGGACTATCCGAGAATTTATCGTACAGAGGGAAAATCTCCCAGGCAGCACAATGACAGTAAGTTTAAAATGTTAGACGACAATGAATTTGATGCTTTGGCGGAAAAGATTTTGGCAGCAAAAGGCATAAAGAGCTTATTGGTAGAGCACGAAGAGGAATTGCTGGCTGCGGAAGACGATGACGATGATTTGGACGACGATCTAGACGATGAAGATGAAGAAGAGGATGATCACGATGAATTTGGATTTAATGATCTGAGCACCGGCATCGACGCAGATGATTTAAAATAATTCACATTGAATAAAAAACCCACAATTATTGTCGTGGGAGGCCCAACCGCTTCCGGCAAAACCGCTGCTGCGATTGAATTGGCATTGAAGCTACACACGGAAATTGTAAACGTTGATAGTCGACAAGTATACAAGGAGTTGAACATCGGCGTAGCCAAACCCAGTTCCCATGAACTTTCGCAGGTTCCCCATCATGGCATCTCAACTGTTGGCATCGAAGAACATTACAATGCGGGTTCGCATGCAGCAAAGCATGAATCAACCATTGGAGAATTATTGAAGACGAATGGAACCGCAGTTTTATGTGGGGGTACCGGACTTTATATAGAAGCGATGATCAATGGCTTGGATGAAATGCCAGACATCGACCCTGACTTGAGATCTGAGATTTTGGATGAGTATGTGGCACATGGCATTGAAAGACTCGTTCAAGTATTACTCAAATTGGACCCCAACGCGGCAAACCTTGTCGCTTTAGACAACCCCCAGCGAGTTATGAGGGCCATTGAATTGTGCATTCAAACCCAAAAAACCTTGTCGGAGATCTATTCGCAGAAGCCCAAAATAAGATTCCCAGAGGCAGAGGTTATTTATTTAGGGATACAGCATGAGCGCGAAAAACTGTACAATCGCATCAATCAGAGAGTAGATCAAATGATTGAGGATGGATTGATAGAGGAAGTGGAATCATTGCTACCCTTTCAATCGCTTAAATCATTGCAAACGGTTGGTTATACAGAGTTGTTTCGCTTTTTCGCAGGAGAAATAAAAAAACAGGAAGCGATTGACTTGATCAAACAACACACGAGAAACTACGCCAAGCGTCAGATTACCTATTTCAGCAACCGATTGCCAACAACTTGGATCGATGCGGATCAATGGCCTCAATATCTTCTTAATTTTGAACTTTAATTACTACATCAACTATGTTTAGTCAAGAAATAATCATCAGCCTTGTTGCACTTACCCTTTTGGAAATTGTATTGGGTATAGACAATATCATTTTTATCAGCATTTTGGCCAATAAAGCGCCAGGTGGAAAGGAAAAGCAAGCCAGACAATACGGACTTATTTTGGGAATGGTTGTAAGGATTATCATGCTTTTGGGCATCAACTGGATTCAAAAACAAGACCATCCGTTGTTTACGGTGATCGATCATCCAATTTC
>DDYM01000044.1:50308-66716 GCA_002347985.1 Bacteroidetes bacterium UBA2234
GCTATTTTGTTTCAAATGGTATTGATCAACGTAGTATTCAGCTTAGATTCAGTAATTACAGCTGTGGGCATGGCCAACGATGTTTGGGTAATGATAGTTGCGGTTATCATTTCAATGATGGTAATGCTTTGGGCTAGCGAACCGATCGCAAACTTTGTTAACCACAACCCCAGCATCAAAATTCTTGCTTTGTCGTTCCTGGTCCTCATCGGCGTTAGTTTGCTCGGCGAAGGATTTGGTCAACACATAAACAAAGGGTATATCTACTTTGCAATGGCTTTTTCATTTACCATTGAACTGATCAATTTGAGATTAGACAAGCACAAATAGTCCCAATTTTTGGCCATTTAGTAATAATTTTAGCGCTGCGAATCGAAGAACAAAGCCAAATTTAGACGAGTAGAATACACCAAAATGCAGATTGAGAATCATACGATTCTCCCTTGCAAATCTCTGATAGCCAATCGATTTGACCACCCAAGTAGAGTTGTATAAAATTCAATCTTCTCTCCTGAGGATTGTTTATTGAAAACGTATCATTCTGCAATACACCTACCGTCTTCCAAGCATCTTCAGACAGTTTCGTGGCCAAATATTTCGAAATCGCTTCGTCCGTTGCTTTGCGCTGTGACTTTACGAATATTTCAGATTGCTTTTTCAAATCAACCAGTGAATCACTTTTCCACTGATACAACACTTCCAAATACTCCTTGATGCCCAATTCAATTTTTCCCTGGGCAATTTCTAAGGCATTGTCGCCCGAAATTCTTTGAACCAACATTGATTTCAAGTCAGACGAATCCAAAAACAGTTCTTCCGCCTTTAATCCCAATTGGTTGATTTTTTTATTTTGAGTCGCACTGACTACAACCCCACCCATTCTGTGAATCAAAGCGGGCGCCGAAACCTGTAAAATAGAAAATGCACGAGACGTTTGCAGCCAATACAGATACTCCGTTGGACCGGCGATGTAAGCGATGGAGGGCAAAATTGCCTGCTGATACAAGGGCCTCAACAAGACATTGGGTGAAAAATGCTCAGGCGTACTCGTTAAGATGCCTCGCATTTCCTGGTTGGATATTTTCTCACCCGAATCCACCAAAACGAAATCATCTCCATCTTTCACAATCCTTTCTCTTCGATGCGCATCAATCCAAAACAAATTGCACTCCCGAAAATGAGCCGGAGGCGAAATTTTGTGCTTTTTCATTTCAGAAGATTGATCTGAAAACGCACTAAAAATCTGATTATCAAACAAATCCGCTTCAAAAATCTTGATCGCTCTTTTCTTGAATGCCGTTACATTTGGATCTAAAATCAATAACCCAAAATCAGCGAACAAGTTGGATACCCAATGGGATGTGGCGGACGACAAATTTCGATCTTCCGCTTGATACAATTCAACCAGTTT
Organism: Bacteroidetes bacterium UBA2234; assembly: GCA_002347985.1. Classification (GTDB taxonomy): domain Bacteria; phylum Bacteroidota; class Bacteroidia; order NS11-12g; family UBA955; genus UBA955. Next base: position 51,720 of record DDYM01000044.1, read on the forward strand.
CTCTATTCTCGCCAACGCTTCTGCATCCCGTTGAAATTTCTGTCGCATCCAATCCCACAACCCTCCAAAATCCTGTGTTGGAATTGTTCCCACCCCAGTTTTCCAGTCGATATCACAGGTAAAACGATCGCCAAATAAATCTACATGATTGATTTCAGCCACGTCGTGATCTTCTGTGGCCATCCAAAACAACGGCACAAAATTCTTATCGGTGAACTTTCTTTTTAAATCATTACACAGAACAATGGCAGATGCGATTTTATAAATCACGTACATCGGACCAAGACCCAAATGAATTTGCTGCCCTGTCACAGCCAAAAATGTATTGTCTTTTTTGAGACTCTCTAAATTTTCTCGTTGCGATGCAGAAACCGCTCCCCCCATTTGGGACGATATTATTTCCACCAATTCAGCCCTTTGTTCTTCGCCAAATTGCGATGAAACTGAACTTGTAATTGATTCCCAATTGCTATGTATTCCCTCATGAGGATACAATCCCAACGGATCTGAGCTCCAAGCACTTTTTCTCAGAGTTTCAGAGATATAATCTTTTGGATATGAATGAGTTAAAACATTCACGATTTTACAACTTCACCAAACAAATCGTAGGTAGAAGCATCGGTAATTTTCACATTGGCGAAATCACCCATGCGCACATAATTGTCTTTGGCTGGAACCCTCACCTCATTATCCACTTCAGGACTGTCGAACTCGGTACGACCCACAAACTCATCGCCTTCCAATCTATCAAACAGCACTTTTAAGGTTTTGCCTTTCAAGGATTGATTGAACGACTCTGAAATGCTCATTTGAGATTCCATAACGGCATCGGAACGACGTTGTTTCTCTTCTGCCGATAAATCGTCTACCAAGCTATAAGCATGGGTATTTTCTTCGTGTGAATAGGTAAACACACCCAAACGCTCAAATTTGATGTCTTCAATTGCATCAATCAAGTCTTTAACGTCCGCTTCTGTCTCCCCGGGATGACCTACCAATAGTGTGGTTCTCAAAGCAATCCCTGGAACTCGATCACGAATGGTATTTAACACCTCATAGGTTCTGCGCTTTGTAATCCCACGGCGCATCGTCTTGAGCATATTGTCTGAAATGTGCTGAATGGGAATATCCAGATAATTACAAATATTGCTTCGCTCAGCCATCACCTCTAACACATCCAATGGGAATTGTGAGGGATAAGCATAATGCAAACGCAGCCATTCTAGGCCTTCCACATCAGACAGATGCTTCATCAAATCGGCCAATTTACGATCGCCATAAATATCCATGCCATAGCTGGTTGAATCTTGAGCGATGAGCATCACTTCTTTCACGCCATTGGCCACCAAACCCTGTATTTCCTTTTTGATGATTTCAATGGGTCTTGAAACGTGTTTACCGCGCATCAACGGAATCGCACAGAATGAACAAGGTCTATCGCAACCCTCAGAAATCTTGGTATAAGCATAGTGTTTCGGAGTAGTTTGCAATCGCTCTCCTACCAATTCATGCTTATAATCCGCACCAACGGTCCTAAGCAAATGAGGCATATCTAGCGTCCCAAACCAAGCATCTACTTCTGGAATTTCAGATTGCAACTCGTCCTTGTAGCGATGCGACAAACAACCCGTAACATATAACTTTTCGATATTTCCTTGGGCCTTTGCATCGGCGTAAGCAAGGATGGTATCGATACTCTCTTGTTTTGCATTTTCAATGAATCCGCAGGTATTTACAATGACGATATCCGCATCGTTTTTAACACTTTCATGGGCAACATCAAACTGAGAGGCTTTCAGCTGGCCCATGAGGACTTCACTATCCACTAGGTTTTTACTACAACCGAGCGTAATGACATTGATTTTGGTTTCTTTATTCGATTTGGTTTTCACGATACAAAAATCGATTTGATAAAATCGTACTTATTAAACAGTTTGAGATCTTCGGCTTTTTCACCCAATCCTATGTATTTCACAGGAAGGTTATAGGTATGACTCACGCCAATGACAACGCCCCCTTTGGCCGTTCCATCCAATTTGGTTACTGCCAGGGTATTGACCTGAGTGGCGGCGGTAAATTGCTTGGCTTGTTCAAACGCATTTTGACCGGTTGTCGCATCAATCACCAGTAAAACCTCATGCGGTGCATCGGGTTTAAACTTCTCGATAACACGTCGGATCTTAGACAATTCATTCATCAATCCCACTTTGTTATGCAATCTACCGGCAGTATCAATGATCACGACGTCTGCATTTTCTTCAACGGCCTGTTTCACTGCATCAAAGGCAACAGAGGCCGGATCTGTGTTCATTCCATGCGATACGATGGATACTCCAGCTCGGTTCTGCCAAATGGTTAACTGTTCTACTGCTGCGGCACGAAATGTATCTCCAGCACCCAGAACCACCTTTTTACCCAGTTGAGCATAGTGATGCGCCAATTTTCCAATGGTTGTAGTTTTGCCTACGCCATTGACACCTACTACCAAAACAACGTAGGGCATTGAGGCATTGTTAAGCGACAAATCCTTGGCTACGGGCATGGCAACATCAGGCATCAACTTGGCTATTTCTTCGGCCAGGAGCTCATGCAATTCGTCTTGGGAAACATAGGCATCTTTGGATACGCGTTTCTCTAAGTTCTCAATAATTTGAACTGTTGTTTCTACGCCTACATCCGAGGTGAGCAATACTTCTTCCAATTCATCCAGAAATGCCGCATCGATCTGACGTTTTCCGGTGAAAAGGCGACCCAGTTTCGACAAAAATCCGGTGCGAGTTTTCTCCAAGGCCTGCTGTGTTTGTGCGGCTTCAGGAGTAATTTCCTCGGTTTTGGCTTTGTTTTTTGAAAACCAGTTAAACATTGACATGGGTTTGGTGATGTGAAGGTAAAAAAAAAGCCCCATGAAGGGGCTGTAATATCTTAGAAATGTCGAATTATTTCGAGAAGAACGCCTTCACCTTATCGGCTGGCAAAATTTCTTCTTTGAAAGAATACGCACCACTTTTGGGTGATTTAACGACTTTAATTGCTTTCACGTATTCGCTACCGGCGTCTGCTCTTTTAAGCGTTGCTACTACCTTCTTTGCCATTATTTGATCTCCTTATGCATTGTAACTTTACGCATGTATGGGTTGTATTTCTTCAACTCAATACGCTCAGCTGTATTTTTCTTATTTTTGGTGGTGATGTAACGGCTCATGCCTGCTACTCCCGATCCTTTTTGCTCTGTGCATTCAAGAATCACTTGAACACGGTTTCCTTTTTTTGCCATGATTAAATCTTTCCTTTCTTAAACAAATTGTTAATGCAAGAAGAAATTCCTTTCTTATCGATGGTTTTGATGGTAGACGCAGCTACTTTCAAAGTAATCCACTCCCCAGTTTCGGGGATATAGAACTTCTTGGTCTGAAGGTTTGGGTAAAAACGACGCTTCGTCTTCTTGTTAGAATGCGAAACATTGTTGCCCTTCAAGGCCTTTTTTCCGGTTAAATCACAAACGCGAGACATAATTTTTGGGGTTGCAAAGATAAGAAAAATGTTTAAATATTCAAAGTGTTATCATCTTTTATTTGAGAATTATCAGCGATTTTCACACCTAACATCACTTGCCAGGCCACAATTGCGATAAGAATGCCTGCTTGGCGCTCCAAAAGACTCTCAAACATCATCGCCGAAACCAAAGCCAACCAAATATATTGACTGCTTGGAAACGACCTATCATTCACAGTTTTTAGACCTAAAAATACAAATACGAAAAACATCGTGGCACTCACCCACCCAGATTGCAGAGACCACTCCAACCATTGGTTGTGAACCCCAATCCTATGTCGTTCCGCCAACGAAACATCCAAATTCGCATATTCCTTCTGCAATCGATCGTCCGTCCATGCACCTGAACCCATCATTGCAGCGTTCGGCTCAGATCCCAGAACACTCATCGAAGCCTTCCATGCAATCCAACGCTGACCAAAACTCTGATGTGTTACATCGCCGCCGGTCCATGTTGTCTTTAAATCCACCCAGGTATTCACGATGCGATTTCTAGCACTCGGGACAGCAAACAAACCCAACAATAGCAAGGGAAAAAGCATAAGTACCTTTGGCCTGTAGTCAGGTTTGAGCAAAATCCATTGGGTAATCATCAACGCGGAACCCAAATAAACCAATATCAAGCCCGTTCGAGAGCCCAAAATGTGCATGCATATTAAGAGAACAAAAACCGAAGCTATAGCCAAGTATTTATCAAGAAAATCCCCTTGAATCAAACCCCGAATTAAAAGTAAAACTACCACTCCCATGATCGTAGCGAATTCAATATGATAAACGCCCGAATACAGAGGAATCGGCTTGCTTTCCAAAACCATTTGATCGTAAAAACCTCTGTGTTGAAAATAATGAATCACACTACTCACTCCCACCCAAATCAACGGAAGCACCCCCAAAAACCAACCAACACCAAATATCGTCCGTAACCGCCTCCCCCAACCATAAGCCATCGCAACCAAAAACAAAGGCAGCTTAATCAATGCCTTGTTCAATGCCATTTGCCCCATCACAGACTCCTTCTCCAACAACCCACCCGCAACATCCGCTGTCACCCCAGACACACCTCCAACCCCCACAGACCATGGCCAACTCCCACTCATCAAAATCACACTCATATTCCATCCCACACAAAGCGCTACCCCCCACCAAAACCATCGAATGAAACCCTTTTCATCCACCCGCTCGCCCCATACCCACAACTGAAATACGTACGCAATCAACCCCATGGATGCTAGGGCTGGGGAAAAATGAATGCAGCCCAACGACACCCACAAAAGGACATCGGTCTTCAACCAAAACTTAACATCGATTGCCTTATGGGGCCACATAACGAATCTGCAAGGTAGCGTTCTGCTGCGCAATCCCCAAACGATCCGCCACGGATTGACTAATCGCAATTTGCTTATTGCCCTTATCTGGAAGTGATCCAATCACCGTGCAATACACCATTTTCTTGTTCGCAATGTTCACCACCGCAATCACCTCGCCCTTTTTGTGGTTGTTTAACATCACCCATGAACGGTCTGGCTGTATTCCCTCGTACCCAATTTGAGCCGTTACCATTTTTTCATACTCCCTCATCGCCGATTTCACTTTCACCGCCTGCACTTGCTCTGGCATCCCGCCCTGATTGTCGTTCCCAACCAATGCCTTATCCGTTGGCACAGCCGTTATCCCCGATACCCTCTGCGTGTTTGGCACTTCCGCCTCTCTCACAATTACAGGGGTTAAGGCCGTTTTTACAATCGTTACCGAATCGATTTTCGTAGTTTCAATGGTACTGCCTTGTAAAGCCGCGAGCGACTTCTCTGTTTTGGGAATCCACAATTTCTGATTGATCGAAATTTGCTCCGAGGTCAACTGATTGATCGACTTAATCTCCGCCACAGAAACCCCATATTTCTTTGAAATGCTATACAAACTCTGACCTTTTTGCACAACATGATCAAAGGTGTTTTCCGGTGCCATTTGAACATCCAACAACGCCACAGGCTTTTTTAACAAACCAGAATCCACACCCGCCGAAACAGACTTCACTTCCGTATCTAACACCACCTCTGACTTCATTTTTATTGCAGTTCCCATGGGTATTTCATCCGCGCCTTTAACCACAGACCCCGAAGTTTCCTCCAACGGATTCAACCGCGGTGCAAGCACGGGCTCTGATTTTACTGGCTTTTTGGTCTTCTGCTTGACCTTCACACGCATACCTGGCTTCAACATACCAATATCAGGATTCAACGCCTTCAACTCCTCAATGCTACAATGATATTTCTTGCCAATGGCATATAAGGTTTCCCCCTTTTTTACTTTGTGTTCAATCTCGATCACCATCTCCGATGGATTGGTTTGTCCAACGGATGGATTGCTGTATATCAAACCCATCAACGTCATTACCCCAACTTTCACTGCATACTTTTTCCAATTGATCATAGATACAATAATAATGAATGGGATTCCGCCTTGGCGAAACGACTATACACAACTCAGCGGTTGTTTAATAAATCAAACACTCAACCAATCAGCGGGCAAGGGTTGCTGCTCTCCTTTTTCCAAAAACACGATGCGATGCGCTATCGCACGAGCAACTTCCAAGTTATGGGTGATGAAAATATAAGCCAAACCTCTTTCTCGCTGCAATCTCAACAACAAATCCAAAACCTGCTTCTGCACCAGCGGATCTAACGCCGCCACTGCCTCATCCAATATCAAAACCTTGGGATCTGATGCCAAAGCCCGAGCAATACACAATCGCTGTCGTTGCCCCCCACTCATTTCATGCGGATAGGCATCAACCAATCGAAGATCAAAACCCACTTCCTCCAACAACGATGTCGCCTTTTCATGATTCAACAACCGCAAATCTGTTTTTTCTGACTGTTTTCGATTCGATTCATCCAAATTCCCCTTTCCAAACCATTCAACCACTTCCCTAACCGCATCAATGGATTTGTCGTTGGGATTCAACGAAGAATAAGGATCTTGAAAAACCATTTGTATCCCTGTGGGTGGCTTCCTTTTTAATGGATTACCATTTAAAAACACACTGCCTTCTGTTGGCGTTTCCAGTGCCACTAGCATTTTTGCCAAGGTGCTTTTCCCAGATCCCGAGAGCCCCACTATCGCCAAAGTCTCTCCCTGATGCAAAACATCCGAAAACCCATTCAGTGCTTTCACCTCCCATCCCTTTTGTTGATAGGTCTTTCCCAAATCCGTTATTTCTAGCACCGGAATGTAATCCTCCAATGCCTTAACCCAAACACTGTTTGGCATCGCCTCAATCAACTCTTTTACATAGTCGATGGCCGCGTTTCCAAATACATCTGTCGATTCGCCTTGCGCCAAACAAACACCCTTTCTCAGCACGGTAACCTTTTCCGCGTATTGCCTTACCAAATCCAACTCGTGACTCACCCAAACCAAAGCGCTTCCTTGTTCCTTACAAATCCTTTCCAAATCGCGCATTACCTGCTGACGAGCCACACTGTCCAAGGCGGTAGTGGGTTCATCGGCAAGAATCAAAGGGGGTTCATGTACGCAGGCCATTGCAATCATCACACGCTGACGTTGACCACCACTCAATTGGTGTGGATAGGCGTTGAGTATTCTATCCAAAATCTCACCCAATCCCAATTGTGTCAATTTTCGCTCCACTTTCTCTTTGGCCAAATCAAAATTGGGTTCATGGATCAGGGCCGACTCCATCAATTGTTTGCCACAGCGCATTTGGGGATTTAACGCAGTCATTGGTTCCTGGAAAATCATGCCAATTTCTTTGCCACGAATGTTTCTCCATGCCTTCTCCAACTGAACGGTCAATTCTATGCCATTGAGTTGAATAGAACCACTTATTTGCAGGGCAGGCGACAGCAATCCCATGACTCCAAATAAAGTGAGCGATTTCCCGCTCCCGCTTTCGCCAATGATCCCGTGAATTTCACCAGGATTCACTTCCAATGATTCCAACTTGAGTAAGGAATTCCCATTGATAGAAATTTGCAAATTTCGAATACTCAACAAGGGTCCCACGACTGTCATCAAAGCAAAGGTAATCACCAAAGCTTTCATTTTACAAAAGGGAAAAGTTACAAACGGGAAAAGTTACAAAAAGAAAGCGGGCCGCATGCGGCCCGCTTTCACTATGGATTTCGGCGAAAATCTATTCGCAAATTGCGAAATTAATCTACCGACAACTTAATAGGAATTTCTCTCCAAGACTTCAAGAAAGTTCCGTTGTTCTGACCAGGCACCCAACGAGGTGACTTTTTCAAAACGCGAATGGCCTCAACAGTAAACTCTGGGCAACTCTTCGTTTCTTCAATGGCTTGAACACGTGAAATCCTTCCGGCTTCGTCTACGGCAAAACGCAACATTACAGAACCATTGATTCCTTCGTCCTGACAGCGTTGAGGGTAGACAAATTCTCCAGCAACATAATCCCTAAAAGCCGCTTCACCACCAGGGAAATTGGCCTTAATTTGAACGTTAGTTGCAATAGTCTCACCTCCGCCAGTTGGGCCGCCACCTCCTTCATTAAAGTCGGGCGCTTCAAACTCGTCGGCGCCTTCTTTGGTGTCTTTACCTGCCGTTTTAATGTCATCCGGAGGAATAATAACATCTTCAGTGGTAGCATCAGGATTGATTCTGGGCACAACATATTGCTGGGTAGCAACCTGTGGCTCTTGTTCTTCAATTTTTGGCTTTTCCGGCTCTTTTTCCTCTTCTTCAGGAGCTTTCACATCGTCGATGTTGGTTACTTTCAACACCGTCTTGTGTTCCACTTCCTTTGGAAAGAAAAATTCATAAATAATTGGTGCGGCAGAGAACAAGCCCGTGATCGATAGTGCAATGATGGTTGCCATCGTTTGGTTCTTGTTAAAACTCTTGCGAATCTGATACGCACCATACTCCTTAAATCGATCGGCAAATACCAGTTCATTACGCGCTGGAGATTGCACTTGGTCCCATTTGTTCATCAAACTTTCTGACATAGCGATTAGGATTTAGGTTGTTGATCAATAAGCTTCTTTTCAAGCGGAGCCATTCCCTCGTCCACAGCAAAATACTTGGCGATCTGACAAATCATAAATTCGTCCATCACGTCAATCACATTGCGATACGATGCTTTGTCGTCGTTCTTCAACAACACCACCAACTTCGAATCTCTTTGTGCTTGTTTTACTTTGGCATCGATGGCATTGCGCTTGGCAGTATCTTTCTCATCGATCTTGTTCAATTGTTTTTCAAAATCACGCAATTGGGTTAACAACGACAAGTTGCTTTCCACCAATATTTTACGCAATCCATTTTTGGTGTAATCGGTTTCAGCTAGAACAGTTTTTTCGTTCAAAGCTCCGCGATACCAATACACTTTATCGCCCCCAGTTAAAAGAATGGTAATACCATCTTTAACTTCAGGTTGCTTCATGTTTTTTAAATCCTTTTCATCCAGTTTTTCTGGAAAGATCATTCTCAACACTTTGGGCTGAGAAAACGTTGAGGTAAGCACGAAGAAGGTCAACAACAAAAACGCCAAATCCACCAAGGGGGTCATATCCACCCGGGTACTCTGTTTTTTGGCTCTTTTTTTGCCACCGCCGCCTCCGCCACCATTACTTTGTATTTCTGCCATGGTTCTACTCTCCTATCTTTAGTCTTTGGGTTTGGCTTCCAAACCTGTGATCATCTGAAAATTCTTTACTTTGGCTTCTCTAAATACTTGGATAACGTTTTTTAGGACGTTGTATTTTGTGTTACCGTCGGCTTTTACCGCAAACTGAATGTAATTCTCCTTATCAAAAGGCAACCCACGCTTGGTGGCTTCAGCTTCGCGGTCTTTAAAATCGTCGTGTGCTCTCAAACGGGCATTGTAAGCCCAGTGATAAAGCTGACTCTTTTTGATATTTACCGTATCATAGGGAACGCCTGTTTGCTGCACTTTCGCGCGCGCATTGACTTCCAATTCTAGATACGAACTGATGGATTCCATTTTTAGTCCGATTGGACCAGCACCAGCAAATTTCTTTACTTCCTCTGCACTCATTTGCACCTTGAAATCGCGCATCATATCTTTTAACACAAGCTCTTTCACAGCCGGGTTAGTGATATCAATGAATACCCTTCCATCGGCATCTACAGTCACCAAAAACACCTGTTTGGGTATTTGCACTTCGGTGGTAGAAGATGGAGGATCAACGAATACGGGCTCTGGAGCACGGAAACTTGAGGTCAACATAAAGAACGTTACCAGAAGGAATGCCAAATCCACCATTGGGGTCATATCCAATGACGGGGTGGAACGGGGCATACTTACTTTAGGCATGTTCGTAAATTTAGGGCGTTAATTCGGGTTAAAACCAAAAGGTAAATACCGAAATTAACCGTGGTTGGCCTGGAAGTTAGAAATAATAGAATAACCCGCTTCATCCATGCTGTGAGTCATGGTATCGATGCGGTTTGAGAAATAGTTATAACTGATGATCGCCAAAGTTGATCCAATGATACCAAAAGCGGTGTTGATCAACGCTTCAGAGATACCTGTTGCCAAGGCAGCAGTGTCAGGTGTACCAGAGTTAGCCAACGCCGCGAACGCACGAATCATACCGAATACAGTTCCAATCAAACCGATCAAAGTACCGATAGATGCACAAGTGGTGATGATTACCAAATTCTTAGAAAGCATAGGCAATTCTAAGCTAGTTGCTTCTTCCAATTCTTTTTCGATAGCAGCCTTCTTCTCGTCGCGATTCAAATCTGTTTTTGCAGCAACCACTTTGTAACGAGTTAAACCTGAACGAACAACATTGGCCAAAGAACCACGCTGTTGATCACAAGCAGCAATCGCACCGTCGATGTTGTTTTGCTCCAACATAGAACGCATTTTATGAACGAAAGCCGTTGCATTTCCGCGACCAGAGGCAGCAGACAAAGTGATGAAACGCTCAATAGATACCAAAATTACAGTAATGTTTACCGCAATCAACAAAGGTACGATGGCGATACCACCGCGATAGATGATTCCCAAAAGTCCCAATGGATGTCCTTTAGCGACGTCTCCATCTTCGAAGTTGGCAGGATTTCCTAAAAAGAAAATGTAAATTGAGTACCCAGCGGCAATTGCAAACAAAATGGCAAGGCCAGAGAAATAAGCCATCCAAGCATTGTTTCCCGATTTGTTGTTGTTATTTGTCATAATGATTCTAAGTTTCGTTTTTTATGAAATGCAATAATACGGCGGCACTTAGTTAAATGCAAGTAAAGAAAATGTTAAATCCGTTGGGATTTCGACCAAAACACTGGGATTTTGGAGTACTTAATCTTTGGATGAATGGATGCGATAATTTTCGGCAAACTGGAATCCCGATAGAATTGCAGCATTCAAGGACGGATTGGCGATTTCATTGCCGGCCAAAAATTGATTTTTTTGCAGTGCTGTTTGATTGACTGCCTGAGGCAAGTCGTAGAAATACGGGGTATTCATCGGCAAGGCCTGCATCACCTCAAATGAGCGAATAAACTGTGCATTGATAGGTTGTTGCAGCAAATTCTCAACTTCCGTTAAAATCTCATTGCTGGCCGAATAGGCATCCACGGTTCCAGAAAATGATGGCTTGAGCGAAACGGCCAACAAGTGTTTTCCGGGGGGTGCGTAATTCGGTTGAACCATGGAAGGAACAGCGATGAGGTTTACTCGACCCATTCTGCTGGCATTGAGCGCCAAAAACTTTCCTAAACCCGCGTGGTGGTCGATCGAATAGTAAAGCGTTGTAGTGGATCTATATGGAATCGAATTTTGGTGATTATCGCCAATCACCGAATTGAGGAATATTTGTTTGGGGTTGAGTTTTTCAACGATTCTATGTGGCAGTGTTTGCACGCCGTTGGGCATCAGGAGGGCATCGCCTTTGGCCAGAGCCCAAAAGATAAAGTCAAATAGCGTATGTGGGGTTTGGAGTGCTTCTTCCAGAAAAATCCCGGTGAAGAAGGGTCGGAAGAACGACTCGATGATGGTTTCAGAGAATCCCAATGCGAGAAGGTAGTTGTGGGTGGAGGGCGTTTCGGTGTTGGCGCCGGTATGGGCAGGGAAGAAATCGGGGGGATTTTGGGACAGTACTTTTTTTCTCAGGGCGATAATTTTCAGGATGTCTGAAATTTTTATATCGGGGTGAAAGAGCGCTCCGATGCCTTTCATTCCGTGTTTGAGTGGGTCGGCGATGAGGGTTTTCCCCGTGGCTGTGAGCAGCCACGCGCCCGAGCCGAAGGCGAGGGCGCCATCCAAAAGTCCTTTTTGTTTGAATTCCGAAAGCGCTGGATAAGCACTTTGAATCACCTGAAAACCATGATCCAAAGCAAAGCCATCCATTTGGGTGGTACGCAACTTCCCTCCCCATTCATTGCTCGCCTCGTGCAATTCAAATGGAATCCCTAATTGTTGCAGCTTATATGCGGCGGACAAGCCAGACATGCCTCCACCTACAATGGAAACAGGCCCATTCATTGATGTCATTGATTAATTTCCAATCGGTTCACCTTCAGGCGCACGTCTGCGAGGTCTATCCCCTCCTCCACGATTTTCGCCACCTTCAGCACCCGCCTTCTTCTTTTTACGCATCGAACGAGCTTTGGCAATCATTTCCTTTTTCACTTCTCTTTCAATCCGTGGCAATTGAACGGCACGCTTCATCCCGATTACCGGTTTTAATTTCACCGTATACGTTTCAAGCAATTGAACTTCCAATTTTCGAAGAGCCACAGCATCCTTAAAATACTGTTCTGCTTCTACTTCAGTTAACTCGGAAGGACGTTTGTCGTTCCATTTGTCTCTGAATCCGCGTTTTGCATCGCGCAATTTCAATTGATATTCGTCGTAAATCGGAAAAAACTTCACTCTTTCAGCTTCGCTGAGTGTGAGTTGTTCTACAAACAATGTCTCACGAAACTTCCTTAACTCCTCTACTTTGGATGCCCTGAGGCTATCTTTTTTGGCTTCGTTTTGCGCATTTGCTTTCACAGCAAACAACATCAACAAGCAAAGGGTGATATATTTCATGCATTTCATAATGATTCAAAATCTAATTCTTCAAACATTTCATCTTCCATATCAAAGGTGGCCAATCCGTTGTCTTCCAAATCCTGCAACGCCTTTTTGGTGCGCGGAGGCATTTCTTTGGCATCGATGATTGTATACACATTTGGCTCCTTGTATTTAGGCATTTCGCCTGTGATCAAGGGTTCTACCAACTGCAATCCATCTGGGATGGTATCCTTGGGTGTAACAGGCTCATCCAAAGGTGTTTCGATGGCCGTTGGCTCATCCTGTTGCAATTCCGTTGCCATGGCTTCCTCAGCTTTGGGTGGCTGAATGGCATTCCAAATAAAATATGCGGCAACAATGGCAGCCAAAGATGCGGCTATACCCAACCAACCCGGAGTAGCGGATTCTTTTTGTCTGCCTGCAATCGGCGCAAATGCTGTTGGTGGCGCTTCCAAATTCATGATTTGTGGCTCCTCTTGCGCTACAATTTCCTCCACAATGGGGGATTTAACAGCAGCCATTGGTGCGATATATGATTCCAACTCATCCAATCCCACCGATTCTGGTACTTCATGGATGATCACTTTTTCTACCGATTCCTGTGTTGATGGCTCTGTAGGAGATTCGATATCCGTGGGATCGACAGTAGCATCAGCCAAATCTGATTCCGCAGCGACTTCTACAGTTATTTGTTCAGGTATTTCTATATCAGAAACTTCAGTGAATATCTTGACCTCAGGAGTTTCAGGTGTTTCGGCTGTTTCAGAATTCCCAGTACTTTCAGGTATTTCAGAGGTGAATACATTTGTTTCAATTTCAGATGTTTGAGCAACTGGATTGAGCAAATCACCATAGGTAACTTTTGTAATATTTAACGATGCATCCGACCCCGAGGTTTCTTCCGATATGGCAGAAAAATTCACCCACTCAGGATTTTCGTTGGTTGTAAACGTTAGAGGCGGAATTTCCACTTTACCAAACGCATCCACTTCCTTGTCAACACCCACTGATTTTGATGTTAGTGGGTCTTGCTTTCTTGCTCTTTTTTGAATTCCAGAAGTATCTACTTTCATCAAAACTTCAACGGGTTTGTGAATTACCGGATTTGAAGATTGCGTTTCGGGAGTATTTAAATCGATTCCCAATCTCTGCAGCAAACGAGATTCCGACTCCTTAAAATAGGAATCCGGCGCGTTGTATGCAGGTCCAATTTTTTCGTTTTCTAAGTCCATTTTTTCGTTTGTGCTGTTGATTAGATGTATGAAATGTGTTTTGGTTTAACGAAGTACCCCTAAATAAATTTCTAATTTCTTAACGGCATGGTGATACGATGCCTTTAATGCCCCCTCTGAAGTAGATGTCAACACGGCAATCTCTTCGTAGGTAAGGTCTTCAAAATATCGTAGCGTAAAAACCAATTTCTGTTTAAAGGGCAAATAACAAAGGGCTTTCTGCAGTTTTAATGCAATCTCATCGCCAGACAAATACAACTCCTCACTGATCATCTCCGCCATCTCTGGTTGCGCTTCATCAAAATCAATGGTTGGCCTTCTTTTGCGTATCAAATTGATCGATTCGTTCGTGGCAATTCGATAAACCCAAGTACGTAAACGACTTTCACCTTTGAACTGACCCAGGTTCTGCCACACCTTAATAAAGGTATTTTGTGCAGCATCGTCAGCATCGTCGTGATTCACCAACAAATTTCTGCAGTGATAATAGATTTGTTTCTGGTAGCGACGTAGGATTTCAACAAAAATTAAAGCAGACGCACCCACCGCTACCAACTCCATCGAAAGTTCGTCTTCCGATAAATTCTGTAAACGTTGGGTCTCACTCATATTTTTTGGAATTGCTGTGTCTACGTTCATTGATGATTTCTAAATAATCCGACAATGATTTTCAATGTGCGAAGTAGATAAAATTCAATGACAAGACATAGACATTTGATAAAAAGTTTAACACAAGTTATTCCACATTCTAAAAATTTTGGATTGATTGGGAAATTTGAAGAAATTCATTGTAACAAAAGAAAAAATTCGTATTTTTGCAGCCCAATTAGGATTAATACCCATGAATTCAATCGTTAATAGCATCGCATCTGAGTATTTGAGAACAGACCTACCCGCATTCAAAGCTGGTGACCGTATCACTGTTCACTATAAAATTAAAGAAGGCGCCAAAGAGCGTATTCAGTTATTCCAAGGTGATGTTATTCAACGTCGCAATGGAGGAATTGACGAAACTTTCACTGTACGCAAAATTTCAAACGGAATTGGCGTAGAGCGTATTTTCCCAATGCACTCTCCTTTCATCGATAAAATCGAGGTAAATAGAAAAGGTCGTGTACGTCGTGCTCGTATCTTCTATCTACGCACTCAAATCGGTAAAGCCGCTCGTATTAAAGAGCTTCG
>DDYM01000044.1:66785-71628 GCA_002347985.1 Bacteroidetes bacterium UBA2234
ACTTGACTCAGCTCAATGACCCAACCTAACCAATGCGGTTACTCCAACACCATTGTGGTAAACGCCGGTAGGATAAAATGGATTATAAATAGACGGATTTGCCAAGGCCGTAATCAAACTATAATCCCAACTCAATCTTACATTCAGCCTCTCTGATACGAGCCTACCCACCGCCAACTGTAAAATCATCCCATTCTTGGCAAAATCATTTGCAATCCCTGGATTATATCCTTCCGTTTCTTCAATTTTTATCAGCCTTGTAACGCGGAGTCCTCCCAACAAATCTAATTCACCCAACCTACCCACATCTAGTTTTCGAATTCCGGCCAATTGAACCTCGAGTTGTTGCGCCTTGATATGAAATGCATTGACCATCGTGAGTGGATCAAAAGCCCTTCTGCTACCCCGCTCCACCAAACAGAATTGCATCTCAATGGCATCCAATTTTTTATCTTCAGAAAAACGAAAGCCCGTGGCCATTCCCACCTGATAACCAAACTTATTATAACCACTGGCTTGGTCTCCATCAATCTGAGAAGCCAAGACACCCAGCATCGGAAACCCATAAAAACCCTGATTTTCTGTGCGATTCACTTGCCCCTGAAGGTTGCTCACACCAAAAAATTTCAATGTAGCTATTAATAGAATCCCTGCTTTCCTTATCATGTTGTAATTTGCAGCAATTTATTGCAAAAGCACGTGGGTAACAAGCCAAAAGACATATTGATTATCGGCGCTGGCCTGGCAGGCACCACCTTGGCTATTGAACTCATTGATCGTGGATTGAATGTGCAATTGGTGGACAATCAAATGTCCAACAGCAGTTCCCGCGTTGCCGCAGGCATCATTAACCCCATCGTGCCCAAAGGTGTCAAACGAACTTGGCAATACACAGAGATTTTCCCTTCCGTTTTTTCTTACTATCGCAAATTGGAAGCTCGATTTCAGACCTCGTTCATTCATGAATATCCAATGATTCAAATTCATGCAAACGAAAATGAGCGACATGAATGGCGAAAACGAGCTGAGTCCCCTGAAATGGCGGATTTGCTAACACCCAACGGGGAAAATACAATAGTGCACTTTTGCGGTCGTTTAGATGTATCTAAATTTCTGCAAACCTGTCAGTTAGAAATCCAAAAATCCCATCAATTCAAATCGGAACAATTCAATTATTCAGATGTGATTTTCCTAGAAAATGAAAAGGTTGAATACCATCAAGAACAGTTCGACAGAATCATTTTTTGCGAAGGAATTGGCGTAAAGCAAAATCCTTGGTTTAATTATCTCTTTTTTGACCCAACGGGGGGCGATATTCTCACAGTTAAGATTCCGAATCTGCCTAACAAAGAGATCATCAAGCAGAAACAATGGATCGTCCCAACCCAAGAGAAAGATACCTTTTTACTCGGGAGTACTTTTCACAAACAATCAATCTCTTATTTGCCCAACCCCGATGATGCAGAATTCCTATTGGCAAGGGCCCGAGCGATTACTGGGAAAGAAGTATCATTAATCAAACATGAAAGGTCGGTTCGACCAACCGTTCAACACAGAAGACCCTACCTTGGCAAACATGCCACATTGGATACATTAATGGTATACAATGGCTTAGGATCTAAAGGAAGTGCGCTATGCAGCTGGCTATCGCCGATGATGGCAAATTATATTGTGAATAACGGTACTTTGAATGAGGAGGTAAACATCGCAAATTATAAAAACTAGCTGCCGAAATTAAAACCCCGATTCACGGGCGAATAATTAAGAAATTTTAATTGTTCTCAAGGAATCTTAAAAAACTCATCGGATCATTCATAACCACACAGTTCGAAGGAATTTTCAAATCACGTCTTTTCACAATTTGCGGACCGGTAACTAGAATTTGAGTATTGGGCCAACTTCTTGACAGTGTATTGAGATATACCTGCACTGGCATCGCGGCATTGGAATTTGTGAGTGCGCAGAACACGAAATCCGGATTGTGTAGCTTGTGAATTTTGTTCAAATCATCCAAGGGCGTAGATGTCCCCAAGTAAATGACATTTTTTCCATTGGCACGCAACAAATAGGAAGCAAACAATAAACTCAATTCGTGATTTTCACCATTTGGAAGAAACAACAAATACTTCTTTGCGTCTTTGCTCGGTAAAATATTGAGTTGATCAATGGCAACAAACATTCGTTGCTTGATTAAATTGGTAATGAAATGTTCGTGGGCAATATGAATACTACCACTCAACCACAAAACTCCCACATGTTGTAAAAAGGGGAAGATAATGTTGGTAGTGGTTTGCTCCATTCCGAGCTGAAGGATGTTGATGGATAAAATCTTATTGAATTCACGCTCATCAAAATCAAACATTGCAGAAGAAAGAGCCGAGATTTGGGACTGATGTCCTGAATTGTTTTCCGAAATGCTCAAGGTTTTTTGCTGAACCTCTTCTCTATCCATTTGGGCGATCCTACTAATCTTTATCCCGTTGGCGTTGAGAATGGCGATGTTCATCATGTATTTCAGATCATCCTCCTCATAGTAACGAATGTTGGTTTCGGTGCGCTTGGGCACCAGCATCCCATATCGTTGTTCCCAAATTCTTAATGTGTAGGCCTTAATTCCCGTTATATTCTCGATATCTTTGATAAAATACTTATCTCGGTAGTCTTTTTTTGACTTTTTCGAATCACGTTTGTTATCTATCAATCTCTTTTCTACCAAATTCGACATACTAATGAAAATTATACTCACAGGCGCTTCAGGACTCATCGGAAATCAACTCTGCAACCAATTGAAGCAGAAGGGTTTTGATGTAGATTTCTTGAAACGACATCACTATAACAACACAACCAATCAAAAAGATTGGTCATCGAGAAAAAATATTTTTTGGTCGAATCCAGAAATCCTCGAAAATGCAGACGCCGTGGTTCACTTGGCAGGCGCAAATGTTGCAAATCGATGGACAAAATCCATAAAGGCAGAGATTATCAATAGCAGAAGAGAAGGGACACGGGCACTGATCGACGCCTGTTCAAAATGTCAAAACCCACCCAAACACATTATTTCAGCCAGTGGCATTGGCATTTACCCCGAGGGCACCGGACAGGTCATGACAGAGGTAAGTGAACACGGGGAAGGATTTTTGGCTACTGTTTGTAAGGTCTGGGAAAATGAAATCCTAAACAACACCCTTCAAGGAACATCTGTCAGCTGTTTAAGAACGGGGATTGTTTTATCCAACAGAAGCAAAATCATCGGAATTACAAAATTGCAATTTCAGTTTTTTGGAATGGTCGGCACCGTTGGAAGTCCAGAAAATAGGTGGAGTTGGATTCATATCAATGATTTATGTTCGATGTATATCGCTTTGATTGAAGGCAAGATGTCGCCCGGCATTTACAATGCCGTGGCGCCCAACCCCTGCACCCAAAAAGACTTTGCACTTGCCTATGAGAAATTTGCACCGCTGAGAAATCACAACAACACTTTTCCAGCCCCCCTGTTTTGGAGAATTCCGTGTAAAATCAACCAAATTATAAGGTCCTTTGGAATATCAATGAGACCCAACCTCCCCGCCCCTCTGATCAAATTGGCCTGGGGTGAACGATCCGTCATCGCCCTAACAAATCAAAATGTGAGCGCTGTAAAAACAATCGATACAGGATTTTGTTACCAATACCCAACCATCGAATCCGCGTTGGAAAACTTACATAACAACCCAAATTCTTAATGTGGAATAGTATTTATTTTTGGTTCAGACGCGACCTTCGCCTCAACGACAACCACGGACTGTTTGAAGCCTTGCAATTTGCCAAAGCAAATGCACTGACAGTTCAGTGTGTTTTCATATTCGACACCAACATTTTGGATCGATTAACCAATAAAAAGGATGCGAGGGTTCAATTCTTACACCAAGAACTATCGTCATTAAAACTTCAACTTCAACAGCAAGGCAGTGATTTGGACATTTGGCATGGCAACCCAATATCCATTTGGAAAGAAATTATCGATCAAAAAAAGCCCAAAGCCGTATTTTGCAATGCAGATTACGAGCCAACTGCAATCCTAAGAGATCAAACGGTTTCAGAATTTTGCAAGCATGCCGGCGCCTCATTCCAATCCTTTAAAGACCACTGTATTTTCGAAAAATCAGAAGTCGTTAAGGACGATGGCAAACCCTACACCGTATTCACACCATACAGCAGGAAATGGAAAGCCCATTTGGCCTTAAATCCCATCATAAATTTCCCTTCTGAAGACAATCTTTCTCAACTAACGCCCCGAACGATAACTTCAATCTCATCAACGCCGTCTATGAAGGATTTGGGTTTTGAGCCCATTGATTTCCATTATCCAGAAAAGACCGTTTCATCTGGTTTAATAAAAAATTATACAAACCATCGCAATTTCCCGTCGATTCCCGGAACCAGTAAACTAGGTATTCATTTCCGTTTTGGAACCATTAGCATCCGAGAAAAATTGCAAAAAGCACTTCACATGAACGAGACCTTTGTAAATGAGCTGATTTGGAGAGACTTTTATCTCCAAATTTTGTGGCATTTCCCTCATGTGGTTGAGCAATCATTCAAACCCCAATACGACAGGATTCAATGGCGAAACGAGGAATCTGAATTTGAAAAATGGAAAACGGGCAACACGGGCTATCCCATTGTGGATGCGGGAATGCGAGAATTGAACACCACGGGATTCATGCACAACCGCGTGCGAATGATTGTGTCGAGTTTCCTAACGAAACACCTCCTTATTGATTGGCGATGGGGCGCGGCATATTTCGCCGAAAAGCTCCTCGATTTCGAATTGGCCAGCAACAATGGCGGCTGGCAATGG
>DDYM01000044.1:71680-71850 GCA_002347985.1 Bacteroidetes bacterium UBA2234
GCTCCATATTTTCGGGTTTTCAATCCCACATTGCAGACCGAAAAGTTTGATAAAAACTTCGAGTACATAAAAAAATGGGTCCCAGAATTTGGAACCCAACAATATGTAAAACCCATGGTTGACCATGCTTTTGCAAGAAATAGATGTTTAGAAACCTACAAGGCTGCTTT
>DDYM01000044.1:71912-73894 GCA_002347985.1 Bacteroidetes bacterium UBA2234
GTACGAACGTCTTTCACCAATTTATATGGATGAAAAACATAGTTTCGAATCTGAGAACCCCACTCAATTTTCATTTTGCCGTCTTCAATTTCAGCCCTAGCCGCATTTCTCTTGGCAATTTCCAATTCGTATAGACGAGACTTCAACATTTGCATCGCACGTTCGCGGTTACCGAGCTGACTTC
The DNA here is from genome assembly GCA_002347985.1 of Bacteroidetes bacterium UBA2234. GTDB lineage: Bacteria > Bacteroidota > Bacteroidia > NS11-12g > UBA955 > UBA955. Next base: position 72,097 of record DDYM01000044.1, read on the forward strand.
TATCTACCTGACAAACGACAACAATTCCTGTGGGTGTGTGGGTCAACTGAACTTTGGTTTCTACCTTGTTTACGTTCTNNAATTTCAATGGTATCATCCACCAACGGATAAACATAGATACTTACAAAAGACGTATGTCTGCGCGCATTGGAATCAAAAGGAGAAATTCGCACCATTCGATGAACCCCATTCTCACCTTTCAAATATCCAAAAGCAAAATCGCCTTTGATCTCTAATGAAACACTTTTCACGCCGGCAACATCACCGTCTTGTCTATCGAGTTCAGTAACCGAAAAGCCATTCTTTTCAGCCCACATCAAATACATACGCATCAACATTTGAGCCCAATCACAGCTCTCTGTCCCACCCGCGCCGGCGTTGATTTCAAGTACACAACCTAAGTGATCTTCTTCACTTTGAAGCATGTTTTTGAATTCCAAGTCCTCAACCATTTGCATGAGCTCGAGGTACTGGGCGTGCACCTCATCTGAAGTNNGCCTCACCGATTTCTTGAAATTCTATCAAAACCTCAAGATCGCCAATTGTCCCTACGATTTTTCCATAGGCATCGGTCCAAATCTTTTTGTCCTTGATTTTTTTGAGATGTAATTCCGCTTTTTTTGAATCATCCCAAAACTTTGGGTCTAACGTCTGTTCTTCTTCATCGGCGATTTCCGCAAGCTTNNCTATCGACGTCAAAGATACCTCCTCAAAGCCTCTGCACGGCCTTTTAAATCCTTAAATTGCTCTGTATTCACAATGGCAAAGATAAGGGCAAATTACAAGACCCGCGTAAATTCTACAACAATTCCGTTGGGTACAAATTGATGATGATTGGGGATTTGCGCACCCAAGCTAAAGATCCAATTTTTGTGAAAATAGCGAGTAAATCCAAGGGTTGACATGGAAATTGGGGTACTGCCCGAAATATGATCAAAAACGAGAGTCTTTTTATGACCCAAGTGCAATTCACCACCCAATTGGAAACCCAATGGACTTTGGGAACCCAATCTCGACATCCGATCTCCCACGCCAATAAAATGATTGTTGCCACCCCAAAAACCTGCAGTAAACTTCAAAAACTTATTATGGAATTGNNTAATTACTAAAAACCATCATCGAGCCACTTTTGAGAAAGTCAATGGCAAATGGATCAAATCCTGCCACTGAAGCGATTGAAAATTGGCTGTGTTGCGACAACTTCATAAATCTCTGTGCATTCAAAGTAACAAGAGGAAAAAAGGCCTGATTTTCTCCATTATTNNAACTCGCAGACCATTTTTGGGTATTGCATTCAATTGCAACAAGTTAAACCCTACTTCCCATTTGTGATTAATCCCATAATCAAAAGTATAATTGCTAGTAAACTCTCCTGCTGAATAATTGGTTTGCTGCTGAAAAAACCATGTTTTTTCTTTGGTTCTATCAGAGGAAGGCACATTAAAATAACTCTGTTGGCCGGTCAAATGACCGACCCACAGAATTAATAAAGTAATCGTAAAAAATGACTTGAATTGCATTCCCCTCAGTCTCTCCGTTAAGAATTCAAAACAATCATTANNACCCGCGAATAAATTCGAATCATCGCAAGACCATCTACTATAAAACTCACTGAAACGCATGTCGCCAAAAACCACTGATTTTCATGAATATGACTAAAAATCAAATCTTCACCCACAAACGACGGAGTGATTGGGAATCCACTTATCGCCAAACCACAAATGAGAAAAGCCAATGCCAGACCCTTGTGCTCATATACATGCCCTTGAAAAAACTGTAAATGCAAATTGCCTTCTTG
>DDYM01000031.1:0-7584 GCA_002347985.1 Bacteroidetes bacterium UBA2234
CCCCGCCACCGTAGGAGCTGTAGCCGAAATTACCTGCAGATGATTGTCCTGTGCCTCCGCCGTTCCATCCTCCTGAATTGGAGCCTTGGGTACCCATTCCTCCACAATAAATATAGATAGTTTGGCCAGGCGTAACGGCAATATTACCGGTGATGGTTGCTCCTGCGCCTCCCGTTGGACCCCCTCCTTTGGCACCAGCTACCGTGGCGGTAATGTTGTATACACAGGGCGGAACAACCCACGTTTGCACAGCGCCTGTATAATTAAACGTGATGGTTTGCTGACTGAGGGAAATGGTGAAAAAGCACAGCGAAAATAGGAGTAGGTAAATATTTCTCATAAGCTAAAAAAACTACGCCTAAGATACGAAAGAGGAGGTTACCTGGTGGCCTTAAATTAGCATTTAATTTATTTCAATGAATATTCTAATTACTACTAATTCGTACAGTGCGCATATTTTTGTAATCGAGAAAAAAGCGATAAAGAGCTCAATACACAAGCTTCCGAAATGATAGGCTAAATTCGGCAAAGAATTATTGCGCCATCAAGCGACCACAGGCAATGACTTTATTTGCTTGATAAACTTGATAGAAATACATGCCATTGGCCAAATTACCTCGTTGAATTACTGCGCTATTGTTGTCAAATTGATGGGTTTTGTAGACAATATTCCCCATGATATCTGTAAGTTCAACGGTCAAGTCCTTGGCGTTTTCTTCAGAATGGACGGTAAGAATTGCCTGGTTTACAAAGGGATTTGGGTAAACATCCACAGATAAGCTCGATAAATCTCCTTTGTTCGCTAAACCGGCACCCACAAAGGAACCATTCCATTTGAACATACCGCCCACCGTAGAGCTTGTGTTTACGCCACCCGACCAACCCGTACTCGCATTCAAAAAGGAAACCGCATGGTGGCCTACGCCATCCAAGGTTACCCAGGTAGCGCCGTCGTCTGTTGAATAGGAAGATCCATCAGAACCCGGCCCCCAACCTGTACTTACATAGGTTCCGTTTGTGCCTGGAACATAACACAAATCGTAATCGAAAAAATTCCCTGTGTAAAATAAAGGAGTCCATGTAGTTCCCCCATCGGAAGTTTTAACCAGAAGCCCACCATCCGTAGCGATTCCATTGTTGGCATCTTTGAAAGCCACCCGAGTAACATCGGTTAATCCCGTACTTGATACTGTCCAGGTGTTGCCTTTGTCAACGGATTTATAGACGCGTCCTGCGCCGGTTCCAAACCATACCTTGTTGCCTTTAACGGAAAAGGCATTATCGTTCGCTGTTTCTCCTGTAAGGTTGGCGGGGACATTGTTGGCAGGAATTCTGGTCCAAGTCGTTCCTCCATTGGTGGTGGTGTAAATTTCCCAATAACCGGTATTTGAATCCCCTACACATACTCCGTTATTCTGATTGAAGAAATGCACAAAATCGGCCCAGCCATCAGGGGAAGTAAATAATGCTGTAGTTTGTGCTGTCCAGTTGTTTCCACCGTCGTTCGTTCGATAAATTTTACCTCCACCGTTGTTGTTGTCCACCATGCTAACCCAAGCGGTGTCTTTGTTGTATGCGGAAATCGATGTAAAATCCCAACCGTTCGCGCCGTTGACATTTTTTGCGCTCCAGGTGGTTCCTCCATTGATGGTTCGTGTAAATTTTCTCACGGGCGTATTGTAGGCCGTGTCGTAAGCGGTTGCCCAAACNNACCACATTGGCATCCACAATTGAGATGCTGTTTATTCCATAACTCGAATTAGCGAAACTGGAAGCCTGGGTAACCCATTGCGCTTTAGCAATAACGGCAAAGAGGAAGGTAGAGGCAAGGATAATATAGTTTTTCATTGTAGTGTTATTCAGGATAAGGTTTGAAATCATCGTAAAGATAGGAATAAAATAATACCTTCAATGCATGCTGAAAAAAGGGTTCGATTTTCTTTTTTTAGAATACTAAAGTTTCGTTTTTTGAAACGAAAAAAGGTGAACACCGAATTATCGAAGTACGTTGAGTGTACCCGTTATTTCAATTTTTTCACCTCCGAGTTTTGTCCCGAAAATAATGTTCCAAGTATAGGTTCCTGCTTGCGCTTTGATCCCCTCTCCATAATATCCGTCCCAACCCACATAAGGATTGAATGATTCCCAAATTAACTCACCCCATCGGTTGTAAACCAGCGCATGATAAAGATACGGGTCAAAACCGCTCGTAAATACAGGAAGCCAGATCGGATTGTGTTGATCATCATCCGGTGTAAAGGTGTTTGGAATATAATAAAGGAGGGGTTCACGGTATCCAATGTATTGCTTTATCGAATCCGTACAGCCCAAAGGCGAACTGGCCACTAGCGTAACAAAAAAGCCGGAAATGGTATTGGTAAACGTATGAGATCCGTCTTCTAAATTGCTGCTGCTTCCGTCGCCATAATGCCAAACATAGGATGAGGCTCCTTGGGATCCGTTGTTAAAAGTTATACTCTCTGAAGGAACGCTGAATTCAGCGGGGGAAAATGAAAAACTCGCCACGGGATCGGCCTCAACACAAAGGTAGTCGCTCAGCAAACTCGAGGCAGCACAACCGCTAACGTTTACCTGAAGTTCAATGTCGTAACAGCCCGGATAGATTAAACTATAATCAATGCTGGATGCCGTTCCGATTTGTTGCCCATTCGCCAACCAGTTGTAGGTAGCCCCGGCCAGTGCTTGGGTAGTTAAGGTGCCTTGGAGCGGCGAACATCCGTGCAGAGAATCAGCACTGAAGGACACCGATGGATTGGTGGAAATCAAAATGTTAACGCTCGTTGTATCGGCACATTGACCCGGATTGGGCGTGAAAATCGAACTGAACGTACCGAGCTGTTGGGTGTTTACCATCGACGGTAACCAAGATCCCACCAGGCCATTACTCGATGTTTGGGGAAGCGCTGGTGCAGGAATTAAGCCAAGGCAAAACGGGCCTTGTGGGGGAAATATAGGTTCGGTTAAGGGCGTCACAAACACTTGGATGCTGTCATGGCCACCGCAACCGTTGACCGCTGTCGCAACATAATAGGTTATCGATTGAAGAGAGCCTCCAGTATTGGTTAATAGCTGATTGATGCTTCCTCCTGAACCCGAAGAAGCCCCAACAATGTTCGGATTCTGGGATGGGTTGTAGTTAAAAATTGAAACTGACGGGCTACTGGAAATGTTGGTGAAAAAATTCGTGCCGCTGCATAGGGTATCGTAAGGGGGTAAGTTGATTTGAATGGGTGCATTTACCTGTACATTCACCACATCTACGGTTTGACATCCCGTGTTATCCAATCCGTTGAGCAAGGCTACAAAATTGCCTAAATTTGGATAATGCACGGTGTGAGGTCCAACTCCTGAAGCCGAAGTGGGCGCAGCGTTTGGGGTAAAGTTCCAGGTGTAACTGTTGCAAAATTGCGAGGCATTCGCATCGAAAACCACCGAATCACCCACGCAAATGTTCAAGGTAGAAGCCGTGATTTGCGGGGCAGGCCCCTGGAAGGTACCGCCGTTGGGGTTGTTGTTGTTGAATGTTAGGGTAAATCCTGTACTGGCGGAAAAGTTATTGACCAAAAGCGCGTAGCTGGTGCCTGGGGTCATGGTGACGCTTTGTATGTAGGCATTATTTACCCCAAATTGGCAGCCTGGCCATTCACTTAAATCCACGTCATTTAGGCTCATTCCGGTCGATCCAGTAGCATTCAAGCAAGAACTCGAACAGCATCGAACAGGAGTCCTCGGTCCGCAGGGGTTGTTCGTATTTAACTGATAAAAAATGAAGTCGATGTCATCCAAGGGATTGATGGGTGTGATGTCAAAGGTTAAAGGTCCGCCCGTGGCGCAGGTCCAATAAAACCAAGAGGAGTTCGATTCATCAGGCCCGGGCATGTCTAAACAAGTGCCAGGTTCAGGCTCGTCGTTGTTTAGTCCTCCTCCGCTGAGCGATGCCACACTTACCGGGTTTTGGTTGCATAAGAAAGCTGCCCCGTTGCAGTCCGCACCTGGATTGGCGGTAGGGGTGTAGCTGTTGATGCAAAGCTCGAAAGTGCCTTGGTTGTTGGTGGGGGTTGAAACGCGAATGTAATAGGTGTTTCCAGGAACAAGCGCACCTTTATAAAGTTGGGTGGTTCCAAAACCGGGTGTTCCGTTCGCACAATTTAATTCGTTTAGATTCCCACCGCATATTCCATCATACAAGGCTAAACGGGGCTGACCCATGCTCCCTCCACCACCGATTCCACTGGCCGAAAGTAATACGTCTGTACCTAATGCCGTGAATGAAAACCAAACATCTTGCGAAGCATTGGCTGGCCAACAGGTGGGTAAACCGTATGAACCTACTGTGGCGCCCACATTGGTAAAAAATCCATTTCCAGAGCAGTAATTCAATACGTTATTGATGGGAGTAGCCTGGGCGCAATCGTCGCCTTGCCCTAATACTACAAAGGGAATCCAAAGGATTAACGCATAGAATAGCAGTTTTGGCATCGGGTTGTTAGACGAAAGTTAATCATTTTAGTTGGTAATTAAGTTAATGTTAACTTAATTTTTTATCGCGTCTACCCTTTTTTGCCGTTGCATCGGGTTTTCTTTGGGTTGATTTTGCTTAAATAATTGATAGCGTGAGGGTTGAATTATCTCAGGCCAGGTATTGTTGTTTAAGTCCACATCCGCAGTTTCAAGAAAGGGATCCAAACGAATTTCCTTTACTTCCTTGTCGAAAATAAACACCTTCGATACCTTGTCTTCGTATTGTCGCCAAATTTCAACAGGTATCCGCTGTATTTCGGTGCTGTCATCTGCGAAGGTAAATCGCAAGATTAAGGGCATGACCATGCCGCCAATATTCTCAAAATTCACCTCGTAAAAATGTTTTCCTGCGTTCAAGAGCGCTAAATCTTTGTCGCTGGTTTTGGTCTTGAATTCCTCGTACTCTTGTTGGTCCAAAGCATCCACGAAATACAGGTTGCGCTTTGCGTAATAATCATCGATGAGGGTGTCGCGCTCGTTGACCGTTTGTTTGATGGAATGCTCGTTGCGTGTGACACCAATATGCACATCTTTTTCATTGGCTTGCTCTTTTAGAAATGCTTTTTCAACCGCAGGATTTTGGCTATTCAATTGAAACCACTTTACCTCTTTAATGGCGATATCTACGGGCTGTGTTCCGTAAAACCAACCACGCCAAAACCAATCAAGATCCACCGCAGAGGCGTCTTCCATGGTGCGGAAGAAATCGGCGGGGGCAGGATGCTTATAAGCCCAACGATTGCAATATTCTTTGAAAGCGTAGTCGAACAACTCTCTACCCATGATCGTTTCGCGCAAAATATTCAATCCTGTAGCGGGCTTGGCGTAAGCATTGGGACCAAAATTGATAATGTTCTCAGAGTTGGTCATAATGGGCTCAAGTTGATCCTTGGGCATCTTCATGTAATCCACAATTTTGTGTGCCGGACCCCGCTGCGATGGGTAGTTGTTGTCAAACTCCTGCTCTGTTAGGAACTGCACAAACGTATTCAAGCCTTCGTCCATCCACGACCAGTTTCTCTCATCCGAATTGATAATCATAGGAAAGAAATTGTGTCCTACCTCATGAATAATCACGCCAATCATGCCGTATTTGGTACGTGAGCTGTAAGTTCCGTCTTCGTCGGTTCTGCCGTAGTTGAAGCAAATCATTGGGTATTCCATACCGCTTGATGCCTCTACGCTGATGGCCACTGGATATTGGTAGGGCGTGGTGTATTTGCTATAGGTTTTGATGGTATGGGCCACCACTTTGGTAGAGTATTTACGATACAGACCGTAAGCTTCTTTTCCGTAGTAGCTCATACAATGAATGCGTTTTCCTTCCACAAATTCAGGCATGGCGTCCCAAACAAACTTTCTTGAACTACCCCAAGCAAAATCGCGGACGTTGGTTGCTTTGTAGTGCCAAGTTTTGGTTTGAGTGGTATCGCGATGTTGTTCGCGGTATTTTGCTTCTTCAAGCGTTACGATTTCTGTAGGTCCCATGGTGCCGTTGGCGGCAGCGACATTGGCAGCTGTTATTTTTTGCACGGCATTCCAACGTTTTAATTGGTCGGCCGTTAACACCTCGCTGTAATTTTGACATTCTCCTGTTGCGGCGATTACGTGATCGGCGGGGACTGTCATTTGGACATCGAAGTTGCCAAAAATCAAACTAAACTCTCCTCTACCGGTAAATTGTTTGTGGTTCCAACCTTGATAGTCGCTGTATACACACATTCTCGGATACCATTGTGAAATCGTGAAAATGTGGTTGCCGTCTTTCGGGAAGTATTCGTAGCCTCCGCGGCCCCCGATTTTCTGGCGCTCCGGGATTTTATAATTCCATTTTACATTGAAAACGTATTTCTGCTTGCTCGCCAAAGGCTTTGGCAAGTCAACGCGCATCATCGTTTGATTGATTACAAAGTGAAGTGGATTGCCTTGGGCATCGGTTACAGAAAGCACGTTGGCGCCATAACCGGCAAGTTTTGTCTTTACATCCAACCCATCGATTTGTCCGGGTGTGATTGGAAGACTCTTACCGCTTTCGTTGAAGTTATTGTTTTCACCATTGGGATTGTGCTCATTTTCATCCAGTTGCAACCACAAATAAGTAAGAACATCGGGGGAATTATTGAAGTATGTGATGGTTTCTTCCCCATGCAAATACTGCTTTTTCTCATCCAATCGCGCCTGAATTTTGTAATCGGCACGTTGCTGCCAATATTCATGTCCCGGTGCTCCCGAAGCCGTTCTATAACTGTTGGCATCTGGCAAAATTGTTCCGAGTTGCTCGAATTTATTGCCGTGGTTGGACGTAGGATTGTTTTGAAGGTTTTGTGCGTTTGAAACTGCGATAATCATCGCGAACGACAAGAAAAGTGAGTAAATTTTTTTCATCAAAGTAGAATTTCTATCCGCTAGTGAAACGGACATTTTACAAAAATACACAAAAGGCATTAAAACATGGCATTGGCCCGCTCTAGCATGAGGTACATCGCCATCAAACCCACCGGAATCGCAATGCCTCGCACCAGATAAAATTTGGGAACATGGGCATATTGATTGAGTGAAGTAATTGTGACGAGAGAAAATAGCACGATCAAGATCTGACCCACTTCCAATCCGAGATTAAAAAACAACAACGGCTGAAGAATATCGGCTTGTGCCCCCAACAAAGACCGGAGCATATTGCTAAATCCAAGGCCGTGTATAAACCCAAAAAACAAGGTGATTGCATACACTTTTTGGTCTTTCTGAACAATCTGATTTTCATCGCGCTCCACTTGAAACCATCGAAAAATGGCAGAAAGAAAAATGGTGAGCGGGATGGCAAATTCTATGATGGCGCTGGGCACTTTAACGACATTCAAAACGCTCAAAGCCAATGTAATAGAGTGACCAATGGTAAAGGCGGTGATAAGAATCAACCAATCCCAATTCTTGAAACTATAAATGCTACATAGGATCAACAAGAACAGCATATGATCATAACCCGCCAAATCGGTGATATGCTCGAAACCCGTTTGAAACCATAAGAAATTTTCGCTCATTGCA
>DDYM01000031.1:7606-28467 GCA_002347985.1 Bacteroidetes bacterium UBA2234
AACGCCGCCCACCCCTATTATGTAGGCGTAACGGAAGTGAATATCGAAACAGCAAAAAAAGAGGTAAGGGTCAGTTGCAAACTCAACCTCAATGATGTCCAACTATCGATTTCACAGCTCACCAGCAAGCCCATAGACTTAAGCACTGTCACACCGCAAAATGTTCAACAAGTTTCTGCGTTGGTGATGCCCGGATTGCGACTAAAAGTGGGCAGCAAGTATGTCAACTTAACCTTCCTCGGATATTCCATAGAGGACGATGCCATTTGGTGTTTTTTGCAAGCAAAAAATGTAAAATTCTACCCCAGAGTAACAGTTTGCAACAACTTGTTATACAATCAGTTTGAAACCCAAACCCATTTTATTCACTGCATCGTTAACGGGGGAAGGAAAAGCAGCAAATTGGTTAATCCCGAAACCTGCGCAAACTTTGTTTTTTAAATGCATTGCGGAGGCGAAATTGCATCACTCCAATGTCATTTAAAAAAAGTTCCACAAATTTGAAATATGAGGACAACAAAAATTACACAATTTTCGTCTAATTTCGTGATAGAGAAACTACTCATGAAAAAAACACTACATTTTTTCGCTTTTGCATTGACGTTTTTGTTAGGAAACTTAGTGCAAGCCCAAACAACAACTCGCATGAAAGCCGGTGCTACCACAAATTGCTTAACGGCTGTTTTTGTTACTGAAGGAACCCTTGTTGCCGATTCTTGCGCTACAGTAAAGTGGACCGTAAACAACGGAACATCTGCCGTTGCAACGGGCAGCAAAGCCACTTACACATTTTCAGCTGCGGGNNATTTGCTTTTCAGTAACTGTAGTTTCTTGCGATTGCAAGTTAACGACTGAATTTTCGTTCAAAAACGATTGCAAGAAAGGATTTTTCGTAGCCTCGTCAAACCAAAAAGGAGCCACTTACACTTGGAACTTTGGCGACAAAACAGAGGGAAAAGGCACAGACCCAACCCACTCTTACATGTCGGAAGGTATTTATAAGGTTTGTGTAACCGCCACATGGAAAGATTCTGCCACTGGAAAAGTTTGCACTGCTACTTTCTGTAAGGAAGTAAAAATCAGCTGTGGAACACCCTGCGATTTGAAAGGCGAAATAGGTTTCACCGGTAGCGGTGGAAAATACCGTTTCAAAGCCAGCAGCAACACTGGTTATACTTATGAGTGGAGTTTCGGTGACGGTCAGACCGGCAAAGGCATCGACCCTTACCATGAATATTCAAAGCCAGGCACATACACAGTTTGTGTTACCATCACAGACAAAACCGGCAAATGCAAAATTAAAATTTGCAAAACTGTAGTCGTTGAAAGTCCATGTAGTCTGATTGGATCTTACAGTTGGAAAAAATTAAACGATAGTACTTACAAATTCTACGCAACATCAAACGGTGGAACAGGAACTACTTATACTTGGTCATGGGGTGACGGCACTTCATCTACTGGTGGCGACCCATCGCATGTTTACAAAAAGTCAGGTGTTTATGAGGTTTGTTTGAAAATCTACAATTCAACCAAAAAATGCTACACCGTAATTTGCAAAAAGGTTGAAGTTACAGTACCTACTACAACGAAGAATTGCAAATGGGAAAAAACAGCCATCAAAGTAGGCTACAGCAACAAGTGCAACGTCTATTCTTTTGAAATGACCTTATTTGCTGATAGTTGTATCAAATACCAGTTGAGTGTTTACGACATGAAAACTGGCAAACTATACCCATTGCCTGCAGGTCGCACCGGATCTTACACATTCTCTGATACTGGAAAATTTGCAATTATTGCCAAGTATTCAAACATCTGTACTGGTTGCGATACCCAGACTTATTCTATGTTCAATGTAACATGTAAGCCAACTACAACTGCAAAATGCAACTGGGCTTCTTTGGGTGTTAATTTATCCTATGGAAACAAATGCAACGTCTATACGTTTGAAGGAAAGAATTTAAGTACTACCAGTAAATGTTATGCATACAGCATTTTGGTAGGGAATAGCGGAGCATCCACAACTTATAGTTCCAGGGTTGCTTCTCACACATTTACAGCCACTGGAACATACACAGTTTGCATCAAATACTACGATTCTTGTAAGGCATGTGACACGATGATCTGCACAACTGTGAAAGTGGATTGTTTGCCATGTGGCGCGAAAGCAGGATTCACTGTGGACAGTGTTGCATCAAACGGAAAAATGTACATCAAGAACACCAGCACAGGTGCCAAGAGTTATGTTTGGAACTTCGGCGATAGCACATCAGCGAGCAAAGACAAAACTCCATTGCATCAGTTCTCTGCTTCTGGAACTTACAATGTTTGCTTAACCGCTTACGATTCTACTGGCACCTGCTCTACAACCTATTGCTACACTGTAAAAGTTCTTAAGACACGCTCAAACAAGTCGAATAGCACAGGAAGCGTTGGCAACATCAGCTACCCTAACCCAGCCGATGCCGGATTTTATATCAATCTTGGAACGGAAAAATCGAACTATGTTGTATACAACAGCGCGGGTCAGATCATCGCTCAGGGCGACAATTCAGGAATCACTTATGTAGATTCTAAAAATTGGGCCAACGGTGTGTATCAAATTTCCATCAAAAGCGCTTCTGTCAACAAGACCGAAAGCGTGATGATTGCTCATTAATTTTAACATTCAATTCAATACCCTAAGGGCGGTGAATTTTTCATCGCCCTTAATTATGTAAACCCATGAACAAATTTAAAACCCTTATCTTTTTAGTAATCAGCGGCTTTGCTGTAAGTCTACAGGCCCAAGAAACAATAATCAATGGCGGCTTCAATAATTGGAATCAATCTCAATTCAAAGTCCCCAACAAATGGTTGGTGATTGGATCAGTGGGATTAGACTCTTCAAAGACTGCGGGCAACGCGAGGGGAATCAAATTATCAAATAGCATTTCCAATCGCAGCATTAGTTATGCCTTGGAAGTGGGTGCGGCTTATCCCAACGTGTTGAATGGCGGATACCCAATCAGCGGAACCCCAAGCAGCATCAAAGTAAACTACAATAGCAGTGCATTAGGAAACGACAGTGCCGTTGTGATTGTGGGTTTCACAAAGGGTGCGGATCCAATGCCAATGGTTTTACAGCAATTCTACATTGTGGCAGATGCGGCTGGTTCGGGCGACAATTCAATTACTGTACCCTTAACCTACATCCATACCATTCCAGGGTTGGTTGCAGACTCTGCTTTTATCTACATCGCAAGCAGCGCGGCTTCAGGCACACCCAATTCATCCGGAAGCATCTCCATTTATAACATTTCATTTCCCGACGGCAAAACGGCCCCCACTGCAAACTTAGATTTTGAATCTTGGGGTGGATTAAGCGTTTTGAAACCTTCGTCTTGGTATACTTCCCTGGATGCCTATGAGGAAAAGGTGGGAAAAATGGCCGGGATTCAGCAGTTTGCTTTGCAGTCCACTTCGGCGCGAAGCGGCTATTCTGTTATCCTTAAACAACGTCCGGTTGTGATGCAGTCGGGCACGGAAATCCTACCCTCTTGGATGATTACCCAAAACCCATCCTATTCAGTTGGGGCAATGGACCTACCCAGTTTTGCGGTGAATCAACGCTATGTGAGTTTGCGCGGTTTTTGGAAAGGCAGCCTATCAACAGGCGATAGAGTTTCTGTGATGGTAAACTTCTTCGATGCCGATACTTTGGTTGGCTCAGCGATGTTCTCACAAAATAGCACATCAACCGTACCCAGCAATTTTACATTGTTTTCAGAAAATGTAATTTGGGTACCGGGCTATACCGCCACTCCCAAAAAAGCAACAGTGGGTGCATTTCTAACCGATTCTACGTTTCAATTTGCCAGTGCTGCCTCTAGCTTGATTTATTTGGAGGATTTGAGCTTGGATATGAATTCAGCGAAAACGAACACAATTCAATCCACCGTTGGACTTACACTCTACCCCAACCCCAGCGACGGCGAATTCATGGTTCGTACCACTCAGCCAATCAAAAGAATTTCAATGATCAATACAGTGGGACAAATGGTCTACCAATCTCAGGTTGACGGATTGATGGAAGCCAAGTGCATGATCCCGAACGGTGAAAGCAAGTTATTGTGGGTGGTGATTGAAGGCGATGGCTACTGCGTAACCAAAGGGTTATCGGTGAAATAAGCAATTGGAGGCAGGGCCCACTTAGGGTCTTTTAACGATGGCGATTACTGACCTGATAGGTGATTCAAACAATTGCGCAATGCGTTCAATCGTTTGGAAAAATATTCAATGTCGGCCTTTTCCTGCTTGCTAAATTTCGCACTTTCTAAATCTTCTTTGTAGCAGCTTAAAAACAAAGACGATTTCATCAAATCTTCACCTGAGATTTTCCCCTTTACCCACAACAATATCATGGAAAGGTGAATCCCACCAAAAATACTCTGAAGCAATTCCACAACATAAATTTGGTATTGATTGAAATCGCTGGTAAACGTTTTCCAATACTCTAGAACATCGTTTGGTACATACTCCAACCCTGCAGAATCCATTTCTTCGATTGTAGCGCACGCATTTACAGGCAACGACACCCAACTATCTTTTAAACGTTTTGTTACTGCATTGATGCTCTGAAATTGAAATTCCGCAATATCCTCGTCGTCCGACAAGCGATAGGCAGCATCCCATTGCAAATCTGTATCCAAATACAACTGAAAATTGGGTGATTCTTCGATGCTAAAGGTACTCAACAGGCAGAATACCAAACTCTCGGTTAATTCTGCATTGGGCGACATATCATTGATGTCATCCACCAACTCTTGCACCACAGCAGTGGGCATAGAAATAAAATCTGTTTTGAGATGCGTTTTTAATGGTTTCCCATTTGCATCAATAACAAAAGCATGATCACTTCGGTGAGAACTGACCTTTAATGCATAGGGGGCGCCGATATTCCTCATGATTTAGAAATGACAATGATAAAGCGAAATATTGCCAAATCAAAAAAAGAAATTACGCTCCGATTTGCTTGAGGTAAAGTAAATGAGAGTGAATTGCACTCAACATGGTAGGGAATTCCTTGTACATCACGTTAAACTCTTCACAAGTCTCTCTCACGATCTTGTTGATCTTTGGATAGTGGATATGCGAAATTTTTGGAAACAAGTGATGTTCTACCTGGAAATTCAGTCCGCCAAGCAACCAAGAAAGTGACTTACTCTTTGTACCGAAATTGGCAGTGGTAAGGATCTGGTGAGTAGCCCAATCAGATTCCACATTGGTTACCGGCATTGTCTTTCCTACAAAAGTCACATCTTCAACAACGTGAGCCAATTGGAATACCACAGCAATTGCAAAACCCGTTGTTAATGCCATCACGGAGTAGCCTACCAAAGTAGAAGCCAATCCAACATAATACATAGGGAAACCAATAAACACCGCGATATAAGCCAATTTTGTTGCCCAAAAAACGATATGATCTGTAACAGACAATGGCGTTTTGATATCTCTATCCCCTACTTTACCTGTGAAGTACTTCACGAAATCCTGATAGAAAATCCACATGATATAAGACAATGAATAAAGCAACAAACCATAAATGTGCTGAAATCTGTGGAACCAGTATTTGGGTTGATACTCACTAATTCTCATGTAAGGACTTACATCAATATCCTCATCGGCACCTTCGATATTGGTGAAAGAGTGGTGAGCCACATTGTGTTTTTGATTCCAGAAAAATGAATTTCCTCCAAGCATATTCAAGCTAAGCGCCATCACTTTGTTTACCCAAGCTTTGCGAGAGTAACTGCCGTGCGAACCGTCATGCATTACATTGAAACCGATTGCTGCAAAATTCACCCCCATCAACATACAAAGCAAAACAGAAACCCAAGCGGCTGGGGTAAAGAATACCAACAAAATATAGGATGCAACCAAGGTTGAAATCAAAATCAATGTCTTACTATATAAATTCCAATTTCCCGATTGTTTGATATTGTTCTCAGTAAAGTATCCGTCGATCCTACTGCGCAAAGTCGAAAAAAACTGTGCATTTCTGCCTTCAAATCTGATTTGATTCATCGTTTTACAAAGATAGTCACATGAATCAAAGAGCAAAGAAAAATTAAATAATGTGGAAGATTCCCCTAAGCCTCAGCAAGTCAAAGCATTAAATTGACTCTACCCGATACACCGCCCATTGATTGGCATCCAAAAACGCCTGCATGGACTTCAATCTAATTTCTGAAATCTTGAGCAACTCCTCATGTCGCACATCGGGCAAATGAAAATACATTTCACGAACAGATTTTTTATCCCTTTGGTATTGCAATTCCACTTGAAAAAACTGCTTGCTCTGCTCTTCTGTAAGCATGAGTTTTTTCATCGCTTTCATTGTCCTTTCTACGGCTTTTTGACAGGAACGACTGCGGTCTTTCGACTCCACCCCCAACCACTGAGGCATCCGCTTTCCAAACTTTAAAAAACTCAACATCTTTTGTTCCAGAATTATCGCATTTCATACACCGTCAAGACGCGATATTGTTGCTTACAAAAATAATCGACAATTCACTAAGAAATAGGCATTTCTTCAACAAAATGAAAAACTTAGATAATGTTAGGCAGAACCACCCCAACTATAACGTCAGGAGCCCATTTTATTGGGATTAAGAAACTCGAGATTAGATTAAATTAATCTAAAGCACTTGGATTTGGGCTGTTTTCACCACACCTTCGGACCTCATCCGAACGTAGTAGACCCCAGATTTCAAGGCAGATATATCAACGGTCCACTGTTTTTTCAAAAACGATTTCGCATCAATACCGTTTTGAGAATCGAGTTCTTTAATCGGCGCGAGGACAATCCTACCCAAGGCATCCATTACAGTTAAATCAACAAATTGACTGATAAATTTCAATTGAACGTCCACCGTAATCATTTTACTACTTGGATTGGGATACACCGCAATTTGGGCATTTTGATTTCTCTTAATGTAATCCGCACCGAGGATATCTCCCTTCTTCACGATTTTGGCCGAGTAGATTCCGTTTCCGTGGGTAGCCAAACCGATGGTCCCATCGCTTGTTCTTACGTCGAACATATCACAGACCATATTTCCAATTTCACCACTGGCCTGCTGAACCCATTTGGTATTTACACCCATCAAGGTATCGGTGGCAAAAAATCCCGCGCTGGTGGCCGCCAAATAAACTGTTCCATCGCTCACCGGCAAAATAGAAAGCCATCGTACGGAAGGACCATCGCCCAAGCCCGTTGCAAACTGCTCCAAGTTCCCAGCCGCTTTATTGAATGTCTTGCCTCCATCTTCGGAATTAAATATGCTGTAGACATTGTAATTGCTAAACGACACCATCAAGCGATCCGCATTTCTGGGATCTACGGCAACGCAACTCACATAAGCCGACGGGAATGCCAATGCCGTAATGTCCTTGGGCTTCAAATTGGCACTTAGGTCTGCACTGTCGATTCGATACAATCGCTTTAGCGTTGATCCATAATAAACCCGATGCGCCGGTGTTGAACTCACACCAATTGCCGAAATAAATTCATTTCGAATGGGAATTGAATCCGTGCCCTTGGTCCAGCCAAAACTGATACTATCGTTGTTCCCTGCCAAAGGAATCCCGCGCAAATTGTTGTTTCTCCAGAGATATTTACCGCCCGCCAGATACATGGTATTGTTATCGGTTGGATCCAAAACAAAAGGATTGATAAAGAGATACTTCTCTCCACCAATTGGGTCGATCCGAGCATAAGAAGTACGATTCCCTGCCGCATCCACTGTGGCTTTGATCATTTTTCCTTGTTGTTTTGAGAAGTAATGCAATTTTGCACCGTCCTCCATCGCACAATAAGAGCCATCGCCAAAATACACTGTACTCCAAGTGGCTTTGGGATCCATAGAAACCGTCATCAATTGGTTATTATCTTGCGCGCCGCCAACAAGCAAAGGACTTTCCGGGGTACCGTGGTCCAGCGCCACCGTGTAAAACTGGGTTGTCAAATACCCATTGTTTAAGGATTCCCAGGCAAAGGGCGAGGCCGACAAATTTACGGAACGGAAAACTCCGCCATCGTTTGAACTGAGCAATTTAGAACCATCGTTTGGATAAAACAGCAAATTGTGTTG
The DNA here is from genome assembly GCA_002347985.1 of Bacteroidetes bacterium UBA2234. GTDB lineage: Bacteria > Bacteroidota > Bacteroidia > NS11-12g > UBA955 > UBA955. The sequence goes on from DDYM01000031.1 coordinate 15,739, forward strand.
GTCTGGATGATGATTGGCCCAAACCCCAACATCAGGAAACTGTGCCTTCATTTTATACCCCCCAATTTTCTCTGTATGTGTAGAATCAGAAAACCCTGTGGTTGAGCGATATACATTGGTACCGCCGATATAAACTTCATTGGAATTTCCGGGTCTCACACGAATCAACATATCGTATGAACCTTGCACATTCCACCGATCAAATGCCCCACCATTGGGCAAATTCATCGATAGGTCTTCCCATTTTCCCGAATCACCACTGCCATCGCCGTTTAAATAGGTATAGCGATACAATCCATTCCATTCGATATCGCCTTTGTAGTTGGCGCTTTTGCGACCAAAACCATCGGTATTCAGCAGAAAGTAGACAACATTTTCATTGTTCGGATCCACGCCAATCACGATGCGCTTGTACGTTGTCCCTAAAAATGATGGATTGATATTCACCAACTTACCGTCGTTGTCCGCTCTGAAAATCCCCTTTTTTGCGCCATCCGAACTGGAAGTTGCATAAACCACCCCTTTCGATGTCACCGCAACATCCGTAAAATAACCGCCTGCCAATTGACTTACCCAAGTCTTTCCCCCATTCGCACTGCGCTGAATTTGGTTATAGATGGCCGCGTAAATCTCATTCGATGTATCGGCGGCAGAGGGATCTACTGCGAGATTCCAAACCAATTGCCAACCCGTTGTGAAAGACAGAGGATTACCGCCCGCCGTTGAAGCAATCGCTTGCCACGACTTTCCCGAATCATCGGACGAAAACAATCCATCGCCCAAATAATAAGCCCCCCTTGCACCCGCACTTTGTCCGTATGCCTCTCCAGTCCCCATATACCATCGTTGCTGATGATTGGGTCTGATGTCTTGTGCGATGCAAGTTGCACTTCGAAATTCGTTGGTTGCCTGTGTGGGATGCCATGATTTCCCATCGTTTTCGCTCAACCACATTCCGCCAGAAACAGAGCCAGCAAGAATTCGTTTTGGGTTGGCAACATCAATTCCCAGGGCGCGGGTTCTCCCCCCAATAAAAAAGGGTCCGCGATGTATCCAGCCCGTACTTTGTCCCATCGCCAAAGGATTTACATCCGTATTTTTGGGAAGGGTTGATACGAACATCAACTCTCTTTGTCGCATATTTAACGGAATATTGCCTGTTGCAGGATCCGCAAGTCGCTTCAATTCCCATTGCCAACGCGCCGTAGCTCCGTGCTCCATCGCAGAATTTTGGCCTATTAGGGTTGTGGACAACGACATCAAACAGAAGATGAATGTCAATTTTACCAATTGCAAAAAACGAGTCATAGTTCACGAATTTACTAGAGACAAATAGATTTGTTGTTACTTTGTTCGCATGAATCACCGCGCAGTGATATTTTTTTCATTTTTCACGATTTCCATTTCGTATTTGATCGCTACCCAAAGCCCCAATTTGGATGTTAAATCATCGGAATCTTTCATAAAACCAAATTCCAAATTGATGGTTAAAACCAAAGCGGTAATGGCTGTCGGGACCTCAACAGTGTCAAATCTATCATTGCCAACCCCAATAGATACTGCGATTTCCAAGGCGTTTGTAACCGGAAGGTTTCTTCCCCAAACCCATATTCGATTTCAAATGGTTCCTGCGGATCTCTGCAGCAAGTCGATGTACCTCCAAAAAGATGTCGTTGTGGCTTTCCGACAAATGAAATTGGCCGCCGCCAGTGACGGGATCACATTGAGAATCATCAGTGGAACAAGAAATTTTTGGGAGCAGCAGGCCATTTGGGAGCGCAAGTGGAAGGCCAACTTAGCGCAGTTTGGGGCAACTGCAAAAAATGCGAGAGAGATTTTAAAGTACAGCAGCATGCCTAGCAGCAGTAGGCATCATTGGGGGACAGACATTGACATCAACAATCTAAGTCCCGGGTATTTCGCCACCGGCAGAGGACTCAAAGAATTGCAATGGTTACGGAAGAACGCGATTAAATTTGGCTTTGTTGAAGTGTATTCACCGAGGGAAAGTGGTAGAATCACAGGATATGAGCCGGAGGCATGGCACTGGTCGTATAGCCCACTGTCAACCCAATATTTATCTTTCTACAAACAGAACATTGCCTACAGCGATTTCAAAGGATTTTTGGGGTGTGAATGGGCCCAAGACCTCAGAATTATTGAAGATTTTGTAGGTGGGGTCTCAAACAAATAAGGGCCCGAGAAGTACTTCTCGGGCCCTTATCAATTAAGTTCTACAGTGAATTATCCAACCATTGCTGTGTAATCGGCATGACTCATCAAACCGTCTACTTCAGATGGGTTACTCATTTTTACTTTCACCATCCAACCGTCGCCGTAAGGATCGCTATTTACTGATTCAGGAGCCGCATCCAAAGAAGCGTTCACTTCGATCACTTCGCCGCTTACAGGCATGTACAAATCGCTCACAGTTTTCACTGCTTCAACTGTACCAAAAACCTCATGCGCAGCCAAGGTATCACCTTGAGAAGAAATGTCAACGAATACGATATCGCCCAATTCACTTTGAGCAAAATCTGTAACGCCGATGGTGGCTACATCGCCATCAACCAAAACCCATTCATGGTCTTTGGTGTACTTTAAATTATCTGGAAAGTTCATAGTTAGTTTATTTTAAGCTGTTTTTTTAGTCCAAATCATACGCAGCAAGCTAGAAATTTTAGCTTTCAACTCATTTCGGTTCACGATAAAATCCAAGAACCCGTGTTCCACCAAGAATTCAGAACTTTGGAATCCTTTGGGAAGGTCACGGCCAATCGTTTCACGAATCACACGCGGACCGGCAAAGCCAATCAACGCCTCCGGTTCTGCGATATTCACATCGCCCAACATCGCGAAAGAAGCTGTCACACCTCCTGTGGTTGGGTTAGTAAGCAATGAAATATAGGGAATTCCCGCGCGGTCTAGTAGTGCCAATTTTGCGCTGGTCTTTGCCATTTGCATCAATGAAAAAGCCGCTTCCATCATCCTTGCCCCACCCGATTTTGAAATCATCATAAATGGAGTGCGTGTTGCCAAAGAATAATCAATTGCGCGGGCAATTTTCTCACCAACAACACTGCCCATTGAACCACCGATGAAGTTAAAATCCATACAGGCAACGCAAAGTGGTTGACCGTCTATGTTACCATGGGCTGTTCTCACCGCATCTTTCAATCCGGTTTTGCGCTGAGCCACTACAATGCGATCGGTATACGGGGCCGAATCTGTAAATTTCAATGGATCTCCGCTGCTCAAATCGGCATTGATTTCGGTGAACTGATTGTCGTCAAAAAGAATATCGAAATATTCCATCGAACCAATTCTCTCATGGTAGGAACAAGAAGGACAAACGTATTGATTTACAATCCAATCTTTGGTAGGTGCAACCTCTTTGCAGCGCTTGCACTTCTCCCACAACCCATCAGGGGTAGGCTTTTTATCCTTGGTTTTTGTTAAAATCCCACTCCAGGTGCGCTGATACCATTTTGGTCCATCACCTGCAAGGTCTTCGTCGTCTTCGAAATCAAGATTCATGACCGACAAATTACGCCAAATCGATGCTGCTATCCAAATAAACGCTTTGAACAGAATTCAACAACTCAACACCTTCATTCATAGGCTTTTGGAATGCTTTACGTCCCAAAATCAAACCTGAACCACCGGCGCGTTTGTTAACTACTGCAGTGAAAATCGCTTCTTCGATATCTCCCTGACCCTTAGATTCACCACCAGAGTTAATCAAACCGGCTCTTCCCATGTAGCAATTTGCCAACTGGTAACGAGTTAAATCGATTGGGTGATCTGTGGTTAATTCAGAGTATACTTTGGGATGGGTTTTACCGTGTTTGGTTGCCAAATAACCGCCGTTGTTGGTTGGCAATTTTTGTTTGATGATATCGGCTTGAATGGTAACACCCAAGTGGTTGGCTTGAGCCGACAAATCCGCACTTGCATGATAATCAACACCGTCTACTTTAAATCCATTGTTTCTCAAATAGCACCAAAGGATGGTAGCCATACCCAATTCGTGAGCGCGCTCGAAAGCTTTTGCCACTTCAACAATCTGGCGACCGCTTTCAGGACTTCCGAAGTAGATGGTAGCACCCACTGCAGTTGCACCCAAGTTCCAAGCATCCTCAACCGAACCAAACATGATTTGATCAAACTTATTGGGGTAAGACAAAAACTCGTTGTGGTTTAACTTAACGATAAAAGGAATTTTGTGGGCATATTTGCGAGCGTGCATCGCCAAAACACCATAGGTTGAAGCCACTGCATTGCAACCGCCTTCAATCGCCAACTTGATGATGTTTTCAGAATCAAAATAAATAGGATTTGGAGCAAAAGAAGCACCCGCACTGTGCTCAATTCCCTGATCTACAGGAAGAATACTCAAATAACCTGTGTTTGCCAAACGACCGTGGCCGTACAATTGCTGCAAACTCTTCAACACCTGAGGGTTGCGGTTTGATTGAGCAAAAATACGATCGATGAAATCAGGCCCTGGAGCGTGAATCATAGACTTATCGATGGTTTTACAGTTGTGATCCAACAAGAATTCTGCTTGTGAACCGAGCAAAGATTGAATTTGAGATTGAGCCATTGCGTTCTAAATTGTATTAAGTTTGATGCAAATTTAACCATTTTTCTGATGATACATGTCAAACCGATCTCAAACCCCTCTGATTTAGCCCAAGCTTTTGATATACGTCGCAGAGTTTTTGTAATTGAACAAGAATGTCCGCCCGATGAAGAGTATGATGAATTTGAGTCAACCAGCTCCCACTTTCTTGCCACATTTAATGGTTTGAACGTTGGAACGTGTAGATATCGCACCACAGACAAAGGATATAAACTGGAGCGATTCGCGGTCCTGAAAGAACATCGCACTTCGGGAATTGGCGCCGCCCTATTAAACAATTGTTTGGAAATCGTAACGCCACTGCGCAGCCAAGAATTGCCCATCATTTATCTACACGCCCAAGAGCATGCGATGAATTTTTACCAGAAATATGGTTTCGAAGCCCAGGGAGACAGATTCTATGAAGCCGGAATCCCTCACTTCAAGATGGTTTACCGCGGTTAACGGATTACCATAAATCTCGACGTATCCGAACCGATTTTCAACCAATAGAGTCCTGGATTTAACCCGGAAACATCAATGGTAACGTCGGACCCATTTTCCGTTTTATTCACCCCCGCAGCATTTGGACCCGACTGAATCTGATTGCCCATTTGTGATGATAAACCACCCGATGTGTAAATGCATTTCCCCAATTCATCATACATGAAAATGGATTCATTCATTACTGAATTCAATCGATGCACATGCAAAATACCATCTGTTGGATTTGGATATAATGAATAGGAATGACCCATTTGTTCTTTCAGATCTTGATCTACAGAAACCATCGCATTGGTGGTAAACTTCCAGGTTGCGCTGTATTTTTTGGAGATCTTATTGCCCATGGCAAGAACAACCCATTGACAGTTCAAGTTGGCGGGTAAATCGCTGACATACACCCATGTAGAATCCGTAAAATTCTGATAAAGCAATTTCACCGGAGAAATTCCGTACACCGAAATCAAATATTGGGTAGCGCCAGGAACTTGATTCCAAACAAATTTAGATTTTTTTGAATCTACCCCCGAAGCACCGTTGGAAGGGCTGCGCAATATTGGTGGAGCCATCTCACTTACTATTGTGATTTTAAATGGCACAGAGCACTTTGCCACTTTTGAGAATTTCATCAATTACAAAGGTGGTTGACAACGCAAACTCTTGTTCTTCCGAGATTTCCTTGTTGTTTTTTTGCGCCTCATCGATCGCCTGCATCATCTGCAGCGCTTTTGTGGAACTCGATTGAGAGAATGCTTTGGGAACCGGCCCCTGACATTTCAGCGGCCCGAATGGCAAAGTTTGGGCTTTCAGAGCCGTGAATTGCAGCAATAAAACTGCAAACAACCCTGCCGAAAATTTTATCATTTTTCAAAGGTCCTTGAGTTGCCCCAAAAAAGCAAGTAATTCCGAGGTGTTGCGTTTGAGATTGTGGTGTAACTCTACATATTCCCTCGCGTGTTTTGTCATCCCCTGAGACAGCACTGGATTCAACAGCAATTGCACAATTCCATGGGCGAAATCTTGGGGCTTATCCGCAATGATCATTTGAACACCAGATTGAATTGCAAGTCCCTGAGCACCAATAGAGGTTGACACCACTGGCACCCCCAGCGCCATGGCTTCCAGGGATTTAATCCGAATACCACTCCCCGCTTGAATTGGAACAATCATGATTCCATAGTTCTGCATAAACACTTCTGCATCATCCACCTCCCCGTGGTTTACAATGCCCGCCTGAAAAAATCTTGGATCATCCTTTTTGAGTCCTTTGCCCGCCAAATGAAACTTGGCATTGGGTTGAGCCACCAAAATCAAGGGCCAAACATATCTTAAAAACCAAACAACGCCCTGCTCATTTGCCTGCCATTCCATGGAGCCGATGTGAAAAATCGACAGTGGACGATGTATGAATGAAAAGGGGCTCTCAATTGCGATGCCCGGTTGATACACATGAATTCTGTGCTGAATTTCCGTAATACTATCGGATTGGTGCTGCGATTGAATTTGGGTTTGATTGTTTTCAGCCTCTCTGCCTTTGGCAGTTTCATCTGACATAGTTTTTTGGATCACCAACGAATCGGTTTCTACAATCGGGACTATCGCATCTACAACATTCCACGCATTGATTTCATAGTTTTTCAAACGCCGCGCTTGCAGTTGCAAATACCAACGTTTGAGAGGCTGCTGGGTGGAAACGGACAGTCTCTCCCAAATTTGATGCTCTAGGTTGTGAGATCGATACACCCACCGAATATTATTTGAACTGGGGTTTCCCAAATTCCTTTCGGTTTGATTTGATACAGATTGTCGAGAATGACCCAACTGCTTCATAACCCGCATGGAAATTGGCATTGAGTACAATCCCTCTATAATCACACAATCAAAACAACCTGATTTGATCAATTGAAATAATTGATTGGCACCCTCGGAACTATCATACCGTTCCATGTGATAACTTCCACCAAAAAGCAAATTCCAAAGGGCTTTGATTGGACGAACACTGGCATCGAGCGATACCAAATGAACTTTACAAAACGCAAAATACTTTTCAATAGTTGCGTTTTTCGCAAAGTGTTTTTTCGTATTAAAACTAAAGAAATCAACCTCCGCGCCATTTTCAACCAAAGACCTAAGCATCCCATAGGTTGCAATAGCACCGCCATCGTGCAGTGGCCAAGGCACTCTATTTCCAACGACTAGGATCTTCATTCCTTTGAATCTTCAACAGGTTTTTTCCTTTTCCATTTTTGCAAAATCGCAACAAACCAATTTTTCAAAGGATTGGTCCCCTGAAAACTCTTGTCGATGCTGGCCCGATACGTAATAACCAATCCAATTGGGAACAAAAGCATAGAACTCATCCAGCTGCCCACCCATACCGGCACAACGCCTTCTTTGCCCATTTTTTCGCCTGTTAAATTGACCGCGTAAAACAGAACAAAAAGCACAACTGAAATAACCAACGGCATCCCAATTCCCCCTTTGCGAATGATAGCTCCCAAGGGCGCTGAAATCAAAAAGAGTAAAATTACTAGGATAGAAAATGCGAATTTTTTATGCAATTCCGATTTGTATAGATTGATATCCGTTTCCTCAAAATCGAGCGATGTCATAAGACCCTCCACCGTACTTTTGATACTTCTGGCATGGTTGATCGCGCTCGCCGCGATGGTAGCCTGCTGAGTCTCGGGATAATTCTTTAAAATTCGAGTTTCCGTGAGCGGGTCAAATTGCGTCGCACTTCTTTTGTAGGCCGTCATTTGCGTATCTACTGTCATCACGCCGGGCAAGTGGATATAACGACCCAGGTATCGACTATTATCGGCCTTCAGCGATGCGCATTTTATGTTAAACGTATCAATTTCCTTGAATAACTGCGATACATTTTGAAGTCGGTAATCCGAAGCGATCAAATCCCGATCAGAAAACTGGTAATCGAGACTGGACAAATCGATTTGAATCTGTTGCTTCTCAAAAAACATCTGGTTAAAGGGTTGGGTTTTTCGATACTCTGGACTGTTGGTCATTTCTTCGTATCGAACACCTTTGTACAAGGTAAAATTGAGTACTCTTTGATCTTCCGTCAGTTTCATGGTTCCCCACTCTGCCCTTACCACATTCAACCGCTTGGAGTCGTCCTTTTTGTATTCATAAATCAGAACATCCCTCACCGTTTGATTGTCGGATTCCTTTTTACCCACTCGAATGGCAAATCCTTCAATTTGATGATAGAAGATGCCTTCGGCCAAGTTAAAGGTGGGTTTTTTGGAGCGCATATCGATGAGCATTCCGGCTTGTTCGAGTTTGGCTTTGGGGATCACATAATTCAAGAACATGAAATTCATGACCGCAAGACAGCACATCAGCAGGAATATGGGTCTGAGGGCCCGCAGCAGGGAAATCCCGTTGCTTTTCATGGCTACCAATTCAAAACTCTCCGACAGGTTTCCGAAGGTCATTAAGCCAGCCACCATAATGGTGAGGGGCATTGCCATGGGAACGAGATCGGCCAGAGAATAGAAAATGAGTTTGGCCAACAAATCGGTAGAGATGCCTTTGCCAACGAGTTCATCGATAAATTTCCAGAGGAACTGCATGAGGAAGAGGAACATCGACAAAAAAAAGGTCACCGCAAAGGGTCCCACATAGGAACGCAGCAGCAGTATGTCGATTTTTTTGAGCCCCGGAATTTTAAACTTCATGCCTTAGGGTTCAAAGATAGAAAAGAATGAGCAAGGAAAGGAAGGGCGAAAGTTTCTCTGATGGGGTTAGGGCAAAACCACAAATCCTGAGGGGTTGACACCGGTGCTCAGTTTAGATTGTTGACTAGGGTTTAGGAGCGGGTATCGGATCACATCGCCATTGCTCACGTAGTCTTTGGCATCGGCGAGGTAGAAAACTTGGTTTACGGGGTTAAAGAAGAAGCCATAGAGTTGTTTTACTGCCGGGTTAAAAAGGGGTTGCATATCGGCATTGGAGGAGGCGGATGAGGGGAAGGACCAAATTTTATTTTGGGAGGAAATGTAAAGGGAATTTCCATCTGTGGAGGGATAGATATTTCCCAGGGGGGCATTGGATGTCCAGCGCGCCGCAGGCGCGCTGGCTGAGGCAGTAAAGGCGGCTACGCCGCCTTTACTGCCCACTGAACTCACCACCCACAACCTACTACCCCCATCAACCGCCAAATACAACGCACCCGAATCTACATCCAAAGAACGCTTGTACACCCCACTCAAATAATCATACACCAAAACCTTACCCGTATAACATGCCACCGCAACTTCATCACCCCACCTCACCATCTGCTCCGTCCAACCCGGTACAACAATCTCCCGCTTTACATGCAAATCCAACGTATCCAAAACCGATATCTTGTTCCCATACAAATCACTCACCCACAAATCACCCCCAACCATCATCAAACATCGCGGCGATTTCAACTTCGCATTCATCTTCTTCTGCTTGAAAGTAAAAGGATCAACTCCCAACACCTTCCCGCTGTTGTTGATACTCAAAAATAAATTGTTGCCAGAAACCAAAGCCGACTGCAATACATCGCCAATCGGTTTGGCATTGGCCTTCTCATATACATTGGTCACCAACTGCGTCTTCCCCGAATCCGTCTGAAGCAAATCCAATCTTGCATTGCTCCACATAAAATTCCCTTCACACAGCACCCCCACCCGCTCCCCACTGCTGGGAATATCCTTTTTGTTGGGTACTATCGGATCTTCAGCACAACCCTGAAAAACCAACATCAACACCCAAAAACTCCAGAAATAGCGGGAATGCAATCTCATCGCTTTACAATCGTAGTATATTCAATTCCATTTTGGGTGGTAACCGATACCTGATAAACCCCAGATAGCCAAGATTTTGTATTCAACTCATGGAGCTGACCTACACAATCATGCGTCTCATAAACTACCTCACCCAAAGCATCAATTGCGCGCAAAGTCGACATTTTTCCGGCTGTTTCAACAACTACCTTTTCGTCCGCTGGATTCGGATACGCTTTCGCAGCAATTTTGTTTACCGATTTCACACCTTCCCAATGCGCTGCTATTACCTCGTCGATGGCAAAAAATCCCGGTGTATTCATTCCGAACTGACCGTTGTCTGAACTCATCAAATCAAAAACAAAGCTATCACGTGGACCTACTTCTTTTTGCGGCCAAGACAAATCAACAATCGCCCAACTATCTAATATATAATCTTTTGAATTGTCAGAAAAACGAAAATCCGCCAAAACAACACGTTTGCTAAACAACAATTGGCCTTTGTGAAAAGCCGATATTTTCAACACAAAGCTATCCGCATCGTTTCCTGAAGCCCCACCAAACTTCTTGGCAAAGGCATCGCCCGATTTCATGCTGTTGTACGCAAACGTAGTATTGGCAATTTTAAACCCTAAAATTCCGCTACTCTCAAAAGCCTCTGAAATGATAAACGAACCATTCATTCCAATTGCATAGGCCTTGCCATCGTACTTACCCAAAGTATTCTTCTCCGAACCATGTCCTGGCTTGGCACAATACAAATGTTTCGCATAGTCTGATGCGCCCGTAGAACCATCCAATTTTCTTGAAACAGCCCATCCCGCTGCCCAATATCCGCCAAACGACGTGTCCCACAGCACCGGCATATGAGAAACGAATGGTCCTTTGGGATGCAATAAAATATCGCGCTCCCCTCTGTCGCCATTTAACACCTGCCCAGAATCCATAGGCATCGTCTCAAAACCCTCAACGATAAATTGGGCCTGCAATTTTGTGGCACCCACAAGCACCATTAACAGCAAAAAAGTGCGTAATCCTTTGTAGTTTTTCATATTTTATGATTTTTATTTTTTAATTCATTTTGATCAACAATGTCATTCGAATCGACCTACCCGGCATTGGCCTTCCTGGCATGTTTACATACTCTTGATTCAGAATATTCAACAATTCCAATTTCACTTGGGTAACAATGCCCTTGGGTAAAACCCACTTTTTCAAGCCAACCTGCGCATTCAAGAGAGCATAAGAATTTAAGAATTGGAGATTGTCCGTTTGAATAAATCGCTTCCCCGTATAATCCAATCCCAAGCCTGTCTCAAAAAGCCCATTTTCAACACCCAAATACACATTTCCATTCCAGTCCGGCACAAATATTTGTTGATAAGCCAAGGATTCCGGTGTTTGCTTAACCCGACTGCTTACCCTGTCAACATTGGTTTTCAGAACCGCCGAAGTGTTTTTGTTGAACTGATATTTTAGCAGTCCACTCATCTGACAGCCCATGTATTTTCCACCTCCGGACAAATTCGTTGCAAACCAATAGGTCCCCTTCGGCACCCACAAAATGGGCTGATCAACCGTTCGATAATACAGGGTTATTTCTGATTGCACCCACCAAGGACTTGAAGATCGATGCGATCGTCCCGAAGCATTGGACAGCGACTTGAATACATATCCAATCTCGGCGCCCTTTCCTTTTTCTGGCTTTAATCCCTGAGACATCCCGCCAGTGACCCAAAACAAATCATTTAAGGTTGGACGTCTAAAACTGCTGTGAACATTGGCCTTGAACGAACTTTTTTTCGAAAGTTGATAGACGGAAGACAATCCCATCGTAGGTACCTTTTCATGCCATTCGTAACGCGCATTGAACCCCAAATTCCATTTTCCTTTTGCAGCACTCAAGCCTATCAAAGAAGCGGGCAATACCCGAGACGACCATCCCAAATAATATTCTGAATGGGCCTGTTGATACTGGATATCGTTCCCTAAAAAAGCGCGCCAAATCTTCCAAACCCGATAAAATTCACTTTGAAAATGCACTGTCTTTCCAATGCTCAAACTCCCGTGTGTGATTGTGGGCGATGAAAAATAATTGATTTGATCCTGGACATAACCCAATCGATGCGTAGCCGAAAACCCGCCCTTGGGTTGATAAACATACTCGAGCACCGATCGCAAATTGTTATCATCCTGCCTACCCAATGGCTGAAAAGAACCCATCGCCAAACCCAAGCTCCGTTGCATACTAGCCAATTCATTTACCCACTTTAAAAAGTGCGACCCCTTGTTGTATGCCAACACCGAACGCAACATGGATTGCTGTCGATGCGCATTCTCCATCACCCGTTTCGGCAAATCCAGCCCTAGGTCGGCAAAGTGAAACGTATTGTTGGTTTCAAACCGCATCGCAGACACTTGAAACATCAAATGTTGGTTTTGCAGCGCGATATCAGCCGCCAAATTTCTCTCTCCAAAACTGCCAATGGTACTAAGTATCTTAGATTTTTGTTCAAAGGACTTTTTGTTTCCGAAGGCAACCCCATTTCTGAGGAACAAAGTACCACCCATGCTTCCACTGCCCACACTGGCAGAATTTCCGCCTTCCACTAGGAACATTTCTGTATTTCCCCAATTTAACAAAGTATTGAAATCGGTCATTCCCAACATGGCATTATTTACCGGGAGACCATTCCAGTTTACTTGGGTTTGATTGGCATCGGCACCGCGACGGGATATCGTACTTGAACCGGCCACGCCGTATTGTTTAAAGAAAACGCCCGCACCACCCAAAGCACTCGTCAAGGATCGATCATCATTCCCCGC
>DDYM01000031.1:28521-32244 GCA_002347985.1 Bacteroidetes bacterium UBA2234
TTCGGAGTAATTTCCGAAACCATCGAAAGGAGCGATATGGCGCACAAGGCAAACATAGATTGCGTTGGCACATTTACGAGATATTGGGAGAGAAGTTACGGGAACGCAAAGCAAGCCCGATTCCTCGCCGCGCCTTTATCCCGAAAGCGTGCAATGGTTGTTATCAGGCAGGTCTTCTGACTTCTCCATCTTGGGCGCCTTCCCGTTGTTACACAGTGGCGTTAGAGGCCCAAAATATAGATCAAACTGGGTTTGATCTGGAGTTACAGCTGCGGGTACAGTCTCGGTTTTTCACCGAAGTTCCCTTTTCATCGATGTGAATTAGCCATCCACAATCGAACCTAGCAACAGCACAAAAATAGCATTTTGTGTAAGAAATCCACCCTAGGGGTTGGAATTTTGTGTAAAAGTTATTTCTTCTTTTTCAAGCGATCCCCATCGTTCAAGGTCTTGGCCACAGCCATACTCGGGCCCGACACTAACTCGTCGCCCAACTTCAACCCCGAAATCACTTCGTAATAATCCAAATCTTGAAGTCCAGTTTTCACCTCCACCGCCTTGGCCTTTCCTCCATTGTAAAGAAACACCCACGTTTGCACACCCGCCGAGGCGGATTTAGCCACCGCATTCGCAGCGCCGCCTTTCTCAGAAACAGAGGCATCCACAATGGGATTGCGCGTAGTTACAGCCGCAATAGGCACCGCGATAACACCCGCCTTTGTATTGGTTTTCACATCCACACTGGCCGTCATCCCCGGCAAAAATGGGAATTCTCCCTTTTTGATCAAATCAGCATAGCTGCTGGGCGACAAACGAATTTTAACTACAAAATTGGTTACTTGATCGCTCATGTTTTGTGCAGCGTTGAATACCGCAGAATTCGCAATTTCTGTCACAACCCCCTTGAAAACACGATTGTCGTAGGCATCCACCTTCACGTCAGCACTATCGCCTCGGTGAATTTTCACAATGTCGTTTTCATTCACATTCACTTGCACTTCCATCACTCGCATATTGGAAATCCTCATGATTTCAGTACCCGCCATTTGCGCAGTACCAACAACGCGCTCTCCCTTTTCCGACGTCAAATGCGTCACTGTACCCGATGCCGGAGCATAAATACTCGTCCTTCCCAAATTCCTTCTACCCTCTTCCAATCGAGCTGCAACGCTTTGAACATTGTATCGCGAGCCCAGCACCGATTTTCCAGCCGATTCAAAATCTGCCTTTGCAAATTCATACTGCGATTGGGCCGTTTCCCATTCTTGCTCTGAAATCACCTTTTGCTCATGCAATGACTTCTGCCGTTTGAAAGTAAGTCCGGCTTGATCATATGCCGCTTTGGCCTTAATCAACTGCGCCTCTGAACCTGCCAACGCTGCCTTTGTATTGTCGAGATTGGCCTTCAACTGCGACATCGCGGTTTCATACAATTCTGGGTTGATGCGCAACAACAGTTGTCCTTTCGTTACACTATCCCCTTCATGCACCATCATATCGATAATTTCACCGCTCACGTCTGCACTAATTTTCACTTCGCTTTCGGGCTGAATTTTACCCGTCACACTTACGATTTCTGTGATTGTGCGATTCTCCACCTTCACCGTCTCAACTTCCAGGTCTTTTTTACCCCCCTTCATCACCATGGCAACAACCACTAGGACAACGAGTGAAATTATGGAAATCCAAAGAATGCGTTTTTTCTTCATGTTAATTTTGGGTTGGGTTGATAGATGATTGATATAGATTGGGAGATAAATAAAACTCTAAGACAAGTCTACGGAATGCCAATTCGTATTTGGCAGAGATATAATTTTGATGCGCAGCCGAACTGGTTGCAATTGCCATTTGATATTCAAAGTAGGAAGCCGCACCCGCATCGTATCGTTGTTTCACGTACTTCTGATTTTGGGCTTGGAGATTTTTGTTTTCGAGATTAGAATTGTATCGCTTCTCCGCATTTTTGTAATTATTGAACGCCGTGAGCACCTCGTTTTGCACGTTTTGCTGAATTCGATCCATGTTCAACTGCGCTCGCAAGACCGCCAAATTGGCTGTTTTCACTTGGTTCTGACGCGACAAACCCGAGTAAATTGGGATATTCAAATTTATACCCAAAGACCTACCAAAGTTGTCGTGAATCTGATCTCCAAACGCCTTGGTTTTCATTGAATATGCGTATTGCGGCGCTTCCACCAATTCATTGGTTCCTTGAACCCTACCGATTGGCGAAAACCCGGTAACACTAATATTATCAATCGCTTTTGCGTTGTCCGAATAGACCGTATTCAGGGAACCACCCACACTCAACGTGGGCATCAATGCCCCTTTTGCTGATCGCAGTCCAAATTCTGCTGCCGCCACGCGATAAGACGCGGCTTGGTAATCGGGGCGCTTCACGAGGATGGAATCAACCAATTGATTTACCGTGTATTCAAATGGTGCGGTAATGATGCCGAGGTCTTCGTACACCGGACTAAATGGTTTGTGATATTCCACGCGAATGAGCTGTTTTAAATTTTGCAAGGCTGTGGCGTTCACATTTTCGGCATTGGTTAAATTGGCCGCATCGTTGGCCACTTGGGCTTTTAATGAGAGCAAAGCGCCTTCGGTACTTCCACCGGCATTGAAAATTTTCTCACCGCGCTCCAATTGAAACTTGCTCGACTCCAATACGTCCGCGGCCGCAAGTTGCGAAGCATGGGCTTGCAAGCATTGAATATAGGCCGCTGCCACCTGCAATGTAACGGTCAATTGCATCGCTTTCAAGTCCATCCCAGAGGCGAGCCAATTCTCGTTGGCTTGTTTGTAGTTATTTACATTCTGCAATCCTCCAAAAAGAAGGAGCGAACCCTGCAATTGAAAGTTATTGCTACCAATGGTTGATTGCACAAATTGGTTGGTAAATCGATCGATACTTCTTCCTGATTGATAAAATTGACCGGCTGCACCCGACAAGTCCGGACCAAAATTTCGGATGGATTGATCCAACGTCAATTTTGACTGTGACTGAGACAACATGGACAGTTGAACATCGATGTTTTGGTTTAAGGCTTGGGCGATGCAGGCCTCCAGTGTGTACTCACCCGTATTCAAAGCTCTTTCCAGAGCGGAATTCACGGCCGACGTATTGGACAAAACAACAACTTGTGATTTCAGACTTTGACTCACCAGCGCTAGGGCGGCGAACATCAATTTGCCAAGGGTCGAGGAAAATCTATTCCACATAAATACAAAGATACGCAAAGAGAAGCGGCCCTGCGGGCCGCTTCGACATACAATCATATCGAAACGACAAATTGGAATAAATTACATCTTTTCGCAATCCGGCTTCTTCTTATCCAAACGATCAATTTGATCCCTCATCATTTGGATAAACCTGGAATTTTTGGTGCCCGAGAATCGGTAAACCGTAAAGCCCATGTAAATATCGGCATCGCGCATGTTGCGGGTGTAAAGCAGATTAAACACACTGTTACTACCAATATAAAAACAGCCCGCCCTGAAAGAAAGACCCGCTCTCAAACTGCGATAGTCATATTCAAGCAACACCGGCATCGACACTTCCCATTTTTCCCTTTCATAACGAGGGGCAATCATCGCATAGCTTTGATATCGAGCGCTTTGTGTGTACCTACCACGCAAACTTTGCATCACCTGGGTTTGAATAAAAACGTATTTGCTGTACTGATAATCAACACTTGCCACAAATCGGGTGGGCAA
>DDYM01000057.1:0-11181 GCA_002347985.1 Bacteroidetes bacterium UBA2234
CGGGCAGCGAGTAAATCACTACCAGCGGTACTGGCCTCAAACTTACTGGCGGTGGTAAAGGTTCCAATGGGGTTGTATTGATCTCCACGCACCGCGGCAAATTGACATCTTGAAATGAAGAGGTGTATTTGATTGGAAGTGTGACGAAGAGCCATAATTCGAATTTATACTTTTTGCTTCTCTTTTTTATATTTTGTTCTTGAGCTCGGCTCACCATAAGTTCTTATGCATAAAGCAAATCCATGATGGTTTTCATCAATTCCTAATCGCTGTGAGTTTGCTTGGCGTTGAAAATGTCACTCACTGAGGGAGCGTGGCCTTCGATTTTGTGATCACTATCGGACTTGCTTTTTCTATCCAGTAAGCTTTGTTGGTGTAATTCTTTGTTCTATCCTAATTATCGAGGAACATTTAAGGGCTCGAACAAATCGTAAGGGATTCTGGCTCTTAATCTTGAAAGCCTTTTCCGCTTAGAATTTTGGGAATGAACTTTTCGATTCTTGAGATTCTGGTGGCCGATTGTTTTGCATCGGAGAAGTAGAGATTGTAGCCTCTTTGCCTGCCGGGTGTTAACTTTTGGAAAGCTACTTTGAGTTCGGGCATTTCATCAAGTATGGTAGCCAATTCAGTACACAAAACAAGTTCTTGTGCACTGGGCTTCTGGATTTTAATTCCAGATTTTTCGATTTCAATGGCTTCTGTGATATACTGATTGATGATGCTCGATTGCTGGATGACTTGCTCGGGACTGGTGAATTTTAGTAGACGCATTGTTTGAGAATTTTCACCTGCTTTTTGAAGCAATTGGTGCGAATCTGTAAGCAAAACGCCTTTGAAAAAACTCAACGAACAGAATTCTTTGAAGGCCCCAATCATGAGAATGTTCTTGTTTTCCGAATTGCTGTAGCAAGGGAATCCCCATTTGATTTCTTCCGTTAGTCCGCTGTTTTGCATGATTCCTCTGAGTAGATGCAATGCTTCGCTCCATGTATGAACTTTGCATTGTGGCGTGTCAAAATGCTTGCAACGGCCACAGCCGGAGATTAAAAATTGGTCAACTGTTGAAATTTTCATCGGGATTTACTTGGATTTGAAACGGAGGTAAAGGTCCTCTACTTTTTTTCTGGCCCAAGGCGTTTTTCTTAAGAATTTCAAGCTGGATTGAACACTTGGATTTTCATAAAAACAATTGATTCGAATGCGATTGGCCAATTCTTCCCAGCCATATTTTTCATGCAATTCGATGATGATTCTCTCGAGGGTGATGCCGTGTAGTGGGTCGTTGGACATGGGTTAAAAAAAAGGAACCGCAAACTTAATTCAAGTTTGCGGTTCCTCGGTGATTTGTGAGTGAAATCAGATATCGAATCGATCCAAATTCATCACTTTGTGCCAAACGGCAACAAAATCATTCACAAATTTGGTTTCGGCTGATTTGTATCCGTACACTTCTGCAATGGCCCTTAGTTCTGAATTTGAACCCATGATGAGATCAACACGTGTTCCAGTCCATAGGGTTTCGCCCGTATTTCTGTTTTTTCCAACGAATTCATCTTGCTTGTCTGAAACAGACGACCAAGTGGTGTTGATGTCGAGTAGATTTACGTAGAAATCATTCGTGAGTGCTTCTGGACGGTGGGTGAAAACGCCATGCTTGGA
This sequence comes from Bacteroidetes bacterium UBA2234, assembly GCA_002347985.1. Classification (GTDB taxonomy): domain Bacteria; phylum Bacteroidota; class Bacteroidia; order NS11-12g; family UBA955; genus UBA955. The sequence goes on from DDYM01000057.1 coordinate 1,660, forward strand.
ATTGTCGAAATTGGTATTCAAAACACGCATACCGCCCAATAAAACTGCCATTTCTGGGGCTGTTAAGTTGAGCAACTGCGCTTTGTCTATCATCAATTCTTCAGAAGTTCCCAATCTGTGATTGCTGTTGTAGTTTCTGAAAGCATCCGCATGGGGCTCAAGTACTGAGAATGAAGCCACATCGGTTTCTTTTTCGCTGGCATCGCCTCTGCCGGGGGTGAAGGGAACGGTGATTGAATGTCCTGCATTTTTTGCGGCCATTTCAATGCCCACACATCCGCCCAAAACAATTGTATCGGCAAGTGAAATGCCTTTGCCGTTTGTTTGACTTGCGTTGAATGCCTTTTGAATGTTCTCTAATGCGTCTATGACTTGTCCCAATTGGCTCGGGTTGTTTACTTTCCAATATTTTTGAGGTGCCAATCTAACTCTTGCGCCGTTGGCTCCGCCGCGCTTATCTGAACCGCGGAACGTAGAAGCAGAAGCCCAAGCGGTAGATACCAATTGTGATACTGATAATCCAGAGGCCGCAATTGTAGATTTGAGACCATTGATGTCCGAATCGTCTAGCGCCGCAAAAGCTGGCTTTGAAATAGGGTCTTGCCAAATCAAAACTTCGGCGGGTACATCGGAACCCAAATATCTGTCTCTTGGACCCATATCACGGTGCGTTAATTTGAACCATGCTCTGGCAAATGCATCAGCAAATTCATCGGGGTTTTCTAAGAAACGACGTGAGATTTTCTCGTAAGCTGGGTCGAAACGCAACGCCAAATCTGTAGTTAGCATGAAAGGCGCATGTTTCTTGGATGCATCGTGGGCATCAGGAACCAATCCTTCGCCGGCGTTTCCTTTTGGCTTCCATTGTTGCGCACCTGCTGGGCTTTTTGTAAGTTCCCATTCGTATCCGAAAAGGTTTTCGAAGTAATTGTTACTCCACTGGGTTGGTGTGGTAGTCCAAGCACCTTCCAATCCGCTGGTGATGGTGTCGCCTGCGTTTCCTGTGCCGTAGGTATTTTTCCATCCCATGCCTTGCATTGCGATGTCTGCAGCGGCTGGTTCGGGGCCTACGTGTTTGCTTGGGTCGGCCGCGCCGTGTGTTTTTCCAAATGTATGTCCACCCGCAATCAAAGCAACCGTTTCAACATCGTCCATCGCCATTCTAGCGAACGTTTCGCGGATGTCTTTTGCTGAAGCGATTGGGTCGGGGTTGCCGTTAGGGCCTTCGGGGTTCACGTAAATCAAGCCCATTTGAACTGCGGCCAATGGGTTTTCTAATTCGCGGTCGCCAGCATAACGTTTGTCGTCTAGCCATTTACGCTCAGATCCCCAATACACTTCTTCGGCTTGCCAAACGTCGGCACGACCGCCAGCGAAACCAAAGGTTTTGAATCCCATAGAATCGAGAGCTACGTTTCCTGCCAAAATCATCAAATCGGCCCATGAAATTTGTTGACCATATTTCTGTTTGATTGGCCAAAGCAACAAGCGAGCCTTGTCTAGGTTGGTATTGTCTGGCCAGCTATTCAAGGGTGCAAATCTTTGCATTCCTGCGCCTGCGCCACCTCTTCCGTCTGAGGTACGATAGGTTCCTGCGCTGTGCCATGCCATCCGGATAAAGAATGGGCCGTAATGACCGTAATCGGCAGGCCACCAATCTTGAGAGGTTGTCATTACCTCAATGATGTCTTGTTTTAGGGCATTTAAATCTAGTTTTTTGAATTCTTCGGCATAATTGAAGTCTTCGCCCAATGGGTTGGTGAGGTTTGAGTGTTGACGTAAAGCGTTTAGGTTCAGTTGGTTAGGCCACCAGTCTTGGTTGCTTGTTCCAGCGCCCGCTACTTTAGGGCCTTGGCCATGGTTGAAGGGGCATTTCGCCTCTCCGGTAGGATTTCCGTTATGATGTGAATCTGACATATGCTATTTTTAATTATAACACAAAGTTCACGATTTTGTTCGTGATTGCTGATTCAGAAAATGTAAACTTTATGAAAAATTTCCCTGACAGAATTTACATGTAGCCAAGCGTTTTCAGCATGCTCTTGTAACTCTGTTCTTTAGAGAAAAGTCGGAAGTGGTGTTCGCCATTTTCGTCGCGATCAATAATCACATGTTTTGGGGCTGGAGTAAGGCAGTGTTGGATTCCACCGTATCCGCCAATGCTCTCTTGGTAAGCACCGGTATTGAAGAATCCCAAATACAATGGATCTTCTGGATCGTATTTTGGAAGATAAATCGCGTTTACGTGCTGCTCGGAGTTGTAATAATCGTCGCTATCGCAAGTGATACCACCCAATAACACGCGTTCTTGCTCTTCGTTCCAACGGTTAATGGGTAGCATAATGAATTTTTTGTTGATGGCCCACGCGTCGGGTAGGGTTGTCATAAAGCTGGAGTCGATCATATTCCATTTTTCACGATCGTTTTGTGATTTTTGATCGAGAACGGAGTAGATGTTTCCGCCGGCTTCACCCACAGTAAAAGAACCGAATTCTGTAAAAATATCGGGTTCAGGGATGTTGTTTTCTGTGCAAACCTGTTTGATCTGACTTACGATTTCCGTAGCCATGTATTCATAATCGTAATCGAAAGTGAGAGAATTCTTGATCGGGAAGCCCCCGCCTATGTTTAGGGTGTCCAAATCTGGACATTCTTGTTTGAGTTCACAATATACTTTCAAACATTTATGCAACTCATTCCAGTAATAAGCGGTGTCGTAAATGCCTGTATTGATAAAAAAGTGAAGCATTTTCAACTTTACATTCTTGTTTCGCTTGACTTTGGTGCGATAAAAATTGACCAAGTCTTTGTATCCGATGCCCAATCTTGAGGTGTAAAATTCGAACTTGGGTTCTTCTTCGGCGGCAATTCTAATTCCAACCGTTACTGGTTTGTCTGTGTATTGCGTGAGTAAATCAATCTCGTTGCTGTTGTCCATGACAGGAATTACATTGGTCCAATCGTTGTTAATTAGGTTGGCGATGTTTTCAATGTAGTTTTCCTTTTTAAAGCCGTTGCAAACAATAAACTTGTCTTTGCTGATTTTTCCTTGCTCGAAAAGGTTCTCCAAAATGTTGATGTCGAAGGCGGAAGACGTCTCAATATGTACGTTGTTCTTTAGTACTTCATCGATCACATGTGAGAAGTGGTTGCTTTTGGTGCAATAACAGTAATAGTATTTTCCTTGGTAATCGGCTTTGGCGATGGCTACGTTGAACCAGGTTCTTGCCTTTTGAATGTTCTCAGATATTTTAGGTAAGTAAGTGAATTTCAACGGAGTTCCATATTGTTCGATGAGGTCCATCATGGGTATTCCGTGGAATTGTAGGTTGTCGTTGCTGTCCAATTTGAACTCTTCTGTGGGGAAGTAGAACGTTTGGTTGATTAGGTCGACGTATTTGTTTTTCACTGTCTTTTTCTATTTAGTTGATAAAAGGATTGCAAAAGTAAGTGAGTTGGATTGATTTTTTTTAAATAAAGTAAATGAGTTGGAATTTTCGCAAAAGATCGTTTTTGATTTTGTAAATTCGCGCTACCAAAAGAAAAATCACATCATCATGAGCAAAATCAGTGTAATCGGAGCAGGAAACGTAGGCGCAAGCTGTGCGGAGTACATTGCAATCAAAAATTTCGCAGCAGAAGTTGTGCTGTTGGACATCAAGGAAAACTTCGCCGAGGGTAAGGCCTTGGATTTGATGCAAACTGCAGCCCTTAATGGGTTTGATACGCGTATTTCGGGTAGTACGAACGACTATTCAAAGACGGCTGGAAGTGATGTAGTGGTGATTACAAGTGGTATTCCGCGCAAGCCAGGAATGACCCGTGAGGAGTTGATTGGCATCAATGCGGGTATCGTTAAAACGGTGATGGAGAATTGTTTGGCGCATTCGCCCAACGCAATTTTTGTGATCGTAAGTAATCCTATGGATACAATGACTTATTTGGCAAAATCAAATTCAGGTGTGTCAAAGCATAAGATTATTGGTATGGGTGGCGCACTTGATTCTGCGAGATTCAAATATTATTTGTCAACTGCATTGGGTTGCCCTGCATCTGATGTAGATGGTATGGTGATTGGTGGTCATGGTGATACTACAATGATTCCTTTGACTCGTTTGGCCTCTTACAAAGGTGTTCCAGTGAGTCAAATGTTGTCTGCCGATGTGTTGGCAAAGGTGAAGGCCGATACAATGGTTGGCGGAGCTACGTTAACAGGTATGTTGGGTACAAGTGCTTGGTATGCTCCAGGTGCTGCTGTAAGTGTATTGGTTCAAAGTTTGGTATGTGATCAAAAGAAAATGATGCCATGCTGTGTTTCATTGGACGGTGAATACGGCCAGTCTGATATTTGTATCGGTGTGCCGGTGATTTTGGGCAAGAATGGTTGGGAGAAAATTGTTGAGTTGGAATTGAATGAGGAAGAAAAGGCTGAGTTTGAGAAAAGTGCTGCAGCAGTGCGCAGTATGAATTCAGCATTATAATTTAGAATCTCTCGAGTTTTATTATTCGTATAGATTAGCAACAAAAAGGGCCTTTCGGCCCTTTTTGTTTTATGAAATTTTTTGGTGTTTTTGATTATTCTTCGCCACGAAGAGATGCCGTGGTTTGAAAGGCATATTCCATCACTTGCTTTTCGAATTCTCCGTATTCGCGTTTTCTGCGGGGTAGAACCAATGCTGCTGTTTTATGTACAGCATCTAATTTGTGCGTGACAAATCCTTGAGCACCTCCCCAGCTGAAGTCAGGGACAAACTGTCTCGGGAACCCTGCGCCAAATAAGTTGCAACCAACACCTACCACTGTGCCGGTATTGAACATCGTATTGATCCCACACTTGCTGTGATCGCCCATAATCAAGCCGCAGAACTGCTGTCCGCTCTTCTCAAAACGACCGCTTTTGTAATTCCATACTTTCACTTCGTCGTAAGTGTTTTTTAGGTTCGATGCATTGGTATCTGCACCAATGTTGCACCATTCGCCCAAGACTGCATTGCCCAGGAATCCGTCGTGTCCCTTGTTGCTATAGCCCCAGAAAACAACGTTTGAAATCTCGCCACCGGCAACGCTGAAAGGTCCAAGCGTGGTGGCTGTATATACTTTGGTGCCCATCTTGAGTACAGCGCCTTCGCCCATCGCAAAGGGTCCTCGAACCAGACTGCCTTCCATGATTTCGGCATTCTTGCCAATATAAATGGGACCGTCCGTGCTGTTCAAAATTGCGCATTCCACTTTGGCGCCTTCTTCAATAAAAATGGGGTGGGGGCCGAAGCTGCGATTGCTTTGTGAAATTGCTTGGGACGACCTACCGTTGGTAATTCTGCCAAAGTCCTGAACAATTTCTTTGCCATTGAAAGCAAAAATGTGATAAGGCCTATCGATTCGGTCGCAACTCTCTACATAGGCAATTGTATTTGTTATTTCTGCCGAAGCGGACGTAATGCAAGAAACGAGGATTTCGTTGTTGTGGGTTAGGGCATCGCCGGGTTTCAGTTCTTTGATCTTGTTGATGAGCAAAGGGTTTGGGATGGTTGCGCCGTGGATTTGAATGATTGTATCCGTATCTAAATTGGGTTTCAAGGGGGCGAAACGACTTTGGGTGTGATAGAGGTGTGGGCGTGTAAGGAATCCCGAATTTTTTACTTCGATGCCCAAGTCGTGCATCCATTTTTCTGCAACTGTAAGAATGCCACATCTCAAATCGGCTGCGGGCCTTGTGATTGTGAGGGGATAGAGATTTTCAATGTTTGCGGGGTCAACAAACTGCAGAAGGGTTGTCATGTCGCAAATTTACACGAAAAACAAAAAAGCCAACCCGAAGGGTTGGCTTTTTTAAGTCTATCGACGAAACGACGAGAATTACTTCTTGTTGTAACGCTTCATGAACTTGTCGATACGTCCTGCTGTATCGATCAAATTCTGTTTACCTGTGTAAAAAGGATGTGATTGCGAAGAAATCTCCAACTTGTACAAAGGGTATTCGTTGCCGTCTTCCCATTTGATGGTTTCTTTTGTGTTTACGCAACTGTGTACGATGAAGCTATGATCACAGCTCATGTCTTTGAAAACAACTTTGCGGTAATTCGATGGATGAATATCGGGTTTCATTGGATTTTTTACTTTTTAAGGGGTGCAAATATAACAAAATTATTTGGCAAAAACAACTTATTCTCCAAGTCCGGGAATATTTGCTGGCGGTCGGTGGTCGTCACCCATCGATCTCTTGCTACAGTCCAGTATACTTTGGTCAAATCCATCCGGCATATCCAGTGCATCTGACGAAATACCCGTGGATTTGTCGTCCAGTGCGGCCTTGATAAAATAAGCGAAAATGGGTAAACTCATATTTGCGCCTTGACCAATGAGGGTGCCTCGAATTCTCACAGTTGGATCATCGGCGCCTACCCAAGTTGCACACACCAAATTCTTTGTAAGCCCCATAAACCAACCGTCTGCAGAACCCTGCGTAGTTCCTGTTTTGCCCGCAATATGTCCTTCTACAGCGTATTTGCCACCGCGTATTCTGCTGCCGGTACCGCCGTTTACAACATTCTCTAGCATGCGGAACATCATATAGGCCTTTTCAGCGCTTAATACTTGGTCTGTTTTGGGTTGACTGAAATCCTCCAGGATATTGCCATTTTTATCTTCGATACGCAATAAGAACGTAGGTTCTACCCAAAGTCCATTGTTGGCAAATGCGGAATAAGCACTGGCCATCTCGAAAGGGGAGAGTTCCATTGTACCCAAACATATGGATGGGACTTTTGGAATTCGGTTGGCTTCTATGCCAACGCGTTCAGCAAATTTGACGACAATCTCTGGTGCATCATCGCCTAGGCTTTTCATCACCTGCGCGGTGATTAAGTTGTCCGACAAAGCCAAACCTTTGGTCATTGTCCAAACACCGCCCGATTTTCCATCGGCATTGCGAGGACTCCATTCTTGGCCACCTGAGAAAAATGTGGTGCGCTCCCTGGGGAATTCGGTGCATGGCGTCATTTGGTTGATATCGATCGCGGTCGCGTAAACAATGGGTTTGAATGTTGAGCCCACTTGACGGCGAGCACGACGGTTCACGTGGTCGTACTTAAAATGTTTGTGGTTGATTCCGCCCACCCAAGCCTTGACATGTCCTGATTCTGGTTGAACGGCGATAAATCCCGCCATGAGTATTTTTTTGATGTAGGCCATACTGTCGTAGGGCGACATCATTGTGTCAACATCTCCATGCCAAGAGAAGACGGTCATTTTGATGGGTTTTTTTAGTTCCTGGATGATTTTAGCTGAATCATCGCCCATTTCCTCGGCCAAGCCTTTGTAACGTTCTGTGCGTTTCAGGGCGCTTTCGATGAACCCAGGAATGACGGCACGTGTGGTGACGTAGCGCCAGGGTTTTTCGGATCCCCAACTTTTTGTGAACTGAGACTGCAATTCAGGCATGTGCTTCTGAACCGCTTTCTCCGCATATTGTTGTAATTTGGGATTTAGGGTGGTGTAAATCTTCAATCCGCTGCGGTAAAGGTCGATTCCTTTTTCCTTGCACCAAGGCTTGAGGTATTCGCCCAAATAGTATTTGAAGTATTGGGCCATGCCATCCATTTCGGCGCTGCGATAATTGATTTTTATGGGTTTGGCTTTGAGCAGCGCTAAGCTATCGTCGCTCAAGAAATTGTATTTGTTCATTTGTTCCAAAACGGTGTTGCGCCTCGACAGAGATTTGTCTGGGTTGAACTTCGGATTGTAACGATGGTTCGCCTTCAGCATTCCAATCAGGACTGCGGCTTCTTCGATTTGAAGATTTTTAGGGCTTTTGTTGAAAAACTCTTTGGATGCAGATTCAATTCCAAACGATATCCCAGAAAAGGGGACGGTATTGAGGTACATCGTAATGATTTCATTTTTGGTGTAACGACGTTCCAGCTCCACCGCGATCACCCATTCTTTGAATTTCTGCATGATCATGCCGATTTTGGTGGACGGCTTTTGAAAGCGATAAAAGAGGTTTTCTGACAACTGCTGTGTAAGTGTAGAGGCACCGCCGTCTTGTCCGAGGGCCACAACCGCGCGGATGGTGCCACGAATATCGATGCCAGAATGTGATCTAAATCTTACATCCTCGGTGGCTTCAAGGGCATTGAAAACGCAAGGGGCAATGTCTTTGTGTGCGGTATTGATCCTGTTTTCGAGGTAAAAACTACCAATCAAGGTCCCGTCATCGCCCAAAATTTCTGAGCTTAAAGCGTTTTTTGGATTTTCTAGGTCCTCCACATCGGGCATTTCACCGAAGAGTCCAAAACTGACCAAAATAAATAGAAGAAAAACGGCGATGGTTCCACCAATGAGGAATTGCCAAAAGCGTTTGATGAGTGTGAATTTAAACCCTGGAGCAGCCATGAATCAATTGCGAATATACGCAGAATTCGGCCTTATTGTTTCGCGGCGAACTGACGATATCCGTTTAAATCCATGGATCTGGATAGTTCAACGAAATTGGCTTCGGTAATCGTAAGGGCATTGTATTCGAAGAGGCCTTTTGCGGCGAAATCGGCGGTGGCTTTATTGATAAAAGCGGCGTAATCTTTACTTGCCGAGGGTGCGCTAAATTGGGAAATGTGAATAACGTAGTTGCTACCGATGAGTAGGGGTGAGGCGATGTTCAATTTCTCAAATGAAAACTGTTTTTTATTGAAGTCGCTTATGGTAGCGCGAATCATATTTGCATTGGTTCCTTTTGCAAACACGAAAATGATATCTAGGGGTTCGTTTGGCGATGCGATTTTGAATTTGGCGCCGGAATTTGTTGCGTTGGAAGCGGTGTTGCCTGCGGTTACCTCGGATTCGAGTTTGAGGCGTTGTTGGGCCTCAATGATATCCCGAGCCCTTAGGGATATGTCGCTTGATGGATAATCCAAAACAACCTGTTCTAGCAAAGAAATTCCCTTGGTGATATCGCCTTTTTTGATGAAACACAGTGCTTGTAAGTAATCGAATTTGGATTGAATGTAGTTGCCGGCAAAATTTCTGTCGGACGACTGTTTGATGGCAATTGCTTCGTTGTAATCGCCTTTTGTATAGGCTGTTACCATGATTTCGAACAAGCTGTCAATGGCTTGGTTTCCTGATGCGTTTTGGGCAAGGTCGCTCAGGGTTCCGCCTGTTTCAAGCATACGGACGTAAACACTTTTCGGATACTTGGTATACAACTGGGCTTTCCATTCGTCGGCCTGCGAATAATCTCCCGATTGCTTATTCAACTTTACCAATTCGTATAGGGCTTGGGGCGTGTTTTCTGAATTTGGGAATCTACGAACGAGTTCGGTGTATAATCGGATTGCCTCTGGGTATTCTATCAATCGATCTTGGTAAATTTTCGCGGCTTCAAACAGTGATTGAGCCACAGCGCTTTGATTTCTGTTTTGCGCTTCACTGGTGAGCGGCAAATCGGCGTAGTACTTTTTCTCATTGGCCGATATGTTGCTCGGAATCGATGTGGTGTCGATTGAGGGTTTGTCTTTTTTGCTG